>CAZWIW010000001.1:0-32753 GCA_964634545.1 uncultured Rubrivirga sp.
CCCTTCCCCGGTGCCAGGACGCGCAAAGCGGGCGGGGACCTGACCGGGACGGTGAGGGTCAACGCCCGGCAACGCTCGACAGCAGTTCACTCCAGCACTACTCGACCGCGAACGAGGAGCCAGAATGGCAGTAATTGACGAGACCACGGTCTCGCAGACGACAACGATCTCAGGGCTAGGACCGGTTCGGACCGGGGTTGCCGTCATGGTGGCGGGTGTTGCCACCGGCAGCATCTTGTACGTGTTGTCCGTCGTCGTTGCAGGCTGGGCGTAGTCCTAGCCGCTCGGGGCTTCACAGTCCCGGTCGATGGGGAAGTCGACTTTTGACCACATCACCTGCTCACCACACACCTGTTCTGCGCGAACGGGTCTTCGCGCTGTTGGCTCCCGCGCTCACGCATCCTGGTGCGGTTTTCGTCGACGCCACAGTGGGTCTTGGTGGGCATAGCGAATACGCCCTCGAAACATTCCCCGATCTGACGGTTATCGGTATCGATCGAGATGCCTCTGCATTGGAACTCAGTCGCGCTCGACTCGCGCCGTGGGGGGTTCGCGTTCGCCTAGTCCACGCCGTCTACGACGACGTTCCGCATGTGCTCGCTGACGCCGGCATCAGCAGCGTGAACGGGATCTTGTTCGATCTCGGGGTTTCCTCGATGCAACTCGACGACCCGGAACGAGGCTTCGCCTACTCGGTGGATGCTCCCTTGGACATGCGCATGTCCTCAGCAGATGAGCGGACAGCTGCCGACATCGTCAACGGCTACAGCGAGGCCGAACTCACCCGAATCCTGCGCGAATTCGGCGAGGAACGGTTCGCGTCGCGGATAGCGCGCGGGATTGTCCGCGCTCGCACAGCAGAGCCGATCACTTCATCTGCCCGGCTGGTCGACATCATCCGTGAAGCTATCCCTGCCGCGGCTCGTCGAACCGGTGGCAATCCCGCCAAGCGCAGTTTCCAGGCGCTTCGCATCGAAGTGAACGGCGAACTCGAGGTTCTGCGAGCGGCCATCCCGGCGGCTTTGGATTTGTTGAGCGTTGGCGGCCGGCTGGTTGTGCTGTCCTATCAATCGCTGGAAGACCGCATCGTGAAGCAGGAATTCGCGCGACGCACTCAACTCGATATCCCTCCTGACCTACCGATCGTTCCCGAAGGCAGCGAGCCGTCCTTTCGATTGCTTGTTCGCGGTTCGCAGCAAGCCTCCGAGGCAGAAGTCGACGAGAACCCCCGCGCGGCTTCGGCGCGGCTGCGGGCCATCGAACGGATCGCCGCATGAGCGCCCCGGTGCTGGAGCAGTCGCTGCCAGAGGCCACGACCGAGTACGCGACGGGCGCTGCTGGTCGCAAGCACCGGCATGAGCTTCCACATCTGCGGCTCGTCGCCCCGTTGCGCCCCGAGCGAGCTAGCCGTGGCCTGTTCGCTGTGGTCATCACCGGCATGCTGGCCCTGGGTTTGGTCATCATGCTCGTCGTCAACACTTCGGTGGCACAGACCGCCTTCACGGTGAGCGAATTGCAAAGCCAGCAGCGGGAACTTGCACGAACGGAAGCGGCTTTGACGGAAAGTTTGAGCGCGGCGGCTGCGCCCCCAGTACTCGAGGCCAAGGCACGAGCGATCGGGATGGTGCCTAGCGGTCGACCCGTGTTCGTGACCATCCCCAGTGGCGACATCAAGGGCAAGGCAAAGCCTGCACCGGGAAATAGGTCGCGCACCGCTAATGTCGCGACCTCCCTTACCGCTTCTTTGCTTGATGCGGTTCCAGATCAAGGGCCCGGCTCCGCAGGGGCGGGGGAAGGACAGCAGTCCGATTCCACGGCCGGGCAGCGGCGGCAGATCGGCGACGGTGCCGTGCTGGTCGATCCTGGAGCTAGCGAGCGCTTTGACGAAGCCACCGAGCAGGCGCGACGAAATGAATCCCGGCAACAAGGACAAGAAGCCGAGGCTCTCCCGGTAACGGACGGTGCTGTGCTGGTCGACGGTGCGAGCAGTGGGCGTGGCGACACAGCATCAAGCGACGGTGCCGTTGTGGACGGTGATAACCAATGAGTGAGCGCGCGGATTTCAGGCCGGGTAGCCCGCGAAGGCGTGGAACGGCGTTGTTGCTTGCAACCGCCATCGTGGCCTCCATATTCGCGACGCGGTTGGTGGACTTGCAGGCAGTGCGCGGGGAGGCCCTTGCTGATGCGGCATTGACCCAGCGCTTGCGCACGCTGGAAATTCCCGCCTATCGCGGCAGCATCTTGGACCGGTCGGGTCAAGCCCTCGCCGTGACGGTGGAAGCCCGCGACATAACCGCCGACCAAACACTCATCGATGACCCGGCTGCCGTTGCTGTGGAGTTAGCTCCGATCCTCGAGGTGCCTCAAGATGTTCTCGCCGACCGGCTGTCCGGAGACAAGCGGTTCATGTACGTGGCCAAAGGGGTCACTCCCTCGACGTGGGACGAGATCTCCGCGCTTCAACTGCCGGGCATCTTCAGCCAGGAAACGGCACGGCGTATCTACCCGGCCGAGGATTTGGCCTCGCACATCGTTGGCTTCGTCAATGCCGACGGGGTGGGCGGAGCCGGTATCGAGTCAAGTTTCGATGAACTACTTACCGGCACTGCCGGTCAGCAGACGTACGAACGTGGCCCGGGCGGTCGAGTCATTCCGACTCAAAATCAATCGTCGGTTGCTGCTGTGCCTGGCTCGGATGTGCAGTTGACCATCGACCGGGATATCCAATTCGTCGCGCAGGAGGCGATCGACTCCGTTGTTCGTAAGTCCGGGGCGTCCAGCGCAACGGCGGTGGTCATGGACGTGCAAACAGGAGAGATCTTGGCAATGGCCACCGGTCCGGACTTCGATCCGAATCGATTCACGCAGGCCCTTCCCGAAGAACGACGAAACCGCGCAATCACCGACATCTTCGAACCGGGATCGACCGGCAAGGTCATCACCGCCGCGGCCGTGATCAACGAGGGTGTGGTGGATCCGCTCACGCCGATCAAGGTTCCTGGCACGTTGAAACGAGCCGGCAAGAGATTCAACGATTACTGGAAGCACGGAACGTTGCGATTGACGATGACCGGAGCTTTCGCGAAGTCCAGCAACATCGGGATGATCCTGGCAGCCGAGAAGATGCCCAAGGTGGAACTGGCCCGATACATGGAGCGGTTTGGAATCAATCGAAAGACCGACCTCGGTTTGCCCGGCGAGTCTGCGGGGCTGATGCTGTCGCGCGAGAACTGGTCTGGCACCACTTTCCCGACGATGGCATTCGGGCAGGGCTATTCGGCAACAACTGTGCAGATGACCAATGTCTTCGCGACTATCGCGAACGGGGGAGTGCGTGTTGATCCCAGCATCATCGCGGCGACGATCGATCCCGACGGAACCGTTCACGAGGAGCCGGCTGCTGAGCGCGATCGAGTAGTGAGCGAGGACACCGCCCGGCAAGTGATGGCCATGATGGAAGCCGTGGTCGGCGAGGGCGGCACGGCTCCGCAAGCACGCATCCCCGGCTACCGGGTCGCCGGCAAGACTGGCACGGCCCAATTCGTGGATCCTGATTGCCGTTGCTACGCCGGCGATGTCACGGCATCGTTCATCGGTGTGGCGCCAGCGGATGCACCCCGGCTCGCGGTGGGCGTATTCGTGCACCAACCCAAGCGAGGCCGCGGCGGCGGTGAACTCGCAGCACCCGTCTTCAAGGAAATCACAACCCACGCGTTGCAGGCGCTGCAGATTCCGCCATCGGGCAAGCGGGCCCCGCGGCTGAGTTTGACAACGGGGTAGCGATGCGGCTGTCCAGGCTCCTCGCTGAAGCAGGGCTCGCGCAGGATGCAGCCGTGGCTGGACTTGGCGCTGACCCGGAGATAACCAACCTCACCTGCGATTCGCGCGAGGCCCGCGACGGTTCGGTCTTCTTCGCGTTATCCGGTCACCGCGCCCACGGTGCATCCTTCGCGCAGGAGGCCGTCCGTTCAGGCGCCTCGGTCATCGTCACCGACGAACCCGGCGCGCGTCTGTTCGCAGAAACGCGATCCCCGGAATCACTGACCGGTGTATCCGTATTGGTTCTGAGTACTCCACGCGCATCGATGGCCGCACTGGCGTCGGCTTTCCAGGGGTTTCCAGCCCGATCCATGACGATGGTCGGAGTCACCGGAACGAACGGAAAGACGACCGTTACCTACCTGGTGCAAGCGGCTCTCCAGGCCGCGAATCTGCCGTGCGGCATTGTGGGAACGTTGGGCACGTACTTTGAATCCTGGGGTACGCGTGCACACCCTCGAACCACTCCCGAGGCCACGGATTTGCAGCGGATACTTGCCGACCTTCGGCGAGACGGAGCCGTGGCGGTGGCGATGGAGGTTTCCAGTATCGCCGTCCGCGAGCAACGGGTCGACGGCATCGAATTCGATGTGATGGGTTTTACCGGCCTGAGTCATGACCATCTCGACTACCACGGCACTATGGACGCCTATTTCGAGGCAAAAGCCGAAATGTTCACATCCGGGCGCTGCAAGGCCGGCGTAGTGGTGGTCGATCAACCCTGGGGCCAGCGCCTAGCCACGCGCAGCGTTATCCCGATCACCACCGTGAGCACAAGACCGGATGTCGATGCGACGTGGCGGGCTCAACCCACAGGAGATGGTGTTCGGATCGAGGGTCCGCAAACAGCATTCCTGAATTTGCCGGTGGCCACGGAGTTCGCTATCGCCAACACGACCCTCGCAATCGCTATCGCGCATTCCCTGGGAGTACCGGCACAACTAGCCGCGGATGCCCTCGCGGTAGCGAGTGTGCCCGGTCGGATGGAGGTCGTGGCATCCGTCGACGGATGCGACTTCATCGTGGACTATGCCCACACACCCGACGCAATCGACCGGGTAGTGAGTGCAGCGGTGGACAGCCACCGAAACCGGCGCTCCGGTAGCGATGTGGTTGGCCGAGTCCTGGTAGTTATCGGTGCGGGCGGAGATCGAGATCCGGGGAAGCGCTCGGCCATGGGTCGGGCGGCATCCCAGGCGGATGTGGTGATCGTTACCGATGACAACCCCCGAACCGAAGATCCGGCCCAGATCCGGTCGACCGTGCGCCATGGAGCGGAGGCGGGGCGGGCCAACGTCCTGGAGATCGCCCCCCGTGAGGAGGCGATCGCCCGGGTAGTCGCGGAGGCGCGCCCGGGAGACGTTGTCCTGGTGCTCGGCAAGGGGCATGAGGCGACCCAAGAGATCGACGGACGGGTCGTTGCCTTCGATGACCGCGAGGTGCTGGCATCCTTCGTTCGACAACGTTTCGGATCAGGCGGGGGCGGACGAGGAGACGGCGCGTGAAGGCACTGGCGATAGCTGCTATCGCAGACGTCGCCTCAGGCCGGCTCAACGGTGCCGCCCGTGAATTGGGGGATCAGGCCTTGGCGCTGGGATTCAGCGTCGATTCCCGAAGCATCGAGCCAGGGCATGTTTTCGTGGCAACCAGGGGCGAGCGAGTTGACGGCCACGACTTCGCCGCCTCAGCACTCGAACGCGGTGCCATCGCCGTGCTCAGCGAGCGTGACATCCCACAGGTGCCCTGCATCGTCGTCGATGATTGCGTACTTGCGCTCGGGAGGGTCGCCGCTTGGTATCGAAGGGAAGTCTTGAAGGCGACTGTCATCGGGCTGACAGGTTCGTCGGGGAAGACCACGACGAAGGACCTCATTGCGGGGCTACTCGACGGTGAGGTGGTGGCTGCCCGAGGCTCCTTCAACACCGAAATCGGGGTGCCGTTGACAATTTTGGAAGCGGATGTCGAAACCGACTTTCTCGTCCTGGAGATGGGGATGCGCGGGCTTGGACACATTCGCTACCTAGCTGACCTTGCCGATCTGGACATCGCACTGGTGTTGAACGTCGGGACAGCCCATGTAGGCATGCTCGATAGTCCGGCGGATGTTGCCGTGGCTAAGGGCGAGATCATCGAAGGCCTGCGGGACGGCGCTATCGCCGCCCTTAATGTCGATGATCCCCAGGTTGCAGCAATGCGGGGTAGGACAAGCGCGCAGATCGTGTGGTTCGGAGAGGGCCCGGAATCGGATATCCGTGCTCTAGATGTCCATCTCGACGAACGTGGCCGCCCCGCTTTCCGGCTCAGCGTCCGCGAGGACATAAGCGACATGATCCAACTGCCCATGCACGGTGAGCACTTCGTCTCGGCTGCGCTAGCGGCGGCAACCATCGCGCACCTGACCGGCGTTTCGGTCGCAGACATCGCCGCCAGGTTGGAAGTAGCGCGGGTAGACAGTCGCTGGCGGATGGAGGTTCAACAGACCAGTAGTGGCGTGACAGTCGTGAACGATGCGTACAACGCGAACCCCGAATCCATGCGGGCGGCACTGAAGGCACTGCGGTCGATGGCGCAAGGTGCCCGCACCTGGGCGGTCCTTGGCGAGATGCGAGAACTCGGGGATCTCACCGTGGCCGAACACGATTCCATCGGCCGGCTGGCAGTGCGGTTGGACATCTCTCGTCTCGTTTGCGTCGGGCCGGCCACCAAGGTGATGCATCTGGCGGCAAGTAATGAAGGGTCCTGGGGCGAGGAATCAATCTGGGTGCCGAGTCCCGAGGCGGCCATGGAGTTGCTCGATGCCGAAGTGCAACCCGGTGACGTTGTGTTGGTCAAGGCTTCGCGTGCGATCGGGTTGGAACGAGTCGCGATGCATCTGCTCGGTGAGCAGGAGGCGAGCGCATGAGGCTGGTGGTCATTGCACTTGCGATCGCATCGGTCGTCTCGCTCGTCGGCACGCCACTATTGATCAAGTTGCTTGCACGGCGCGGGTACGCGCAGGCCATTCGCGTTTCCAGCGAAGGGGAGACCTACCCCGATCACGAAGCCAAGCGGGGGACTCCGTCCATGGGTGGCGCCGCGATCCTGCTTGCGGTCGTCATCGGTTATTTCGGCACCCACCTGATCACTTGGCGCCCGGTCACCATCTCGGGCCTACTGGTGCTGTTCTTGATGGTGGGACTGGGCTTGGTCGGTCTGGCTGACGACTACTTGAAGATCTTCAAGCAACGCAGCACTGGACTTCGGGCGCGAACCAAACTCATCGGACAAGCGGTGGTCGCCTTTGCCTTCGCCTATCTCTCAGTGCAATTCCCTGATCAAGACGGACAGACAGCGGCGTCGATGGCGGTATCTTTCGTGCGAGACACCCCGCTCGTGCTGCCCCTCGGTCTGTTCTTGATCTGGGTGTGGTTCCTCATCACGGCAACCACCAACGGTGTCAATCTCACCGATGGGCTCGACGGCCTGGCTGTTGGCGCGTCGGTGATGAGTTTCTTGGCGTATGTGCTTCTCGCTATCTGGCAGTACGGCCAAAACTGCGCCTTCGGAGTCACCGAGTTCTGTTACACGACACAAAACCCGCTGGATCTTGGCATCGTCGCGGCCTCCGCTGCAGGTGCCTGTTTCGGTTTCCTATGGTGGAACACCGCGCCGGCTCGAATATTCATGGGCGACACCGGATCGCTGGCCCTCGGTGGTGGTATCGCTGGCCTAGCCATCTTGACCCGGACGGAACTGCTGTTGCCATTCATTGCGGGGCTATTTTTGATCACGACGGTCTCGGTGATCTTGCAGGTCGGATCCTTCAAGTTGACAGGACGACGCGTTTTCCGGATGGCACCGCTGCATCATCACTTCGAAATGCTCGGTTGGCCCGAGATCCAGATTGTTGTTCGAATGTGGATCGTGCAAGGCCTGTGTATCGGAGCTGGACTCACTCTTTTCTACGCCGAATGGGTACGAGCGTGAGTCGATCGAATGCCTTGGACCTGAATCGGTCCTCGGATTGGTCATCGATCCGGGTTGCAGTTGCCGGATTGGGAATCGCGGGCTACTCCTGTGCGGACGCCTTGTTGCAGTTGGGGGCGCAGGTCACCGTTATCGATGACGCCTCAGGCGAACCGCAGCAAGAGCGGGCGGAGATTTTGCGCACACTCGGGGTCGAGGTTCACCTCGGTGAGCCAGACTCGGCCCACGAGGCAGCTCGGAGGGGACTCGATGTTGGGGGGGCTGTCGATGTGCTTGTTGTCTCTCCTGGACTGCCACCGCGATCCGACATCATCACTGCGGCCCAAGGACTGGGAATCCCGGTGTGGGGCGAACTGGAGTTGGCGTGGCGCTTGCGCAGCCGACACGATCCGGCCGCATGGCTGTGTGTCACCGGAACGAACGGCAAGACAACCGCCACGTTGATGCTGGAATCCATCTTGCGAGCCGCAGGTCGACGCACTACAGCGGCGGGCAACATCGGGAAGCCACTTGTCGACATCGTGATGCACGATGACATGGAGGTGTTGGCCATCGAAGTGGGTGCTCCGCAATTGCCTTTCGTGCAATCGATGAGCCCGCTCGCTTCGGTGTGTTTGAACTTCGCTGATGATCACCTCGATCATTTCGGGGATAGGGAAGCGTATTTCTGGGCGAAGTCACGCGTGTTCGAGCAGTGTCAAGTAGCTGCGGTCTACGACGTCGATGAGCCCGATACCCGTCTGATGGTTGAAAATGCCGACGTCATAGAAGGATGCCGGGCTGTCGGTATCACCCGAGGCGTGCCGGACATCGGCATGCTCGGCATCGTGGACGGCCTACTCGTTGATCGTGCGTTCGTCGAACAACGACGCGACTTCGCCCAAGAGATCGCATCGGTTTCGGACGTCCATCCCGCTGCGCCGCACAACGTGAGCAACGCTCTCGGGGCCGCGGCCCTAGCGCGCGCCTATGGGGTCCACCCAGATGCCGTACGTGCGGGATTGCAGACGTTCGAACCGGCTGCTCACCGGATCGCCGATGTCGCCACGGTGTCGGGAGTGCGCTACATCGATGATTCCAAGGCGACGAACACCCATGCGGCGGCCACTTCGTTGCGGGCGCATGAGTCAGTGGTGTGGATCGCAGGTGGAATGGCTAAGGGCCAGTCCTTCGACGATCTGGTGGCCTCGGTGGCCGATCGAATCCGGGGGGTAGTCCTACTCGGAGTCGACGCCCCGGTCCTTGCTGCTGCTCTCGCGCGACACGCACCGGATGTACCCGTCATCATCATCGACCGCACCGACACTGGGGCGATGTGCGAGACAGTGGTGGCTGCCGCGGGCCTCGCTGAGCCAGGCGATGTGGTGCTGCTCGCACCCGGTTGCGCCTCGTGGGACATGTTCGACAACTATGCCCAGCGTGGTGATCTGTTCGCCCGAGCAGTCCGAGATCTCGAGGACCGATGAGCGATCGACTAGTCAACATCGGCGACGCACGCCGTGAGCGCGACGGCGAATCGGATCCTGGGCCGGATCGCGAGCCCAACGACGCCAGCACCGCCCGCAGTTCACGGGTCGCCTTGTTGTTGCAGCACCCGCTCAGCGGCTACTACCTGCTGATGGGGGCAACCTTGTTGTTGCTCCTGCTCGGCTTGATCATGGTGCTGTCGGCATCGAGTATCGAAAGCGTGCGAGTCTTCGGATCTCCGTACACGTTGGCCCAACGACAGGGGTTCTTCGCGCTCCTGGGCATCGTCGCGATGTTCTTTGCCTCGCGTACTTCGGTTGAGTTCTGGCGCGCGTTTGCCTGGCCACTGTTGCTGATGGCCTTTGGGTTCTTGATCGCCGTTCTCATCATCGGCGTGGAGGTAGCCGGTCAGCGCAACTGGATTGAGATCTTCGGCCCATTCCGTTTCCAGCCCAGTGAGATCGCGAAGTTGGCGCTGGTTGTGTGGGGAGCTGAAGTGCTCTCCCGCCCGAGCCGACGCCTGGACACCTGGCGGGGGCTACTCATGCCGATTGCGCCGGTGGCACTGATCATGATGGTGCTGGTTGTTGCCGAGGGCGACTTCGGCAACACCGTCATGCTCGGCGCCATCCTTGCCGGAATGCTTTTCGCTGCGGGCGCTCCCTTACGGGTATTCGCGGCGTTCGCTGCGCTGGGCGCAGTTGCAGTGTGGGTGCTCTCCCTCGCCGCTCCGTATCGGATGGAGCGCATCTTGTCCTGGCTCGACCCTGGGTCCGATCGGCTTGGTTTCGGCTGGCAGGTCACCCAAGGTCAATACGCCCTGGGAACCGGTGGGTTCTGGGGCGTCGGCCTTGGCGCGAGTCGAGAGAAGTGGGGGACCTTGCCCGAGGCGCACACCGACTTCATCTTCCCGGTGGTTGGTGAGGAACTCGGGTTGGTCGGGACCTTGACCGTGCTGGGGCTTTTCTCGCTGCTGGCCTTCGCGATCTTCCGGCTCAGTCGCAACACCGACTCGCCTTTCGTTCGCTACGCCGCTGCGGGAGTTGGTTCGTGGATCGTCGTTCAGGCCGTCGTGAACATCGGTGGTGTCTTGGGCCTGCTGCCCGTCGCGGGTGTCACCTTGCCGTTGGTGTCCTACGGGGGTTCGTCGTTGATTCCTACCTTGACCGCTATCGGCATGCTGATGGCCTTCGCCAAACGCGAGCCAGATGCACGCCGAGCCTTGCGACGACGCAGCACGGCGCAGGCCCTTCGGCGTCGTTGATAGCTGAGTGCACACACCATGCACATTGTCTTCGCCGCAGGAGGTACCGCCGGTCACATTGAACCGGCGCTGAACACTGCGGACGCCCTCGTTCGTGCTGATCCATCCGTCAAGATCAGCGTGATCGGGGGACGTCGTGGCTTGGAGTCGACGCTCGTGCCGGCTCGAGGCTACGAACTGATCGAAACCGATGCGCTGCCTTTCCCGCGCCGTCCCGAAGTGGCAGCACTGCGCTTTCCCGCACAGGAATTGCGGGGTATTCGCCAGGCTGCGGCGCACCTCAGGCGCGTCCAGGCGAGTGCCGTGGTGGGTTTCGGTGGGTACGCCGCGGTACCGGGGTACATCGCTGCCCGGCGTACCCGGACCCCGCTGATCATCCACGAGGCGAACTCCACTCCAGGTTTCGCGAATGTGCTGGGTGCTCGGCTCACGCGCCACGTAGCGAGCGTTCATGACGGTGTCCTGACGGGCGCACGGCACCTAGCGCTCCCGATCCGGCGCAGCATTGCCGAGCTCGATCGGTCCGCCGAACGCATCAGCGCTCGCCGGGAATGGGGAATCGATCCGGACGCACCGGTGGTCTTGGTCTTCGGAGGCAGTCAAGGTGCGCGGCGCCTGAACGAAGTGATCGCCGGATCCTTGGACGTCCTGCTGGCTTCAGGAGTCTGCGTCTTGCACGCCGTCGGTGCTCGGAACGAACTGCCGCCCGCTCGGGCCGGCTACATCCCAGTGCCCTACATCGATCGCATGGAATCTGCTTACGCGGCGGCGGACATCGTCGTGTGCCGGGCCGGTGCGATGACGTGTGCGGAGGTTTCGGCTGTCGGGCTCCCGGCCATTTTCGTGCCGCTGCCCATCGGTAATGGCGAGCAATCGGGTAACGCGGGCGCGATCGTCGCCTCCGGCGGCGCGTTCCAGAAGGCAGATGAGGACCTTTCCGCGGAGTGGCTCACCGACACCGTCGTGGAAGTAGTCCATGATGAACAGCGTCTTTCGGACATGGCCCATGCAGCGGCCGCACAAGGCGAACGGGACGCCGACATCGCCATGGCGGAGTGGGTCATGCGAATTGCTCGTGAATAGGAATGTGACGCACCGAAGGGGAGGGGACATGCCGGAGTCGGTGATGAACTCCCTCGGCCGCGTGCACATCGTCGGTATCGGCGGGGCGGGCATGTCCGGCATCGCTCGGGTACTTGCTGCACGTGGTGTCGAAGTCTCCGGTTCCGATGCTAAAGACTCACGTCGGCTGCAAGCGCTGCGTATGCTCGGCATCGACGCGCATGTCGGCCACTTGGATCATGTCGATGCCGACACCCTCATCGTTTCGACCGCGATACCGGCTTCCAACAGCGAGCGCACGTTCGCTCGAGAGCATGGAATCTCGGAACTGTCCAGAGCGCAGGCGCTAGCCGAGATCATGCGTGGCCATACGGGCGTCGCCGTTTCCGGAACACACGGAAAGACCACCACCACCTCCATGCTCACCGTGGCTTTGCAGCATTGCGGTGCAGACCCGTCCTTTGTGATCGGCAGCGAACTGAACGAGTCCGGCTCGAATGCCCACGTCGGGAGCGGTGATGTGTTCGTCGTCGAGGCAGATGAGAGTGACGGATCCTTCCTGGCACTTCCAGCGCGGGTGGCGATCGTCACGAACGTCGAACCCGATCACCTTGACCATTGGGGTGAGTTCGATGCCCTCGAGGCAGCATTCGAGTCCTTCGGACGGGCGGCGGGGGAGGCTGGTGGCTTCGTGGTCGCCTGCGCCGATGATCCGGGAGCGCGATCCCTTGCTGAGCGACTTCGGACAAGTGGGATCGACGTGCGCACTTACGGCGAGCATGAGGGCGCCAGCGTTCGCATGGCGGACGTGCACCGTGGTGAGCTGGGTTGGGGTTTCGACATCGTGGTCGAGGGAGTTCGACAAGGCAGCGTTCAGTTGCAGGTTCCCGGTCGTCACAATGCCCTGAACGCCCTCGCGGCCTTCACCGCAGCTACCGGACTCGGGTACTCCGCGGGTGATGTTCGTATCGGGCTCGAAGGTTTCTCGGGAACTCGTCGTCGTTTTGATTTCAAGGGTGAAGTGGGTGGAGTACGGGTGTTCGACGACTACGCCCACCACCCCACGGAAATCGATGCCACCTTGCGCGCCGCTCGCGAGGTGGTGGGGGAGGGCCGGGTCATCGTCGCGTTCCAGGCCCACCACTACTACCGGACCGCGATGTTCGTTCGTGAATTCGGGGCTGCGCTGGGTTTAGCCGACGTGGCGGTCGTGCTCGAAGTATTCGCACCAGGTGAACAACCCATTCCCGGTGCTAGCGGGCAGACCCTGGCGGCGAACGTGCCGTTGGCACCGGAGAACGTCGTTTTCGAGCCGTCGTGGACCGCCGTGGCCGGCGTCTTGGCCGATCGGGCGGCGCCCGGGGATCTCGTGATGACCCTGGGAGCCGGCGACATCGGCATGCTCGGTGGCGAAGTTCTCGAGATCCTGCGGGATCGACGATGACGACGTCCACCCCCGAGCGGCGTGCACGCGTGTCCGAAACCACCGCCGAGCAATCAAGCCGACCTCGATTGTCGCCTCTGGGTCGATTCCGGCTGCGGTTACCGAGGCTGCAGCTACCGGGTCGTAGGGCCGTGGCCGATCGGCACCTCGCGCGGGAACGAAGTCGGCGGCGCTTGCGGCTGCTGGTTCTGGTAGCGGCGGTTGCCGCCATCGCCGGCTTGGTGTGGGCAGTGTTGTTCTCGTCATTGTTGGCAGTACGTGACGTTGAGGTGATCGGCTTGTCGCAGGAGGCGGCATTGGAAGGTGGCGCCCAAGTGATCACCGCTGCAGCTATCCCCGAAGGTGAGCCGATCGCCCGACTCGACACCGGGAGTGCTGCCGCACGGGTCGCGGCGTTGCCCTGGGTCGATGGCGTCGAGGTGCGACGAGCGTGGCCGAACTCGATTGTGCTGGCGGTCACCGAGCGGACACCCGTTGCCGTCGTGGAATCGGTGGACCCCTTCGATCCGGACGGCGAACCGATACGCCAAGGTGTGGATGAATCCGGAGTGGTCTTCGACCCACCTGGCGGGCTGTGGCTTACCGATCCGGTGATCCGCGGTGAACCGCGGGCGATTCCCGAAGCTGTTGCGGTGGTGGCGTCGATCCCCGAGGACATCGAGCGGCGCGTACGCGATGTTCAGGCGGTGAGCCCAGATGACATCCGGCTGCGGTTGGGCAACGACGCGATTGTGCGCTGGGGCAACGCCGACGAAGCGGAATTCAAGGCCGAGGTGTTGGCGGCTTTACTGCCTCGTCGTGCCAAGGGATACGACGTCAGCGCGCCCCGGTTGCCCACGACGTTCGACGAACGAGGCCCCAAGGATTGACCGATTTTCGGGGTGTCGGGTGTTTCCTCTTGCGTAACACCCATCCCACCCCCTACCCTCCCGCCGGCTCCGGCACGGTCGAAGTTTTCACCTGAAGTAAAGGTTGAGACTTTGCCTGCTAAGCCGCACCAGTCGGTGCGCCCCCTCGCGCCGGCGTGAACGAAAGGACGAGCTGTGGCGGCTCCCCAGAACTACTTGGCAGTAATCAAGGTCGTCGGCATCGGCGGCGGTGGCGTGAATGCCGTGAACCGGATGATCGAGGTCGGTCTCAAGGGCGTGGAGTTCATCGCGATCAACACAGACGCGCAGGCGCTGTTGATGAGCGATGCCGACGTCAAGTTGGACATCGGTCGCGAACTCACCCGCGGTTTGGGTGCTGGCGCCAACCCCGAAGTTGGACGCAAGGCTGCCGAAGACCACATCGAGGAGATCGAAGAGGTCCTGCAGGGCGCGGACATGGTGTTCGTGACGGCGGGTGAAGGTGGTGGCACCGGAACCGGTGGCGCCCCGGTCGTTGCGAAGGTTGCCAAATCCCTCGGAGCGCTGACGATCGGTGTCGTCACGCGACCCTTCGGATTCGAAGGTCGGCGCCGCCAGGTGCAGGCGGACCAAGGTGTGGAAGATCTGCGGGCCGAGGTCGACACTCTCATCGTCATCCCCAACGATCGTTTGCTCTCCCTGGCCGATCGTGAGATCAGCGTCATTGACGCGTTCCGTCAGGCAGACCATGTGCTCTTGCAGGGCGTCTCCGGGATCACCGACCTGATCACCACACCAGGTCTGATCAACCTGGACTTCGCGGACGTCAAGAGCGTGATGCACGCGGCGGGATCGGCGCTCATGGGCATCGGTTCGGCACGCGGTGAGGATCGCGCGATGCAGGCGGCCGAGAAGGCGATCTCGAGTCCGCTGCTTGAAGCCGGGATCGACGGCGCGCACGGCGTGCTGCTCTCGGTCTCCGGTGGCAGCGACCTCGGCCTGTTCGAGATCAACGAAGCGGCGCGGCTGGTCAGCGATGCGGCGCACCCGGAAGCCAACATCATCTTCGGTGCGGTCATTGACGACACCTTGGGCGATGAGGTTCGGGTGACGGTGATCGCAGCGGGCTTCGAAGGAGGGGAGCCTCCGGCGCGCAAGGCCGCTCCGGTCGTCGCGGCCACCGATGCGACAGGTGACATCCCGACGGTGCAGCAGCCCCGGACCGTGGTCTTCGACGACGCTGGTGACGATCTGGACGTGCCGGACTTCCTGAAGTAGGGCACGCGAGCCCGTCATGGCACCTCCAGGAGCGGGCGCACGGCCGCCGACCATGGGTAGGCACTTCCCCGACCTACGGGTGGATCGCGGTGAACTACCGGGGGCGCGGTGGTGCGTCACAACGAGGTTCGGCGGCTGGAGTTCGGGATCCTTCGCGGAGTCGAACCTGGCCGAACACGTCGGAGACGACATGTCAGCCGTAGCGGCGAACAGGGGAGCGGTGGTCGAGTTGTTCCCCGGCATTACCGATGTCGCCTTCGTGCAGGCCGAACACGGCGCACAGGTCCATCGCGTAGCCGCCGCCGGAGAGATACCGACCGGAGATGCCCTGGTGACCGATGCTTCGTCGCTCGGTCTCGCAGCCTTGGGCGCGGACTGCGCGGTGGTGGGTCTAAGCGCGCAGCGATCCGGCGGCGACTGCTCGATAGCAGTCCTGCACTGCGGCTGGAAGGGACTGGTAGCCGATGTTGTTGGCGCCACTGTCACCCAACTGCGCACCGCCGGCGCCACGCGCATCACAGCGGTTCAAGGCCCGGCCATCTGCGGTGCTTGTTACGACGTGCCTGTCGAACGCTGCGAAGCCATCGTGGAATCGGTTTCCGCCACAGTGGCGCAGGCCACTGTCATGCGTCGTCAGCGAGATGTGACCGAATCATGGGGGATCGATATCGGCGCAGGTGTCCAGGCCAGGCTGGAAGAACTTGGCGTCGATGTCCTCGAGCGTTTCGGTTGCACCTACGAGGACCCGAAGTGGTTCAGCCTGCGGCGGGCGGTCAAGCACGAGGGACCATCGGCTCGCACGGGGCGCCATGCATTGGCGATGGCGATGGCACCGTCATGAGCGTGGACGAACGACGACGCGAGGAAATTCGCGCGAATCTGGCGCAGGTGCGCGACCGGATCGATCGTGCCACCGCCGATGCCGGTCGGACCGATCAGGTTCTCCTCGTGGTCATCACCAAGACGTTTCCCGCCTCGGACGTGGACATCTTGGCCGCTGAGGGGGTTCGTGATGTCGGGGAGAACCGGGATCAAGAAGCCAGAGCCAAGCGAGCTGAAGTGCAGTTTCCGGAACTGCGCTGGCACATGGTCGGGCGGCTGCAAAGCAACAAGGCGGCGTCTGTTGCACAGTGGGCTAACGTTGTCGAATCGGTCGACCGGGCGTCGCTGGTACCCCGGCTCGCCCGAGGTGCGGATCAGGCTCGCGAATCGCGCTCTCCATTGGAGCTGCTCATCCAGGTCAGTTTGGACGGACCGGATGCGATCGATCGCGGCGGCGCCCGCCCGCCCGATGTCCCCGGAATCGCGGATTCCATTGCGCAGGCTGGCCCTTCGGTCCGCCTGGCCGGTGTCATGGCGGTTGCTCCGCATCCGGACTCCGGGATCGATCCGGCGCGGGCCTTTGCCGAATTGGCGGAGGTCTGTGCTGCCTTGCGTGCGGATCACCCGGACGCAACGGTGATCTCGGCGGGGATGAGCGGGGATCTCGAGGCGGCTATCGGGGCTGGTGCGACACAAGTGCGGATAGGTGGCGCGGTACTGGGGCAACGAACCCGCGTGCAGTAGCGTCTAAGCGCTGTGGGCGGTTGTGCCTGCACTGAGGTGCCCAGGCAGATGGGCCGGACGAACAAGGGAGGTACGCCATGGCCGGTGCAATGCGCAAGATGGCCGTGTACCTCGGACTGGTGGAAGACGACTCCTACGATTCCTACGACGAGTTCGAAGAGGCCGAGCGCCCGAGTCGTCGTGAGCGCAAAGAGGAGCGACCCAAGCGGGGATTTCGCGATCGTTACGACGTCGAAGAGGAAGAGGACGTCTACGAGGTCCGCAGTGTTCGACCGATAAACGAGCCCCGGGCGGTGCGCACCGTTAGGCCGGACAGTGGTCCTGAGCGACTACCCACGAGCGCTCCATTGCCCGGGCGCGGCGTGCCGATGGGGGATCTGAGCAGGATCGAGACGATCCACCCGCGTTCCTATAACGACGCCCGAAGAATCGGTGAGGAATTCCGCTCCGGTATCCCGGTGATCATGAATCTCGGTGATATGGATGACCTCGATGCCAAGCGGATCATCGACTTCGCGGCGGGTTTGGTGTTTGGTCTGCATGGCACGATCGAACGCATAACCGGCAAGGTGTTCCTACTCTCACCCGCGAATGTCGACCTCGGTGACCAAGCTCGCGCTCAGATAGCGGAAGATGGATTCTTCAATCAGAGTTAGTACGTTGCCGTACCGGTTTACCCACCAGGGGAGTGTTTGCTGTTGAGCAGCATCGGTCAAATTCTCGCCACCGTGCTGTGGCTTTATTGGCTTGTCTTGATCGGCAGACTCGTCTTCGATTTCGTGCGCATCTTCGCTCGATCGTGGGAACCGCGCGGCCCGATTCTGCTGGTCGCGGAATTCGTCTATTCGCTCACCGACCCGCCGCTGCGGGCATTGCGAAAGGTAATTCCCCCGCTTCGACTCGGCAGCGTGTCACTGGACTTGGCATTCCTCGTCCTCATTCTCGGCGTGCAGTTGCTGATCAATTTCGTTGTGCTGCTCTAGGGTCGATCCCGTGGATGTAAGCGCAAACGACGTACGCGAGGTGCGCTTCGGTACCACGAGGGTCAAGGCTGGATACGACATCAGTGAAGTCGACCAATTCCTGGACCGCGTCGAGAGGGCGATCGCTGCCTACGCCGAGAACTACCAACGCGCGCAAGACGAAGCGGACGCGCTTCGGTCACAAGTGCAGCAGGTCCAAAGCCGGCTCGAGTTGGCCCAGGCGGAATTGGATGAAGTCCGCGAGCAGGCATCAGCGACCGTGGCGGATGGAACCCGTGACACCATCGTCGTCCAGACGGAGGATGCCGCACCGCCACAGGTTGAGGCAGCGGATACTGAGTCCACTGCGGAAAACCCCGTCGTGGTCGTCGCATCAAGCGACAGCGCATCTGCGGAAGCGCTCGCCGATCTCGCGCGCATCCGAGATGACGTTCGCACCATGCTCGAGCGCCAACTGGACCTGGTGGACTCGGTGGAATTGCCCGACAGGGCGAGCTAGCGCGCCACCCGCTCGATAGCCAACTCGAGAGGTAACTCGGTCGTGACGACACCCGAGGCGGGGGTGCCCTCGTTCACCTCGATGGCGAGGACCTCGGCAGCGATGTCCGCACCGTGCTCGTTGAACACCGCTCGCATGTCGGCGTCCTGAGTCGACCAGGTCACGATGATCCGGTCGGTGATCTCGAATCCGGAGGTCTTGCGTGCCTCCTGGATCACTCTGATCACCTCCCGGGCCAGTCCGGCCCTGCGGAGGTCGTCGTCGATGGTCAGATCGATAGCGACTGATTCCTCCGCATCGCTGGCCACCGCCCAACCCTCCCGAGGTGATTCGGTGATGAGGACATCATCGGGGCCGATCTCGATGGTGCCGCCATCGACGCTCAGCGTGGTTGCGCCCGCCGTGCGCAATTCGTGCGCCAGGGCGATTGGATCGGCCGCGGTAATCGCCTTGGCAACGGCCGGAGTGTCCTTCGCAAAGCGCGCACCCAACGCGCGGTAGTTGGCCTTGATGGAGATGTCCACCAATCCGGCATCGGAGTCCAGTGCTTCCACCGAACGCACGTTGAGTTCCTCACTCACCTCGGCGATGAGTTCATCGGGCATCGCTGACCAACCCGGTGCGGACACCAAGGCGCGCGAGAGGGGTTGCCGGGTGCGAATGCTGCTGGAGGCGCGAGCCGCCCTTCCGAGTTCGACGACCGACCTCACTTTGGCCATGTTGTCTTCCAGCGTTTGGTCGATGAGGGAATCGTCGACGGTGGGCCAGGCCGCCAAGTGGACGGACACGGGTGCCTGCTCGTCCGTGGAACGGAACAAGTCCTGCCAGACGCGCTCACTGATGAAGGGCGTGTAGGGAGCCAGGCACAAGGTGACGATGCGAAGCGCCTCGTGCAAGGTGGCCAGCGCAGCGGGGTCCCCGTCCCAGAAACGACGTCTGGTGCGGCGCACGTACCAATTCGATAGGTCGTCAATGAAGCCCGCGAGGATGCGTCCGCCACGTTGAGTGTCGAAGTTCTCCAGCGCATCGTCCACCTCGCGAGCCAATCGCCCGGCGGCGGAAAGTACCCAGCGGTCGATGGCGGGACGGTCTTTCGGCGCGGGAGCCGGATCGCTCGGCTGCCAACCGGCGGTACGCGCGTACAGCGCTTGGAAGGACACGGTGTTCCAGTAGGTGAGCAGTGTGCGTCGAACCACGTCGGCGATCGCGGTATGGCCCACACGCCGGGCTTGCCAGGGTGATCCGGAAGCCAGCATGAACCAGCGCAACGCATCGGCCCCGTGATCGTCCATCAGCGGGATGGGCTCGAGCACATTGCCCAGGTGCTTGCTCATCTTGCGGCCGTCTTCGTCCAAGATGTGCCCGAGGCATACGACGTTCTTGTACGACGATCGGCCGAAGACCAGCGTTCCAACGGCCATAAGCGAGTAGAACCATCCGCGCGTCTGGTCGATTGCTTCGCAGATGAAATCCGCTGGGTACTGGGCTTCGAAGCGTTCCGTTTGCTGGTGCGGGTAGCCGAGTGCAGCAAAGGGCATGGCTCCGGAGTCATACCAGCAGTCGATCACCTCGGGGACTCGGTGGGCCGGTTCCTGGCATTGGGGACAGGGCAGTGAGATGTCGTCGACGAACGGACGGTGCGGGTCGACTTCGGTGACATCGAGGCCGGATAGCTCGGACAACTCGGCTAGAGAGCCGACTGCCGTCAAGTGTCCGGATGGGCAGCGCCAGATGGGTAACGGAGTTCCCCAGTAGCGGTTTCGAGACAGCGCCCAATCCACATTGTTCGTGAGCCAGTCTCCGTACCGACCCCATTTGATGGTTTCGGGATACCAATTCGTCTTCTCGTTCTCAGCAAGGAGTTGGTCTTTGATCGCCGTGGTCTTGATGTACCACGAGGGCTGTGCGTAATACAGCAGTGGCGTATGGCAGCGCCAACAGTGCGGGTAGGAGTGTTCGTAGGGGTCCCTGCGAAACAACAGGCCGCGCGCAGCGAGATCGGCGGTGAGTGTTTCATCGGCCTTCTTGAAGAACTCACCGCCCACCATCGGCACCGAATCAGCGAAGTGTCCGTCCGCTGAAATCGGATTCACCACCGGCAGTTCGTATTGTCGGCAACTCGCGAGATCGTCGGCACCGAAGGCGGGGGCTTGGTGAACGAGGCCGGTGCCGTCGTCGGTGGTGACGTAGTCGGCGAGGATCACGAAATGGGCATTGGGGATGTCGATGAGTTCGAATGGCCGTTGATACGTAACCCGCTCGAGGTCACGCCCGCTCAGGGTTTCCAAGACTTCAACCTCTTCGTCGCCGAAGACTCCCTCGATCCGCTCGGTCGCGAGAACCAAGCGTTCTCCATCCGCCCGTTGGATGACTGAGTAAGAGGCCTCTGGGAGTACCGCGACCGCGGTGTTCGAGACCAGGGTCCACGGGGTGGTTGTCCAGACCAAGAGCGCGACACCGGGAAAAGCAGCAAGTGGGCCCTCGCCGGTCACGGGGAAGCGGACATAGACCGATGGATCGACAACGGTTTCGTAGCCCTGGGCCAACTCGTGGTCGCTCAGCCCGGTTCCGCAACGTGGACAGTACGGAGCGACGCGGTGGTCCTGGACCAGCAGACCGGCATCGAAAATGGTCTTAAGGGACCACCACACGCTTTGGACGTAGTCTGGATTCATCGTCCAGTAGGCCGAATCCGTATCGACCCAAAAACCCATCCGGGTGCTCATTTGGGTGAATTCGTCGACGTGGCGCAGGACCGACTCCCGGCATCGTGCGTTGAACTCCGCAATGCCGTAGTCCTCGATGTCCTGCTTGCCGTTGAAACCGAGTTCGCGTTCGACAGCCAGTTCGACCGGCAGTCCGTGACAGTCCCACCCGGCTTGCCGAGGCACGAAGTAGCCCTTCATCGTCCGGTACCGCGGGAAGATGTCCTTGAAGACGCGGGCCTCGACATGGTGGGCTCCTGGAGTCCCATTCGCGGTTGGCGGCCCCTCGTAGAAGGTCCACAGTGGGCGATCAGCCGAACCCTGGAGTGTCAGTTCGAAGACCGCCTCGCGATCCCACAGATCCAAGATTGCTCGCTCCATGGCCGGCAGGTCGACCTGCGCGGGCACGGCGTTATACATGGCGCCTCCTGTCCAAGCGGGCAGGATAGTGCCGCAGGTGTCGGCGTGCCGGTGGCCGGTGACGCGATGGTCGGTCCTACTATTCCCCGATCCCGTCGCGGACACCGATCGCGTGGGTCATTCATCACTCGAGGGGGCTGCGATGGCCAAGAAGGCTTCCGCCAAGAAGGCGCCGGCCAAGAAAGCGCCAGCGAAGAAAGCAGCTGCCAAGAAGGCTGCTTCGAAGAAGGCCCCGGCGAAGAAGGCGGCTACCAAGAAGGCGCCAGCGAAGAAAGCGGCTGCGAAGAAGGCGCCGGCCAAGAAGGCCCCGGCCAAGAAGACTCCAGCGAAGAAGGCGCCGGTCAAGAAGGCGGCTGCGAAGAAGGCCCCTGCGAAGAAAGCGCCAGCGAAGAAAGCAGCTGCGAAGAAGGCCCCTGCGAAGAAGGCCCCCGCGAAGAAGTTGCCCCGACCCAAGCGGCGGCCGGTCGTACGCGAGGACGAATCCCCGTGGACCGACACCGAATTGCGTGAGGTCCGCGAGGAGCTGGGGCGCGAGAAAACCCGCCTGTTGGAGGAGATCGCCACCGCCGAGGAAGGCCTGGCCGATCTGATCCGAGATTCCGGGGATGGCGCCGGGGACGATCAAGCCGATGCTGGCAGCAAGACATTCGAGCGCGAACACGAGATGTCCTTAGCGAACAACGCCCGGGACATGCTGGACCAAGTTGAGCACGCCTTGGCTCGGATCTCCGATGGGTCCTACGGCGTCTGCGAAACCTGCGCCAAGCCGATCGGGAAGTTTCGGCTGCAGGCCTTCCCTCGGGCAACGCTGTGCCGCTCGTGCAAGGAAGCCGAAGAGCGCTTCTAGTAGTCATAACCCCTTAGGGCCCTGAAGCCCTGAGGTCCTGAGGGCTGAGCCCGTAGGCCCTTAGGACTGAGCCCGTAGGCTGCTGCGGTGCCGTCCTCGCCCCGTTCGCGTGTGCTCGCCGTCTTGCTCGGCACCGCCGCCGGCATCGTCGTGATCGACCAACTCAGCAAGATGTGGGCAGTAGCGGTGATGCAGCCACGGATCCAGGCCGGGGAGGGCCCGATCTACCTACTCGGCCCGCTGCTGCGGCTGACCTACACCGAGAACAGCGGCGCGGCGTTCGGCTTCGGAGCCGGGTACACCTGGGTGTTCACGATCGTCGCGGTCGTCGTGGGTGTGGTCATCATCCGGTTCTCGCGCACGATCACCTCGCTGCCGTGGGCGCTGGCGTTGGGCGGGCTGCTCGGTGGGCTGCTGGGGAACCTCATCGATCGACTCACTCGGCCCCCGTCGCCGGGTATGGGCTCGGTCGTGGACTTCATCGGCCTACCGAACTTCCCGATCTTCAACGTGGCGGACATGTCGATCACCTTCGCCTCGATCGGGATGATCGTCCTGGCCTGGCGGGGGATCCCACTAGCGCAGGACGCGACACAAGAGGCGTCGTCGGAGGGTGACGACCGGTGAGTCGCACCCTCCCGGTTCCACCCGGGCTGGTGGGCGAACGCGTCGACTCGGCGCTGGCTCGCATGCTGGGGCTGTCGCGGGCGAAGGTGGAAACGCTGGTCGATCAGGGCGCTGTGCTCGTCGATGGACGTGCGGTAGTCAAATCGCATCGACTGTCCCCGGATGAGTGGATCGAGGTGGCCGATCTCGACTCCAGACCACGGGTCGACCCGTCGCACGCGCACAGCGATCCGGTGGCCGACCCCTCCGCCGACATCGAGTTGCCGGTGCTGTGGGAGGACGACGACCTCATCGTGGTGGACAAGCCGGTTGGTATGGCAGCGCACCCGAGCCCGGGATGGCACGGACCCACCGTGACCGGTGCGCTCGCGGCCGCTGGCCATGGAATTTCCGGGGTTGGAGCCGCCGAGCGCGAGGGGGTCGTGCACAGGCTCGATGTCGGAACGACCGGAGCCATGGTGGTGGCCAAGAGCCCGATGGCCTATTCCTCCTTGAAGGCCCAGTTCAAGGAGCGCACCGTCGACAAGGAGTACCACGCTGTGGTGCACGGGCTGCTGGATCCGCTCGAAGGAACCATCGACGCCCCGATCGACCGGCATCCCTCGAAGGACTACAAGTACGCGGTCGTTGCCAGCGGCCGGCCCAGCATCACCCACTACCGAACGCTCGAGGCCTGGCCGCGGGCCTCACTGGTCGATGTGCACCTCGAGACCGGCCGGACGCACCAGATCCGGGTGCATATGGCAGCGATGCGCCACCCGTGTGTGGGGGATTCCACCTACGGCGGGGACCCCACCCTTGCCAAGTCTTTGGGACTCACGAGGCAGTGGTTGCACGCGAGGCAGTTGGGTTTCGACCATCCACGTACTGGTGAGCGGGTGGTGGTCCGCAGTGACTATCCAGCCGACCTGCAAGTGGCGCTGGACCGACTCCACGACGGCCTGCCTTCCTAACGCCTCGCCGGTTGCTGGCCTAGTGTTGGGCGGTGCCTTCGCGAACCCCTGCAGAACCCTCGAGAGGCGAGGGCACCGGTGAGTGAATCACGCGGGGACTTCGTCCACCTACACGTTCATACCGAGTACTCGATGCTCGACGGTGCGGCCCGATTGCCCGATCTGATGGCAGAGGCGAAGCGACTGAACATGCCGGCGATCGCGATGACCGACCACGGCAATCTCTATGGCGCCTACGATTTCTTCACCGCCGCACGGGCAGCGGACATCAAGCCGATCATCGGCCTCGAGGGGTACTACGCACCGCAGGGTCGTAAAGAACGACGACCCTTCGATTTCGGCGGTGGCTTCGACGAAGGGACGCCGGAGGATCCCGGTGCCGGTCGCGGCAAGCACAACTACACCCACATGACGTTGTGGGCGGAGAACACCACCGGAATGCACAACCTGTTTCGGTTGTCGTCCCTCGCCAGCCTCGAAGGGCAGTACCACAAGCCGCGCTTCGACCGTGAACTCCTCGAGCGCTATGGAAGCGGATTGCTCGGCACGACCGGTTGCCCGAGCGGTGAGGTCAATCGCTGGCTGCAGGCTGGTGAGTACGACAAGGCACGCAGCGCAGCCGCGGACTTCCGCGACATCCTCGGAGCGGGGAACTACTTCTGCGAAGTCATGGACCACGGACTTGCGATCGAGCGCCGCTTCCGCGAGGACCTACTGCGAATCGCCCGCGATCTCGACCTACCGCTGATCGCAACCAATGACCTGCACTACGTGCACGCTGACGACGCCGACACTCATGAGGTACTGCTGTGCGTCGGGACGCGCACCACGATGGATGATCCCAAGCGTTTCCGTTTCGATGCGCGGGACTTCTACGTGAAGTCCGCTGAGGAGATGCGCCGAGTCTGGAGTGAACTCCCAGAAGCGTGCGATAACACTCTGCTCATCGCCGAGCGCTGCGATGTCGCTTTCGACGAAGGCGCCAACCTGATGCCCCGTTTTCCTGTGCCCGACGGTCAGACGGAGGAGTCCTGGTTGGTCTCCGAGGTGGAACGGGGCCTAGCTGATCGCTACCAGGGTGCCGTCCCCGACGACGTCCGTGCGCAAGCCGAGTACGAGTTGCGGGTCGTTTCCCAGATGGGTTACCCGGGTTACTTCCTGGTGGTTGCCGATTTGGTGCGATACGCGAAGGAGAACGGCATCCGGGTCGGACCTGGTCGCGGATCGGCGGCCGGCGCGATGATCGCCTATGCCCTTGGCATCACCGAACTCGATCCGCTGCAGCATGGACTGCTATTCGAACGCTTCTTGAACCCCGACCGAATCTCGATGCCCGATATCGACATCGACTTCGACGAACGCAGACGAGCCGACATGATTCGCTACGCCACGGAGAAGTACGGCGAAGAACGCGTGGCCCAAATCGTGACCTACGGCTCGATCAAGGCGAAGGCAGCAATCAAGGACAGCGCTCGAGTACTCGGCTATCCCTATGCACTCGGAGATCGCATTACCAAGGCAATGCCGCCCTCGGTGATGGGCAAGGACATCTCGCTCGCAGGCGCGTTCGATCCAGGCAATTCCCGGTACGGCGAAGCTGCGGACTTCCGTGCGTTGTACGAATCAGATGAACAAGCCCGACAAGTCATCGATACCGCCAAGGGTTTGGAAGGGCTGAAGCGTCAACCGGGCGTGCATGCCGCCGGAGTGATCCTGTCGCGTGAACCGCTGATCGATGTCATTCCCATCTGGCGGCGTGAGCAAGACGGTGCGGTGATCACCCAGTTCGACATGGGTGCTTGCGAGTCACTCGGGCTGTTGAAGATGGACTTCCTGGGATTGCGAAACCTCACCGTCTTGGACGACTGTTTGGACAACATCGAAAAGAACACCGGACAGCGTCTGATCCTCGAGGAAATAACACTCGATGATCCGGCTACCTATCAACTGCTGTCACGAGGCGACACCCTGGGAGTGTTCCAACTCGACGGTGGACCGATGCGCTCGCTTCTGCGTTCGATGCAACCGGATAACTTCGAGGACATCTCCGCTGTGTTGGCTTTGTATCGACCCGGCCCGATGGGTGCCAACGCGCACAACGATTACGCCGATCGAAAGAACGGTCGCAAGCCCGTCGTTCCTATCCATCCCGAACTTGCCGAGCCGCTGGAAGGAATCTTGGGCGACACCTACGGGTTGATCGTCTACCAAGAGCAGGTCATGGCGATCGCTCAGGAGTTGGCTGGATACTCCCTGGGCAAAGCGGACCTGCTGCGCCGTGCGATGGGCAAGAAGAAGAAGGAGATTCTGGAAAAGGAGTTCGTACCCTTCCGCGACGGCATGCGTGATCAGGGGTATAGCGATGCTGCGATCGACACCCTCTGGGAAATCCTGGTTCCGTTCTCCGACTACGCCTTCAACAAGGCACACACCGCCGGCTACGGGTTGGTGTCCTACTGGACGGCCTACCTGAAGGCCAACTTCCCGGCCGAGTACATGGCGGCGCTACTGACCAGCGTTCAGGATGACAAGGACAAGAGCGCCATCTACCTCGGTGAATGTCGTCGCATGGGCATCAAGGTTCTGCCACCGGATGTCAACGAATCCGATGGGGCCTACACCCCGCGCGGTAGCGACGTCCGCTTCGGGCTTTCGGCGATTCGGAACGTTGGCGACGGGGTTGTCGAATCCATCATCAACACCCGCACCTCGGCCGGCCGATACACCGATTTCCACGACTTCATCGCAAAGTCCGAAATCGCGGTCTGCAATCGCAGGGTCGTGGAGTCCCTGGTGAAGGCTGGTGCCTTCGACTCCCTTGGCCATACTCGCAAGGGGTTGGTGACCGTCCACGAGTTGGTGATCGATTCCGCAGTGGAGATCAAGCGCGCAGAGGCGGCCGGTCAATTCGATCTGTTCGCCGGACTCGGTACCGATAGTGACCCGGAATCGGGTGAAGAGGGCGCCGGTCTCGCGGAACGGACTCCGATTCCGGTTGGCGAGTGGGACAAGACCGTTTTACTCGCGCACGAACGCGACATGCTCGGGCTATACGTATCCGACCACCCGCTCAATGGTCTCGAGCATGCGCTAGCGACGATGGCCGATCGTTCCCTCGCCTCGCTGCTGACCGACGAATCGTTGGAGTCGGCGGTCTTGACCATCGCCGGGTTGCTGACCACTGTGCAGCGCAAGACCACCAAGAAGGGCTCAGCGTGGGCAATCGCCGGACTCGAAGACCTCGATGGTGCGGTCGAGGTCATGGTGTTTCCGCAGACGTATGCGTCGGTGGCAACGTCATTAGTGGAGGATTCCATCGTCACCATGCGGGTCCGGGCTGAGCGCAGCGATGAAGACGGCCTGCGCTTGATCGCGATGGAGGTCGAAACCCCCGATCTTTCCCAGGCGGCCTCCGGGCCACTGCGCTTGTCGCTGGCGGCCTCGCGGTGCGTGCCGCCGCTGGTAGAGCGATTGAAAGACGTCCTGCGCCAACACCCCGGCACCACGGAAGTCCATCTGCACCTGACCGGTGGCACGCGTACAACAGTGCTGCGCATCGACGACGCGCTGCGGGTTAGTCCGTCGGCGTCGTTGTACGGGGATCTGAAGGCGCTGCTGGGAGCTAACTGCCTGCACTAGTGCTGTGGCGTACCGTTCGGCTGTGCCCGATTCGCCCTCGCATCGCAGTGTGCGCAGTGTGCGCAGTGTGAGCAGGGAGCGCCCGGAGCGAACGGTGGTGATCGCGGGCGCGGTGGTCGGAGTGTTGAGCGGCGCCGCACTCGGAGTTTTGTGGTGGCGCCTGGCGCCGCGGGTGCCCATCGTGATCCAACCCGACGGCAGTCGACCACAGGGATTCCAACCCGAGGAGTACCTCGCCGCAGATATTGCGTTCGCCGCGCTTGCGTTGGTTGCCGGTGTGATCTTGACGATCGCGTTGGCGGCGATGCGCCGCCAGCACCTACTGGGAGTGCTGACCGCTGGCCTGGTGGCCAGCGCGTTGGGCACGTTCGCGATGTGGCAAGTGGGGACCAGGTTGGGGTCCGTAGACATCGAGGGATTGATCGCGACGACGGACGTTGAGTTCGTCGTTAACGCGCCGCTGGATGTCACGATGCCCGGGGTGTACCTGGTCTGGGCGATCGCATCGACAACCGTTGTGGCCGTCCTGGCGCTGTCTGACCTACTGGCTAGCGCTCGCGCGCGCCGCTGACGATCGCGGCCACGATTGCGTCGGTTGCCGCGATCAGATCACGGGGAGCGAGTGCTATCTCCAGTCCGCGGCGCCCGGCACTGACGAAGATCTGCTCGTGTTCACCGGCAGCGGTGTCTATCACCACGGGAACCCGCTTTCGGGGCGCTAAGGGGCTGATCGCACCGGGAACCGAACCGCTGATCCGCTCGGCCTGCCGCTGATCGGCGAGCGTTGCGGTGCCAGCGTTCATGGCGCCGGCGAGTCTCTTCGCTGAGACCTGCTCGGCCACGGGCACGACCGCAAAGCACGCGCGATCATCCACCATCCACACCAAAGTCTTGAAGACCGCTGCCGGATCGCACCCAAGAGCGGTTGTCAACTCCCGGACCGCTTCAGCACCGAAGTTCGATGACCCCGGCTCGTGGTGATACCGATGCACTTCGTGGGGCACACCCTCGCTCGTCAGCAACTGCAGCGCAGGGGTGCTAGCCGAGCGCGCACTCACTGCTCGGTCAGTTAGCCGAGGGGGCGGAGTTCAGTAGGTCGAGAGCGGGTACCGCTCCCAGTGCGCCAATGAGCGCGGCTTCGGTGTCCAAGACACCGATCCCGACCATCAACCTGGTGCACGCGTCAGGTGAGATGAGCAATTCCTGGCGAGTGGAGGCATCGACGATGAGTGCGGCGGTGATCAGGTAGCTGAGCACGGTTGGGTCGTCGGGGATCTGCTCGTCGTCGGGACGCTGCTCGTCCAGTCGGCCGCCGAGCGCAGCGCGGTAGCGCTCGAAGGAGCGCTTCGCCCGCTCGACGATGCTGCGGGTTGCGGGATCCTGCGGGTCGACCTCGGGTTCGTCCAGGAAGTCCACGCGGGCTCGCAGGAGCGGCGCAGAGCGGTCGACTTCATCGACACTGAAGCGCCGTCCGCCGACGGCGACGATGTCGTATCGACCGTCGTCTAGCCGTTCGGCTTGTCGCAGGACAGCCGTCACACCGACGGGGAAGAACTCATCAGCCTGGCTCGGTGCGGACTCAGGTGAGTTCACCGCTCCCACGTGCCTCTCGCGAACGGCGACGATGCCGAATTCCCGCTCGTCTTCCGGCTTGGCCAGCAGCTCCTCGATCATCATGCGATAGCGAGGCTCGAAGATGTGCAGCGGAAGAACCAGGCCGGGAACCAGTGCCGTGGTCAGCGGAAAGAGCGGCAACTGCGGTTCCATACGTCGAGCGTAGACTTCGGATCGTGCTTCGTCTCATCGACGTGCGGGATTCTGCCGCCGATCCACGCTCGCAGGTGCCGCGCGCCGCCATGAACTTGGCCGACGCCGGGACCCTCATCCAGCCGACCCTCGATGACGTCCGAGATCGGGGCGCGCAGGCTGTCCTCGACGCCTGCGAAAAGTTCGACGGTGTCCGACCGGACTCGCTGCGGGTGCCGGCGGCGGTCATCGCCGACGCCTTGGACCAACTCGATCCGGCGGTACGTGTCGCTCTCGAAGTATCGATCGAGCGAGCCCGCAAAGTTCATGCCGACCAGCGTCGAGTGGATGTCATCACCGAAGTCGTGCCGGGCGGATCGGTAACCGAGCGTTGGCTTCCCGTGGCACGGGTGGGCTTGTACGTCCCTGGAGGACGCGCCGTCTACCCCAGCAGCGTCGTGATGAATGTGGTGCCAGCTCAAGAAGCGGGTGTCGAATCGCTTGTTGTCGTCAGCCCGCCGCAACGCGATTTCGGAGGTTGGCCGCATCCCACCGTCCTCGCTGCGTGCGCATTACTCGGTGTCGATGAGATCTATGCCGTGGGAGGTGCGCAAGCCGTCGCGATGCTCGCCTACGGTGTCGAGTTGGCCGATGGATCCCACTGTGCCTCGGTCGATCTAGTCACCGGCCCCGGCAATATCTACGTCACCGCCGCCAAGCGATCCCTCCAGGGGATCATCGGGATCGACTCCGAGGCTGGGCCGACTGAGGTCGCGATCCTCGCCGACGACACCGCCGACCCCCGCTACGTAGCCGCGGACCTGATCAGTCAGGCCGAGCACGATGTCATCGCGGCCGCCGTGCTGGTCACGACGAGTGAGCAACTCGCCCACGCTGTCCTCGACGAGGTTCGAGCGCAGGTGGCCAACACCAAGCACACCGAGCGCATCACCGAAGCGCTGACCGGAATTCAAAGCGCGGTGATCATCGTTCGCGACATCGAGCAGGGCTTGGAAGTCGTGGATGCCTATGCCGCGGAGCATCTGGAGATCCACACCCGCGAAGCCCGGGATGTCGCTATGCGGGTTCGAAACGCTGGCGCGATCTTCGTCGGGCCGTGGGCACCGGTCTCGCTCGGCGATTACTGCGCTGGTTCCAATCACGTGCTGCCCACGATGGGTGCCGCGCGGCACTCATCAGGTCTGTCGGTTCAGTCCTTCCTGCGCGGTATCCACGTGATCGACTACGACCACACCGCGCTTGCCGACGTAGCCGAACACGTCGTCGCGCTAGCCGGGGCCGAAGACCTCCCCGGACACGGCGATGCGATCACCGTCCGGTTCCGCGAGTCCGAGTAGCCGTGCCGGACTTTCGGCCGCCGGTTCGTGACGACCTGGCTGGGATCTCGCCCTACGGCGCACCGCAGTTGGACGTTGACGTCCGCCTGAACGTCAACGAGAACCCGTTCCCGCCGTCCGCTCAGCTCGCTCGCGATGTTGCGCGCAGTGTCGAAGAAGCCGCTCTCGAGATGAATCGGTACCCCGACCGGGATTTTCCGCTCCTGCGGGCACAGTTGGCCGACTACTTGGCGAGCGAATCCGGAGTGCGGGTTTCGGTCGACGGCATTTGGGCCGCGAATGGGTCGAACGAAGTAATGGCACACGTCATGGCTGCGTTCGGTGGCCCTGGGCGCTGCGTGCTCTCTTTCCCACCCACATACTCGATGTACCCCGAGTACGCACGCGAATCCTTCACAGAGCTCATCGAGATACCGCGCGCTGCGGACTTCTCCGTAGATATGGATGCTGCGATCGCAACGATCGAGAGCGCGAAGCCGAGTCTCGTCCTCGTAGCTGCACCCAACAATCCGACGGGCACGGCGATCTGTCTTGCCGATCTGGCTCGACTGGCATCAGCCACGCGCGCCGTGGGTGGCCTACTCGTGGTTGATGAGGCCTACGCCGAGTTCCGGCCCACCGGCACGCCCAGCGCGCTGGAACTACTCGCCGATCACCCGAATGTGATCGTCACCCGGACGATGAGCAAGGCTTTCGCCATGGCCGGTGCCCGTATCGGCTACGCGGCGGCTCATCCGTCGATCATCGACGCGCTTCGCATCGTGCGATTGCCCTACCACCTCTCGCTGGTCTCCCAAACTGTTGCCCGGGTGGCCTTGGCGCATGCCGGGGAACTGCAGTCCGGCCTGCAGATTCTGCGCAACGAGCGGGACGCACTCGTGGCTGCCCTTGGCGACCGCGGCCTTCACGTGGCACCGAGCGATGCCAACTTCTGCCTGTTCGGGGTCTTCGCCGATCGGCACGAGGTATGGCAGCAGTTGGTGGATCGCGGGGTGCTGATCCGAGAAACCGGGCCGGCCGGGTGGCTTCGGGTATCGGTGGGGACCCCGGAAGAGAACGCTAGGTTTATCACCGCACTCGATGAATCTCTGGCGGATCTCGGTCAAGGAGCAATGGTTATCGATGAGTAGGGCAGCACGGGTCGAACGTGCCACCAAGGAAAGCGATGTCCTGGTCGAGCTCGAACTCGATGGCACGGGCGTGAGTTCCATCGAAACGGGCGTGCCGTTCTTCGATCACATGCTCGCGCAACTAGCCAAGCACGGTGGCCTGGATCTGACGGTGCGCACCAAGGGTGACCTCGAGGTCGACGCCCACCACACAGTCGAGGACACCTCGCTGGCCTTGGGGCAGGCGCTCAATGAAGCCTTAGGCGACCGCGCTGGCCTACGCCGATACGGCGATGCTCTTGTCCCGCTCGATGAATGCCTCGTGCAATCGGCGCTGGACTTGTCCGGCAGGCCGTACCTGGTCCATGAGGAACCGGACATGGTCGAGCTCATCGGCAGCTACGACACCACGCTTACCCGACACATCTGGGAGTCGATCGTGGCGACCAGTCAGATCACGTTGCACGTGCGGGTTCTCAGCGGGCGCAACGCGCACCACGTGGTCGAGGCGCAGTTCAAGTCTGTCGCACGCTCGCTTCGCGATGCCGTGACGATCGACCCCCGAGTGGTGGGGGTTCCGTCCACCAAGGGAACGCTGACCGCGTCCTGACATGGCAGCACCGGATGTCGTCGTCCTCGATTACGGCAGCGGAAACGTTCGTTCCGCCCAGCGCGCTCTCGAACGTGTGGGTGCTCGGGTCGAGCTAACCGCCGACCGCGATCGTGCCATGGAGTGCGAGGGTCTCGTTGTTCCTGGTGTCGGTGCCTTCGCCGCGTGCATGCGTGGCATCGAAGACGTAGGTGGGGCGTCCATCATCGAACGACGCTTAGCCGGTGGGCGGTCCGTGCTGGGTATCTGCGTGGGTATGCAGGTGCTCTTCACCTCGGGTGTGGAGCATGGCGAGACCACTCAAGGTTTGGACCAGTGGTCGGGCGTTGTCGAGCGATTGCAGGCTCGAGTGTTGCCACACATGGGATGGGACACCGTGGAGGTGGCTGACGGGTCGTCGTTGTTCAGCGGTGTGGAGGATGAACGCTTCTATTTCGTGCACTCCTACGGTGTGCAGTCATGGCATTGGAGTCCGCAGATCTCCAGCGTGCAGCGACCCCCGCTAGTGAGTTGGGGCGATTACGGCGGGCGCTTCATCGCGGC
>CAZWIW010000001.1:32853-44270 GCA_964634545.1 uncultured Rubrivirga sp.
CATCAAGGTGCCACGTGGATCCACCTGGTGGATCTGGATGCTGCCTTCGGTCGCGGTAGTAACGCGCAGATCATCCGCGAGGTGGTGCATTCGCTTCGCGATCACGTCCAAGTCGAACTGTCCGGCGGGATCCGCACCGACGAGACCCTGAAGGCCGCTCTGGAGACCGGTGCTACCCGAGTCAATCTCGGCACGGCGGCGCTGGAGGACCCCGAGTGGACCGAGCGGGTCATCGGTGAGCACGGCGAGCGCATCGCCGTCGGTCTGGATGTCAAGCACCACACCCTGGCCGCACGCGGATGGACCACCGAGGGTGGGGATCTGTGGGAGACCCTCGGGCGGCTCGACGCTGCCGGCTGCGCTCGTTATGTGATCACCGATGTGCACAAGGACGGGACCATGAAGGGACCGAACTTCCACCTGTTGCACGAAGTCTGCAAGGTGACGAAGGCGCCGGTCGTCGCATCCGGGGGAATTTCGCACCTAGAGGATCTGCACAAGCTCGCCGACATGACAGCCGAGGGGATCGAGGGCGCCATCATCGGACGGGCGCTGTACGACGGCGCCTTCACTCTCGCCGAAGCCATCGCGGCCATCGAGGCTCGCTACGACCCGTACGAGTGGGGTCCACCGCGACCATGACTCGCTCATGACGCTCGCTATCCGAGTCATCCCGTGCCTGGACGTCGATGCCGGGCGCGTGGTGAAAGGGGTCAACTTCGAGGGGCTGCGTGATGCCGGAGATCCTGTCGAGTTGGCCGCGCGTTATGACTCCCAGGGTGCCGATGAACTCGTCTTCCTAGACATCACCGCTTCATCTGGCGATCGGGAGACCACGTACGACATCGTGCGTCGGACGGCGGAAACGGTGTTCATCCCGCTGACCGTCGGCGGGGGAGTGCGCAGCGTCGAGGATTTCGATCGGCTGCTGCGATCCGGCGCCGACAAGGTGAGTTTGAACACCGCCGCCATTGCCGATCCGCAACTGCTGACCGATGCCGGAAGGCGCTTCGGTGCACAGTGCGTGGTGCTCAGTGTCGATGCGCGTCGATGCCAGGAAGGCACCTCGACGATAAGTGGATTCGAAGTCACGACCCATGGCGGCAGACGCGGAACGGGCATCGATGCGATCGCCTGGGCGCTCGAAGGCGTCCGCAGGGGTGCTGGGGAGATCCTGCTCAATTCCATGGATGCCGATGGCACCACCTCAGGCTTCGACGCGGAATTGATCGAACAGGTGCGCGATGCCGTCGATGTTCCGGTAATCGCCAGCGGTGGGGCCGGGCGTGCTGAGGACTTCCCTCGTGCAGTACAGGCTGGAGCCGACGCAGTTCTGGCCGCCAGCGTCTTTCACTTCGGCGATCTCACGATCGAACAGGCCAAGCAAGCACTCTCCCGGGCTGGGTACCCGGTACGGAGCTCGGAGGTGATGTCCCGTGGCTAGTGGATTGCTCGATGAATCGCTCGATGCGGTTGTCGCTCGAATCAATTTCGATGAAGCCGGCCTCGTTCCGGCGATCGTGCAGCAGTGGGACACCGGTCGCGTGTTGATGATGGCTTGGATGGATGAGGACGCATTCCGGGAAACCTTCCAATCTCGTCGAGGCACCTACTACTCACGCAGTCGCGGACGGCAGTGGGTGAAAGGGGAGACCTCCGGCAATACCCAGGAAGTGCGCGAACTTCACCTCGATTGCGACGCAGACACCGTGCTCGTCGTCGTCGATCAGCACGGAGTGGCGTGCCACACAGGCGCCTTGAGCTGCTTCGAAGTCGAGGGAGATCCGGGTGAACGGTGAAACCTCCTTGGACCTTGCCGGCTTTCGCGCTGCAGCGAGGACCGATCGGGTAATCCCTGTTTCGCGCACTTTGCTGGCGGATGGGCTCACGGCCGTCGGCCTGTTCGAAGCTTTGTGTGGTTCACGAGCGGGCACGTTCCTATTGGAGTCCGCCGAGGCGGGTCGGTCCTGGTCGCGCTACTCCTTCATCGGCGTGCGCGCCGCCGCGATGCTTGCCGAGGTGGACGGTCAGCCGCGGTGGTTCGGGCGAGTCCCGGTCGGACTGCCGACCACCGGGTCGACCTGGGAGGTGTTGGCCGAATCCGCTCGCGTGCTGCACACACCCCACGATGAATCCCGCGGTGGGCCCCACTTGACCAGCGGTTTCGTCGGTTACCTGTCCTATGACGCTGTTCGAAACTTCGAGAAGCTTCCCGATGCGAACCCGCCCGTGGTCGATATTCCCGAGATCGCCTTCCTGTTGGCGACGGACTTAGCCGTCTTGGATCATTTCCGTGGCACTGTCACGTTGATCGCCAACGCCATCAACTTCGACGCCAGCGATGAACGTGTCGATGAAGCGTGGCAGGACGCCTGTGCTCGACTCGATCGCATGGAAGCGGATCTGTCGGCTCCGCGGGGGTCGACGGTGACCAAAGTGCCGATCGTGGATGACCCGCCTGTCCAGGCTCACACCAGTGAGGCTGACTATCTGAGCGCTGTCGCTGCCGCCAAGGACTACATCGCAGCGGGTGATGCTTTCCAGATCGTTCTCTCGCAGCGCTACTCGTTGCCGACGGTCGCCGATGGCTTGGGCGTGTACCGGATATTGCGCTCGGCGAATCCGAGCCCTTATATGTACGTGATTCGAATGCCCGGCACTATCGACGGTAACGGCGAAGCACTATCGGAAGAAACTGCTTTCGAAATCGTGGGTTCCTCCCCTGAGGCGCTGGTCACTGTGCGTGATCGTCAGTGCACCGTGCATCCGATCGCCGGAACCCGGCCGCGCGGTGCGCAGCCAGCGGCCGATCACGCACTTGCCGATGAGTTGTTGGCCGACGAGAAGGAGCGGGCCGAGCACGTCATGCTCGTGGATCTCGCCCGTAATGATCTCGGCCGGGTCAGCGCCCCCGGGAGTGTCGACGTCACCGAATTCATGGAGATCGAGCGCTACTCCCACGTCATGCACATCGTGTCCACGGTGGTTGGCCGGTTGCGTGATGATGCGTCGGCCCTTGATGCGTTGCGCGCCACGTTCCCCGCAGGAACACTCAGCGGCGCCCCGAAGGTGCGCGCGATGGAGATCATCGACGAACTCGAACCAACCCGTCGTGGTCTGTACGGCGGAGTCGTCGGATACGTCGACTTCTCCGGGAATGTGGATGTGGCGATCGCAATCCGCACCGCGGTGATCCAAGACGGGATCGCCCATGTGCAGGCCGGGGCGGGGATCGTCGCCGATTCCGATCCGGCGGCCGAAGCCAGGGAATGCGCAAGCAAGGCTGGCGCGGTGGTGCGCGCGGTGGCCACCGCGGATGCGATGTCACGGCTTGCTGGACACTCAGGCGGGCGTGCGGTCTCGTGAGCAGTTCACCGCGCGCGCGGCGGGAATACTTGGCGGCCGTCGCTGCCGTTGCCGCTGGCTCCCTGCTTGCTTGGTGGGCGATGTCGCAACCGTGGCTCACGGTCACGGAAGCACTCCTGGGAACCGGCGTCGATGATGATTCCTCCGGGCTCGATTCGACGTTCGGTGCCGCGGAAAGTGTGGTGGAGATCAGTGGGTCGAGCGTGCTACCCGCAGCGGCGGCCATGCCGGTTCTGCTGATTGCGGGCATTGCCGCAGTCATCGGCTCGCGCGGATGGGGGCGCCGGTTGAGTGGGGTTGTCATCGGATTCGCCGCTTTGGTGATCGTGGTCAGCGCGATCCTCGCTTTGTTCGTCGATGGTTTGTCGTCCTTCGCTCCCGCAGATGCCCGCGCCGTGGCCACGGACTCCCTCGCACCGGTTCTCACCGTCGCTGGCGGCGTCGTCGCCTTCGTCGGGGGAGTCCTGATCGCTTGGCGTGGACCGCTGTGGCCCGGGCTCGGTCGTTCCTACGAACGCCAGACGAACAAGCCCCGGGACGCCTGGGAGGCCTTGGATCGCGGCATCGATCCGACGCTCGAGGCCACCGACACGACCGATGACCACAATCCACCCACCAAGTGATTGGATAGGTATATGGCCGAGTCGAACACGCCCGTCACGCCCGTCACACCTGAACACGACGATCACGGCTCTACCCCTGCGGCCTGGGCCGCTGTCGTCATCATCACCATCGCGTTCACGGTCGGCACGTTGGCGGTAGTTCTCGGGAACTGGCCGATGTTCTGGGCCGGAGTCGGGTTGGTGGTCGTTGGTGCCGTCGTCGGGAAAGTGATGCAAGCCGCGGGGCTCGGGAAGAAGGCTTCAGCCTCACCCTCGGCGACACCGGACCGGTGAGTGAACGCGGACTGATCCTCGTCGTCGAAGACGAGAAGCCGATTTCGGATCTCCTCCGGCTGTATCTGCAACGCGAAGGCTTCGGTGTGCACACCGAATTCGACGGCGTGGGCGCACTCAGCGCCGCCCGAACCAAACACCCGTCGGCGATCGTGCTTGACGTGGGGCTGCCCGGAATGGATGGCACCGAAGTGTGCAGGGCCTTGCGGGAGGAAGGGAACTGGGTTCCCATCGTGTTCTGCACTGCCCGTGATGATGAGGTCGATCGCATCCTCGGATTGGAGATGGGGGCCGACGACTACGTCACCAAGCCCTTCAGTCCGCGCGAGGTGGTCGCTCGGGTGAAGTCGCTGGTGCGCCGAGCAGGGTTGACCAACAGCGACGACGCACCACTGACCAACGGTCGGTTGTCCTTGGACACAACGGGGCGACGCGCCTTCGTCGCGGGTGAGGAAGTGACGCTGACCGCCACCGAATTCGATCTCCTGGCCCGATTGATGAGCGATCCCGGCCGGGTGCTGAGTCGAGATCAGTTGCTCTCCGAGGTGTGGGGCTATGCCTCGGTCGTCGGCACGAGGACGGTCGATGTCCACGTCGCGCAACTGCGGGCCAAACTCGGTGATGACAGCCCGATCAGGACGGTGCGCGGGGTTGGCTATGCCGCACGCACGGAGAGCAAGTGAGCAGCCCGCGGGCGGGAGGACACCGCAAACGCGGCTTCAAGGGCGGCATCGTCACGCAAACCGTCTTGCTGGCGTCGGCGATAGCGGCTATCGCGGTATTGGTCGCAGGTGCAGCCGCGGCACCGTTCGTGCGCGCCGCCGCCGAGACCGAGGCTCGAGGATCATTAGCCACGCTCGCAGACTTGACCACCACCTACGTGGAACGCGGCGAACTTCGAGGGGCGGGAGGACCGCTACCGCGTCCGCTGCGCCAGGTCTTGCGGCGCGAGCAAGTCACGGGTTATCTAGTTTCTTCCGATATCGCGCCACCGCCGGGGGTCAGTGAACAGGACGTTGAAAAATTAGCGGCGGGGGAATCAATCTCCGCAAGCAGGAAGCGTGAGGCTGGCGAGCCGGTATTGATTGAAGGACGACCTATCGGTGGTGGCAAGGGCGTGGTGTTGGTGCAGCCATTGACAGTCGCAGGGGAAGCCACGGGCGTGTTCTTGATCCGGATCATTTCGGCTTTGGCGCTGGGCCTACTGATCGCAGTTGTCATTGCCTATTTCGCGGCCCGCCGGCTGTCGCGTCCATTGCGTGCAGCCCGCGAGGTGGCACATGAGATGGCCGAAGGCAGGCGAGATCTCACGCTGGAGCCGCGAGGACCTACGGAAGTGGCCGACATCGCGGAGGCGCTCAATGCGTTGGGTGCTGCGCTGCTGGTCTCAGAAGGGCGGCAGCGGGACTTCCTGCTATCGGTCTCACACGAACTACGCACCCCGCTCACTGCGGTGAAGGGTTACGGCGAGGCGCTGTCGGAAGAGATAGTGCCGACCGGCGAGATCCCCGCTGTCGGTGCGATCGTTGCCAGTGAAGCGCAACGACTCGATCGCCTCGTGCACGACCTTCTCGACCTAGCCCGATTGGGGGCGGTGGACTTCCATTTCGATCTCACCGACATCGACGCCCGCGATGTCATGGCGGACGCCGCCCTGGTGTGGCAGGACCGCTGCGCACGTGAGCAGGTGACGTTCGAGATCGCAGTTCCCGATGAGCCGGTAATGGTGCGCGTCGATGCCTGGCGCCTACGTCAGATCATCGACAACCTGGCGGAGAACGCGCTTCGGGTCTCGCCCGAAGGGTCCACCATTGTTCTCGCGTTGCACATCGATTCCACCATCACAGGTGGTCCCTTCGCGGTTGTGGAAGTGCGCGATTCCGGACCCGGTCTCACCGCCGATGATCGCGAGGTTGCCTTCGAGCCCGGGGCCTTGCATGAGCGCTACCGCGGAGTCCGCCCTGTCGGTACCGGATTGGGGCTGGCACTCGTGGCGCGCCTGGCCACCGGAATGGGTGGTTCGGCGACGGTCACGAGCAATCAACCGGGCGGAACAAGCTTCTGGGTTCGGGTATCTCGGGTGCCCGACGACGTACAGTGAAGACATGGTTGGCACGGACTATGTGGTCGATCGACGTTCGCGTCGACGTCGGATGCTCCCCGTCGCGGCCACGGCCATCGGTGCCATCGTCGGCACGGTCTATCTGCGCGCTGTCGACCCGAATATTCCCGGTCACTACCCAGGTTGTCCCAGCCAGACTTTCCTCGGCATCGACTGCCCCGGATGCGGTGGCATGCGCGGCACCTACGACCTCCTGCACGGCGATGTTGCCGGCATGCTCGACCACAACATCCTGCTCATCGTCGCGATCCCGGCGCTACTGATCGGGTTCGGGATGTGGGCCTACCGGGCCTGGACCGGGCGTCGCCCGAATCCGACCCCGGCACAACAGGCCCAGCGCAGCCGGTGGATGGTCACCGCCTTGATCGTCGTGCTCGCTTTCGGCGTGGTGCGCAATCTGGTCCCTTATCTGGGATCTGGGCCCGGATAGCCCCGATGGCGGCGGTGCCGAGCCGACCTAGCCGGCGTACTGTGGGCCCGTGACCGTCCTGGAGGAGATCGTTGCCGGCGTCCGTGTAGACGTCGCGCGACGAATGGACGAAACACCTCTCGAGCAACTCAAGGAGCGGGCAGGTTCGGTTCCTCCGGCCCGCAACGCTCGATGCATGCTCGCTGCAGACCAGATCTGCGTGATAGCCGAAGTGAAGCGGCAAAGTCCAAGCCGCGGCCCGCTGGCTGCCATCGACGATCCAGCCCAACTCGCGATGGAATACGAATCCGGCGGCGCACACTGCATCAGCGTGTTGACCGAGGAGCGGCGCTTCGGTGGCAGTCTCGAGGACTTGGTGCAGGTGCGCGCCGCGGTGGATATCCCGATTCTGCGCAAAGACTTCATCGTGGGCAGTTACCAACTGTGGGAAGCCAAGGCGTGCGGCGCGGATCTGGTTTTGTTGATTGTCGCTGCCTTGGAGCAAGACGCGCTTGTGTCGCTCGTGGAGCGCACCCGCAGTTTGGGGATGACCCCGCTGGTGGAAGTCCACGACGAACAGGAGATCGCTCGAGCGCTGGATGCTGGTGCGGATGTCATCGGTGTGAATGCGCGGAACTTGAAGACCCTCGAAGTCGACCGCACGGTCTTCGCGCGCATCGCACACCTGATCCCTGATTCTTGCGTCAAGATCGCCGAGTCCGGGATTCGCGAACCGCACGATTTGATCGCTTATGCCGAGGCCGGCGCCGATGCCGTCCTCGTGGGGGAAGCCCTGGTGACGGGCAAGGATCCGCGGGCCGCGGTCCATGACCTGGTTACCGCCGGGGCGCACCCCGCCCTACGCCACGGACGCCGGAGTGCGATGTGACCACCACCCAAGAACCTGCAACGCAGGGCCTTTCTGGAATTTCCGACCTTTCTGGCCTTTCTGCCCCCGGCCATTTCGGGCCCTATGGCGGACGGTTCGTTCCCGAGGCCCTGATGGCCGCCCTCGATGAACTCGAAGCGGCCTTCGACTCGGCGCTGACCGATCCGCAGTTCGCTGCCCAGTTGAGCGCCCTCGAGCGCGACTACACCGGTCGACCATCGCCACTCACCCGAGCCCACCGATTCGGCGCCGAGTGTGGTGGAGCGCGTATCTATCTCAAGCGCGAGGATCTGAACCACACCGGCTCGCACAAGATCAACAACGTCCTCGGGCAAGCCCTGTTGACCACCAGGATGGGCAAGAGCCGCATCATTGCCGAGACCGGAGCTGGCCAGCACGGTGTCGCCTCGGCCACCGCTGCGGCACTCATGGGATTGGAGTGCGTCGTCTACATGGGGCGGGAGGACACCCGTCGCCAAGCACTCAACGTGGCGCGGATGGAACTTCTCGGCGCCACCGTCGTACCCGTCGATACTGGAACGCAGACACTCAAAGACGCCATCAACGAAGCGATGCGCGATTGGGTCACCAACGTCGATCGCACCCACTACCTCCTGGGAACGGTTACCGGTCCGGCTCCATTCCCGCGGATCGTGCGCCACTTCCACTCGGTTATCGGTCACGAGACCCGGGAGCAGATCCTCGAGATAGAAGGACGACTCCCCGACGCAGCCATTGCCTGCGTGGGTGGTGGATCCAACGCGATGGGGCTGTTCGCCGGTTTCATCGACGACCCTGAGGTCCAGTTGGTCGGATATGAAGCCGGTGGCGAGGGTGTCGACTCCGGTCGACATGCCGCACGGTTCGCGATGGGTGCACCCGGGGTCTTGCACGGTGCCCGGACCTACGTCATGCAAGACGAGTGGGGACAGACCGTGCCGTCGCATTCCATCAGTGCCGGCTTGGACTATCCAGGTGTCGGCCCAGAGCACGCTTGGCTGCACGACACCGGCAGGGCGCGTTACGAGGCGATCACCGATGCCGAGGCCATGGAGGCATTCGCCCTTCTCTCACGCTCGGAAGGCATCATCCCCGCGATCGAAACCGCGCACGCCCTCGCTGGGGCGATGCGCCTCGGACGCGAACTCGGACCCGACAGCGTGATCGTCATCAACCTTTCGGGTCGAGGTGACAAGGACGTCGAGACCGCGGCCCGGTGGTTCGGGATGCAGGTCGAGCAGTGAACCCACGCACGCAGGCAGTGTTCGCGGCGGCCCGAGCCGATTCGCGGGCAGCACTCATCGGATATCTGCCCGCTGGTTTTCCGACCATCGAAGCGAGCATTGCCCTGATCGACGAGATGCTCGCTGGGGGAGTCGATCTCGTGGAGGTGGGACTTCCGTACTCCGATCCCTTGATGGACGGTGCGGCAATCCAAGATGCCGTGCAGATCGCGTTGTCGGAAGGAACCACCACCGACGACGTCCTTTCGGTCGTAGAGAGCATTGCGTTGGAAGACGAGCAGGCAGCTGTCGTGATGAGCTACTGGAATCCCATCGAGCGATTCGGGCTCGAGCGTTTCGTCGACCGCATGGTGGCAGCCGGAGGCAGTGGGGTGATCACGCCCGACCTCACACCCGAAGAAGCCGGGCCTTGGATGGCGGCCACGGACAACGCCGGCATCGACCGCACCTTCCTGGTGGCGCCCTCGTCTACCGATGCCCGCATCGAGACTGTGGCGCGGGCGTGCACGGGCTTCGTCTACGCGGCCTCGACCATGGGCGTTACCGGGGCCCGGGATCAGGTCAGTACCGCCGCGCCTGCACTCGTCGCGCGCGTCCGAGATCGCACGCAGGCACCTATCGGGGTCGGTCTTGGGGTCTCCAGCGGTGATCAAGCCGCAGGTATCGCCGCTTATGCCGACGGCGTGATCGTCGGATCCGCCTTCGTGCGACGCATTCTCGACGCGCAGGACCTTGGCGCGGCGCGGGCCTCGGTGCGAGCGTTCGCGGAGGAACTCGCCGAGGGTGTGCGCCGACCGGTGGATCGCATTCCCGCTGCGGCGAATTAGTCTGTTCCTTCGGTCGGGCATCAGGAACGGAGAGTCCATGGCATCGGGAAGCAAGGATCGTCGCGAGCGGGCAGCGGCAGCGCGGGAAGCCGCGCAGGCCGGTGAGAAGCGCCGCGAGCGCACCGTTCGAATCATCGGGGCAGCAGCGGTGGTGGCTGTCGTCGCTGGAATCATCGGCGCAGCGGTCATCGCCCGGAACTCCGATGGTGGCGGCAGCGCCAGCGGGGTCGAGGTAGTCGAACCCGACCCGAGTGCCCCGGTTCCCGAGGGCGCGTTCGGGGCCGACAGCGAATGGGCCTACGGCGTTCCCTACGGCACCGGCGGCGAGAGTGTTCCCGTCCTCGAACTGTGGGAGGACTTCCAGTGTCCGGCCTGTGCATCGCTGGAAGAGGCCAACGGAGCCGGGATGGCCGAGTTGGCCGAGACCGGTGTGGTCCGACTCGTCTGGCGTCCCACCGGATTCTTGGACCGCAACCTCGGTAACGATGCCTCCAACCGCGCCATCGGCGCGTGGGGTTGCGCGATGGATGCCGGTTTCACCCGGGAGTTCCACGATGCCCTCTACGCGAGCGTCCCGGAAGTGGAAGGCGACGGCTGGCCGAACGAAGACTTCATCGCGATCGGCGAGCAGATCGGGATCTCCGGGGCCGATCTAGACACCTTCGAGCAATGCGTGAACGACGGCACCTACCGGCCGTGGGCGGCCAACTCCACGCAGGAGTTCTACGACGCAAATGTCGGCGGGACTCCCTTCGGCAAGATCGACGGTCAGGAGGTTCCGAACGCGACTTTGGCTGATCGGGCCGCCTTGCTGGCCGCGGTCACCGCAGCAGCGGGCAGCTAAACCGTGCCGAGTCCGGATCAAGCAGTCTGGAACCTGGGGCCGGTACCGCTGCGTGCCTATGCCTTGGCGATCATCCTGGGCATCGTCGTTGCCATCTGGTTGGGCAACAAGCGATACGTCGCGCGCGGCGGACAACCGGGGCTCATCACCGATATCGCCCTGTGGGCGGTTCCCTTCGGCATCGTCGGGGGTCGGCTCTACCACGTGCTCAGCGACTGGCAGATCTACTTCGGTCCCGACGGGCGTGGGCTCACCGCAGCGTTACGCATTTGGGATGGTGGCTTGGGTATCTGGGGAGCGGTGGCACTTGGCGGGCTGGGAGCGTGGATCGCGGCGCGACGCCACCACGTGGCCCTGCCACCGATAGCCGACGCCATCGCGCCGGGCATCGCTTTGGCCCAGGCCATCGGCCGCTGGGGCAACTGGTTCAACCAGGAACTGTTCGGACGCCCGACGGATGTGCCGTGGGCCCTGCAGATCGATCCGGCGAAGCGCCCCGAGGGCTACGAGCAGTTCGCCACCTTCCACCCGACGTTCCTGTACGAGTCCTTGTGGTTGGTGGGCGTGGCCGTGGTGGTCATCTGGGCCGATCGACGATTCACCATGGGGCACGGGCGCGTCTTCGCCCTATACGTGTTGCTGTACGTGGCCGGTCGGGGGTGGATCGAAGCACTACGCATCGACCCGGTGAATACCGTCGGGGGGCTGCGCCTGAATGTGTGGACCTCGATCCTCGTGGGGATCGGGGCGTTGGTGTACCTCGTGTGGTCGGCCCGCACCCGCCCTGGTCGCGAGGTGCTGACCGATGCCGATGCCGATG
>CAZWIW010000001.1:44370-98020 GCA_964634545.1 uncultured Rubrivirga sp.
CGATGCCGATGGCCAGTCGGCAGGATCGGGGGAGTCGCAGGAGGACAGCGAGACCTCCCCCCGGTAGACTCTCCAGCCCACGGGCCAACGTCGTCCCGTGATCGTCACCGACGTGGACCTTCCGTCCTGCGTCTGCGGCGATCATCTGCTTGGTGCCATCCGAACGCATCGACGACGACAACGAAAGGCCCGCCGTGCTGGATCGATACTCGACCGCCCCTGCCGCCCAAGGTCTCTACGACCCCCGCGCGGAAAAGGACGCATGCGGCGTCGCCTTCGTTGCCACCTTGACCGGTCAGCCAACGCACCAGGTGGTTCAGCAGGCACTCACCGCGCTGGTCAACCTGGAGCACCGCGGTGCATCGGGCAGCGAGCCGGACAGCGGTGATGGCGCTGGGATCTTGCTCCAAGTGCCGGACACCTTCCTGCGTCGGGTCAGCGGTGTTGAGTTGCCCGAAGCCGGCCGCTACGCAACCGGCATCGGTTTCCTACCGGTGGATCTCACCGAGCGCGCCGAAGTGATGCGGGCGATCAGCAACGTGGCCGACGATGAAGGAGTCACGGTGCTGGGCTGGCGGGAAGTGCCGACCGACCCCTCCCTGGTCGGAGCCACGGCCCGGGCGTGCATGCCGGCGTTCTGGCAGTTGTTCCTCGCCGATGCCAGCGGCCAGGCCGAGGGCATCGACCTCGACCGACTCATCTACGGGCTGCGCAAGCGCATCGAGCACGAAGTCGGCGTGTACTTCGCCTCGCTGTCAGCACGAACGATGGTCTACAAGGGGATGCTCACCACGGGCCAACTCGCGCCGTTCTATCCCGATCTGGGCGATCCGGAAATCGCTTCCACGCTGGCGATGGTGCATTCGCGGTTCTCGACCAACACGTTCCCGTCCTGGCCGCTGGCCCACCCGTACCGACTGATCGCCCACAACGGTGAGATCAACACGGTTCAAGGAAACCGGAACTGGATGACCACCCGCGAGGCGATGCTCACCAGTGAGGTGATCCCCGGGGACATGACTCGGTTGTTCCCGATCTGCACCCCGGGCGCCAGCGATTCAGCCAGTTTCGACGAGGTTCTCGAACTGCTCCACCTCGGTGGGCGGTCGTTGCCCCAGGCCGTGTTGATGATGATCCCTGAAGCCTGGGAGAACAACCCCGAGATGGATCCCACGCGTCGGGCCTTCTATGAGTTCTACGCAACGTTGATGGAACCGTGGGACGGTCCGGCGAACGTCTGCTTCACCGACGGCACCCAAATCGGCGCGGTGCTGGATCGAAACGGACTTCGTCCCGGCCGCTTTTGGGTGACCGACGATGGCCTGGTCGTCCTGGCATCGGAAGCCGGAGTTTTGGATATCGACCCGGCCAGGGTCGTCCGCAAGGGCCGGTTGCAGCCTGGACGCATGTTCCTGGTCGATACCGGAGAAGGCCGCATCATCGAAGACGATGAGATCAAGGCCGAGCTTGCCGCTGAGTTGCCCTACTCCGAATGGCTCGACCAGGGTCTGATTCATTTGGAGGAGTTGCCCGAACGCGAGCATGTCGTGCACACCCACGAATCGGTGGCCCGTCGCCAACAGACCTTCGGCTACACGCAAGAGGAATTGCGCATCATCATGGAGCCGATGGCTCGCGCCGGCGCCGAGCCGATCGGCTCGATGGGCACGGACACCCCCATCGCCGTGCTTTCGAGTCGTCCCCGGCTGTTGTTCGACTACTTCAGTCAGCTTTTCGCCCAGGTCACGAACCCGCCGCTCGATGCCATCCGCGAGGAAATCGTCACCAGTTTGGCGTCGCTGATCGGGCCGGAAGGCAATTTGCTCGATTCCCAGCCGGGACACAGCCGCCAGGTGGTCTTGCCGTTCCCGGTGATCGACAACGACGAACTCGCGAAGATCCTGCACATCAACGCGGATGGAACCCTGCCGGAATTCGCGGCGACCCGCATCAAGGGCTTGTACCCGGTGGCCGGCGGGGGAGCGGCGCTGGAGAAGCGACTGGGCGAGATCTTCAACGAGGTCGACGCCGTTATCCGACAGGGCAAGCGATTCATCGTGCTGTCCGATCGGGACAGTAACGCCGGACAAGCGCCTATCCCATCCCTGCTGCTGTGCGCCGCTGTTCACCACCACCTGGTGCGCACCAAGGCACGCAGTCAGATCAGTTTGCTCGTCGAGGCTGGCGATGTCCGCGAGGTTCATCATGTGGCGTTGCTCGTCGGCTACGGCGCGGCCGCGGTGAACCCGTACCTGGCCCTGGAAACGGTCGAGGATCTCGTTCACCGGCATGTGATCGATGATGTGTCGGCCGAAAAGGCCGTGCGGAACTACATCAAGGCGATGGGCAAGGGGCTACTGAAGGTGATGTCCAAGATGGGCGTCTCGACCGTGGCCTCGTACCGGGGTGCGCAGATCTTCGAATCGATCGGGTTGTCCCAAGAGCTCGTCGATGCGTACTTCACCGGCACCACCACGAAACTCGGTGGCGTCGGCTTGGACGTGCTGGCCGAAGAGGTTGCCAAGCGGCACGCCGTTGCCTACCCACCATCGGGTATCTCGCCGGCGCACCGCATCCTCGCCGACGGTGGTGAGTACCAATGGCGCCGCGATGGCGAACCGCACTTGTTCGATCCGGAGACCGTGTTCCGCTTGCAGCACGCCACGCGCAACAAGCGCTATGACATCTTCCGCGAGTACACCCGCGAGGTGAACGAACAAGCCGAGCGGTTGATGACCTTGCGTGGGCTGTTCGACTTGAAGGAGGGGGTGCGCGAGCCGGTTCCGATCGAGGAAGTGGAATCCGTGGAGTCGATCGTTGCGCGGTTCTCGACGGGCGCGATGTCCTACGGATCGATTTCGGCCGAGGCCCACGAGACGCTGGCGGTCGCGATGAACCGCCTCGGCGGGAAGTCCAACACCGGGGAAGGTGGCGAGGACCCCGAACGCTACGTGCCCATGGAAAACGGTGATTCCAAGCGCTCGGCGATCAAGCAGGTCGCTTCCGGTCGTTTCGGGGTCACCAGCGAGTACCTGGTGAATAGCGACGACATCCAGATCAAGATGGCGCAGGGAGCCAAGCCCGGCGAAGGCGGACAGCTTCCCGGTCACAAGGTGTATCCCTGGATCGCGAAGACCCGGCACTCCACTCCGGGAGTCGGGTTGATTTCGCCGCCTCCGCACCACGACATCTACTCGATCGAGGATCTCGCACAGTTGATCCACGATTTGAAGAACGCCAATCCGCGGGCTCGCGTGCACGTCAAGCTCGTCGCCGAAGTCGGCGTGGGCACTGTGGCGGCAGGAGTGTCCAAGGCGCATGCCGACGTCGTGCTCATCTCGGGCCACGACGGCGGTACCGGTGCTTCACCGCTCACCTCTTTGAAGCATGCGGGTGGCCCTTGGGAGTTGGGCTTGGCGGAAACGCAGCAGACGCTGTTGCTCAACGGACTGCGTGATCGGGTAGTGGTGCAAACCGATGGCCAGCTCAAGACAGGTCGCGATGTGCTGATTGCCGCGTTGCTCGGCGCGGAGGAATACGGCTTTGCTACGGCGCCGCTGGTGGTGATGGGCTGCGTCATGATGCGCGTGTGCCACCTGGACACGTGCCCGGTCGGGATCGCCACCCAAAACCCCGTCTTGCGTGAGCGCTTCCAGGGCACCCCGGAATTCGTCGTGAACTTCTTCGAGTTCATCGCACAAGAGGTGCGCGAGTACCTGGCTGCGTTGGGTTTCCGCAGTCTCGACGAAGCCATCGGCCATACCGAGGTGCTCGATACCCGCAAGGCGGTCGATCACTGGAAGGCCGATGGCCTCGATCTCGCACCGGTGCTGCACATGCCCGAGATCGGTGACGATCAGGCACGCCACCGCACGGTTGCGCAAGATCACGGGCTCGATCAGGCGCTGGATGTTCAGCTCATCGAACTGTGCGCACCAGCCATCGAACGCAAAGAGCCGGTTCGCGCGCAAATCGCGATACGCAACGTCAACCGCACGGTGGGAACGATGCTCGGCTCGGAAGTCACCCGCGCCCACGGCGGTGAGGGGCTACCGGATGAAACGATCGACCTGACCTTCCAGGGATCGGCTGGGCAATCCTTCGGAGCGTTCGTTCCCGCGGGCATCACCCTCAGGCTCGAAGGTGATGCCAACGATTACGTCGCCAAGGGTTTGTCCGGCGGGCGGGTAGTCGTCCGGCCGGATCGCGAGGCAGCGTTCGTGGCGCAGGACAACATCATCGCTGGAAACGTCATCGCTTACGGCGCCACCAGCGGTGAGGTGTTCATCCGCGGGCAGGTCGGTGAGAGGTTCTGCGTGCGTAACTCGGGTGTCCACGCTGTTGTCGAGGGTGTGGGTGACCACGCGCTTGAGTACATGACCGGCGGTATCGCCGTCATCCTCGGACCGATCGGGCGCAACTTGGGCGCGGGGATGTCCGGTGGCATCGGCTACGTCCTCGATCTTGCTGTCAGCCGAGTAAACCCCGAAATGGTCGACCTCGATCCGCTCGACGCCGATGATCTCGAGCAACTACACGCGCTGATCACCCGGCATGTCGAGGAGACCGATTCGCAGGTCGGCGCGCAACTACTCGAAGACTGGGCGCAACAACAAGCCCGGTTCACCAAGGTGATGCCCAAGGACTTCAAGCGTGTGCTGCGGTTGCGCGAGGAGGCGTTGGCCAAGGGCGAGGATCCGATTCTTGCGGTCATGGGAGGCAACAATGGCTGATCCACGCGGTTTTCTGACGACCGAGCGCGAACTGCCAACACGGCGCCCGGTCGATGTGCGGATCCAGGACTGGTCGGAGGTCTACGAAGAGTTCGATGCCCGCAGTTTGGAAAAGCAGGCCGGACGCTGCATGGACTGCGGCATCCCGTTCTGCCACCAGGGGTGTCCGCTGGGCAACTTGATCCCCGAGTGGAACGACCTCATCTACGACCGCGACTGGGGTCAAGCAATCGAACGGCTGCACGCCACCAACAACTTCCCGGAGTTCACCGGGCGCCTGTGCCCTGCGCCGTGTGAAACCGCCTGCGTCCTGGGTATCAACGCCGAGCCGGTCACCATCAAGCAGGTCGAGGTCGCGATCGTGGACCGGGCGTGGCAGTCCGGGTGGATCACCCCGCAACCGCCGGAGTCGCTCAGCGGCAAGACGGTCGCGGTGATCGGTTCCGGTCCCGCCGGACTTGCGGCCGCCCAGCAGCTTGCTCGCGCCGGGCACACCGTCGCGGTCTACGAGCGCGGTGACCGCATCGGAGGTCTGCTGCGCTACGGCATCCCGGAGTTCAAGATGGAAAAGCGCCATCTCGATCAGCGCCTTGAACAGATGGAGGCCGAAGGGGTGAAGTTCCGCCCGAACGTCGAGGTCGGGGTCGATGTGACCGTCGCCGATCTGCGCCGCCGGTACGACGCCATCGTGATCGCCACGGGCGCCACGGCCTGGCGCGACCTACCGATTCCCGGCCGCGAACTCACGGGTGTCTACCAGGCGATGGAGTTCCTGCCGTGGGCGAACAAGGTGCAAGAAGGCGATCTGGAGGCCTCTCCGCTCGACGTTGCCGGTCAGCACGTGGTGATCATCGGGGGAGGCGACACCGGGGCCGACTGCCTAGGAACCGCGCACCGGCAGGGGGCGGCCAGCGTTACGCAACTCGAGATCATGCCCCGCCCACCGCAGGAGCGTCCCTCGAGTCAGCCGTGGCCGACCTTTCCCATGACCTACCGCGTTTCGAGCGCGCATGAAGAAGGTGGGGAGCGGATGTTCGCCGTCTCCACCGAGCGCTTCGAGGGCGATGCGGACGGGCACGTGCGCTCGTTGCATTTACTCGATGTCGAGTTCGTCGATGGCGCGTTCTCGCCGGTTGCCGGGAGCGAACGCGCCATCCCGGCTGACACTGTCCTGCTGGCCATGGGTTTCACCGGCCCGGAGGAAGGCCCGCTGATCGAGCAGTTCGGTCTCGGGCTGACCGAGCGCGGCGCCATCGTGCGCGCGGACGATTACTCCACCGACGTCGAAGGCGTCTTCGTTGCCGGAGACGCCGGGCGCGGTCAGTCGCTCATCGTGTGGGCGATCGCCGAGGGTCGCGCTGCGGCCGCGAGCGTGGATCGGTATCTGATGGGTACCACCAACCTGCCCTCGCCCATCCGAGCATCGGCGCGGCCGCTCACGGTGTAACCGTTTACTAATAGACTGCAGCCATGCGTCGAGCCAAGATCGTGGCCACCTTGGGCCCCTCGGCCGGCACCCCTGAGCAGATCCGGGCGCTGGTCGATGCCGGCATGGATGTCGCCCGGTTGAACCTCTCGCACGGCAGCCACGAGGTGCACCGGCAGTCTTACCTCGCGGTCCGTCAGGCCAGCGATGCCAGCGGTCGCGGTGTGGGGATCCTGGTGGACCTGCAAGGGCCCAAGATCCGACTAGGCACGTTCGCGCAGGGGCCGGTTCTGCTCGAGGCCGGAGCCGAGTTCGTCGTCACTACCGAAGATGTTCCCGGCGATAGTCACATGGTCTCGACCACCCACGCCGGTCTCCCAGGCGATGTCACACCCGGCGATCTCGTCCTCGTGGATGACGGTCGCATCGAGTTGCAGGTAACCAAAGTCGATGGTCCCCGCGTTCACACCAAGGTCATCGAAGGTGGTCGGGTCTCCGATCACAAGGGTTTCAACCTGCCCGGGGTGCCGGTCAGCGTCCCCGCGCTATCGGATAAGGACATCGAGGACTTGCGCTGGGCGTTGCGGATGGGCGCCGACATGGTGGCGTTGTCCTTCGTCCGCTCGGCCGCCGATGCCAAGGAAGTCCACGCCATCATGGACAACGAAGGCATCACCGTTCCCGTTCTCGCCAAGGTCGAAAAGCCACAGGCGATCGACAATCTCGAGGAGATCGTCCAAGCTTTCGACGGCATCATGGTTGCGCGCGGTGATCTCGGCGTCGAACTGCCACTCGAACAAGTGCCGCTCGTGCAAAAGCGCGCGATCCAGATGTGTCGCGAAGCCGGCAAGCCGGTGATCGTCGCGACTCAGATGTTGGATTCGATGATCAGTGCTAGCCGGCCGACCCGTGCGGAAGCCAGTGATGTCGCCAACGCAGTCCTCGATGGTGCCGATGCGCTCATGCTTTCCGGTGAGACGAGCGTCGGCCACAATCCGGCGCTCGTCGTGCAAACGATGTCGACGATCATCGAACACGTCGAATCCGAAGCCCTAGATCGGCTACCGGCGTTGCACGAGGAGGTGCACGGTTCCACCGCTCGGGCGCTCACCCACGCCGCTGTCGATGTCGCGCAGTACGTCTCCGGCACCCACCTGATCGCATTCACCGAAACCGGGCGCTCGGCTCGGCTCATCGCCCGCTGGCGGTGCGCCACACCGCTGCTGGCCTTCACCCCGAACCCCCGGGTGCGCAGCCAGCTGGCGTTGGTGTGGGGTGTGGAGACCTTCCTGGTTCCTCAGGTTCGGCACACAGACGACATGGTTCGCCAGGTGGACAAGGCCTTGTTGGATATCGGTCGGGCTCGGCTCGGCGATCGCGTGGTGATCGTGGCTGGTGTGCCCCCTGGTGTCCCCGGGACCACGAACGGCATGCGGGTGCACAAGATGGGTAGCGCTGGCCCCGGCGGTGGCGTGTAGGTTGATCCTTAGTCCTTTAAGCCCGTCCGGAGAGGCGGGGAAGGGGAAGGTGATCTGTGCCTGAGCGCACGGTGCTCGATGCGTCGGACATCCGGCGTGCGGTGCGACGCATGTCGCACGAGATCTTGGAGTCCGCCAAGGGCGTTGACGATCTCGTCATTTTGGGCATACCCACCCGTGGCGTCTACCTAGCTCGCCGAATCGCCGCGTCCATCGGCGAAATCGAAGGCCGCGAGGTGCCGTGCGGATCGCTGGACATCACGTTGTACCGCGACGACCTCCGGCTGCGCGAAGTGCGCGCCCTGGAACCGACGAGTATCCCGGCCGATGGCATCGATGGGCGCGTGGTGGTTCTGGTGGACGACGTCCTGTACTCCGGCCGAACCATCAGAGCCGCCCTGGACGCCCTCGCCGATGTCGGCCGCCCGGCAGCTGTGCGACTAGCTGCGCTGGTCGACCGCGGTCACCGCGAACTTCCGATCCGCCCGGATTTCATCGGCAAGAACCTGCCCACCTCGCAAAGCGAGACGGTGCGAGTGCACCTTGCGGAGATCGACGACGAAGACTCCGTGACGATCCGGCAGGTGGATCAGTGATCGGTCGCCACCTGCTTTCAGCAGCGGACCTGACCTGCGAAGACGCCATCGGCATCTTGGATACCGCCGGCGAGTTGGCGACCGTGACCGATCGTTCGGTGAAGAAGCTCCCCACCTTGCGTGGACGCACAGTGGTCACGTTGTTCTTCGAGGACTCCACCCGGACGCGGATCTCCTTCGAACTGGCAGCCAAGCGACTGTCGGCCGATGTCATCAACTTCGCGGCGAAAGGATCGTCGGTATCCAAGGGCGAAAGCCTGAAGGACACGGCCTTGACCTTGGAGGCGATGGGAGCCGACGCCGTGATCATCCGGCACGGAGCTTCCGGTGCCCCCTACCGGTTGGCGAACGCCGGCTGGATTCACGGGTCGGTGATCAACGCCGGGGATGGCACCCACGAACACCCAACGCAGGCACTTCTTGATGCCTACACGCTGCGCCACCATCTGCGTGCGGGACAAGGGGACCTTGCCGGTGCTCGCGTGGCGATCGTCGGCGACATCCTGCATAGCCGCGTGGCGCGCTCGAACGTCGCTCTCTTGCGCACACTGGGAGCGCACGTCACCGTGGTTGCACCACCGACTTTGCTGCCCTACGGAGTCCAGTCCTGGCCGTGTGAAGTCAGCTACGACATCGATGATGTCCTGCCGCACCTCGACGCCGTGATGATGCTGCGGGTTCAAGCCGAACGGATGGCTGGCTCCTACTTTCCCAACGAACTCGAATACTCCCGGCGTTATGGGCTCGATTCGCGTCGCATGGCGCTGATGCCACACGATGCGATCGTTCTCCACCCGGGCCCCATGAATCGCGGCGTGGAGATCTCCGCCGAGGTAGCCGATTCGCCGCGCGCTGTGGTGGTCGAGCAAGTCACGAACGGGGTGCATGTTCGGATGGCGGTGCTGTATCTGCTGCTCGGTGGTCGGTCCGAGGAACTGCTCACGGAAGGAGCGGATCGATGAACGCTTCGATCGTGGTGCGTGGTGGACGTCCCTATGGCGGGGATCCGGTCGACATCGTGGTCGACGGTGACCGCATCGCCTCGATCGACCCGGTCGGATCCGGGGTGGGGGATCGGGTTCTCGATGCCCGCGATTGCGTGGTGCTGCCCGGTCTGGTCGACCTGCACACCCACTTGCGCGAACCGGGTCGTGAGCATGCCGAGACGATCGAATCGGGATCCAAGGCCGCGGCCCTCGGAGGCTTCACCTGCGTGCATGCCATGGCCAACACGTCTCCGGTTGCCGACACCGCCGGCGTTGTCGAGCAGGTATGGCGCCGGGGAATCGAGACTGGGCTGGTCGATGTTCGCCCGGTCGGCGCGGTGACGGTCGGACTCGAGGGTCGGCAGTTGGCCGAACTCGGCGCGATGGCCACGAGTGCCGCCGCAGTTCGCGTCTTCAGCGACGACGGCCTGTGTGTCCACGATCCGCTGTTGATGCGTCGGGCGCTGGAGTACGTGAAGGCATTCGATGGCGTGGTCGCCCAGCACGCACAGGATCCGCGGCTGACCGAGGGCGCGCAGATGAACGAGAGTGAGTTGTCGGGCCGGCTGGGGCTCACCGGTTGGCCGGCAGTAGCCGAGGAATCCATCATCGCCCGCGACGTACTGCTGGCCGCACACACCGATTCCCGTTTGCACGTCTGCCACGTTTCCACGGTCGGGTCGGTCGAGGTGATCCGGTGGGCCAAGTCCCGGGGCATTCCGGTGACCGCCGAGGCCACCCCCCACCACCTGTTGCTCACCGAGGAACTTGTCAGCACTTTCGACCCGGTCTACAAGGTCAACCCGCCCTTACGCCGTCGTGAGGATGTGGAGGCCCTGCGCGCAGCAGTACTCGACGGCACCATCGACATCATCGCCACCGATCACGCACCCCATCCGCGCGAGGACAAAGATTGCGAATGGGCTGCGGCGGCGATGGGGATGCTGGGGTTGGAGACGGCCCTGGGCATCGCGGCGCAGGTCGTGACCGGCGAGGATGGCACCAACTGGCATGCGATTGCGCAGTTGATGTCGGTGGCACCGGCGCGGATCGGACGCGTTGCCGATCAAGGCCAGGCGATTGAGCCCGGTTCAGCGGCGAACCTGGCCATCTGGGATTCCTCTGCCGAGACGGTCGTGAGCGCCGAGCAGCTAGCTTCCCGAAGCGCAAACACCCCGTACGTGGGCTACACGCTGCCCGGGGCGGTGCGCCATGTGCTCTTCCGTGGCCGCCCGAGCGTGGTGGACGGGCAGATCGCATGATGGATCCCGTGGTTGCGATGTCGTTCATGACGGTTCCCGGCAGGCTCATCTCCCAAGAGTTCGTCGAGCAGGCCCAGGTGACCAACTGGCCGGCGAGGATCGCCTGGACCGCGTTGGTGATCGGCGTTATCGCGCTGGTCTTGTGGGCGATGCGGCGGGGATGGAAGGCACGCGTGCAGCGGCAATCCGATGTGCCCGCGCCGGCCGCACCGACCGATGAACCCACTGCGGAGGCCATCCCCGGTCTGTATCTCGGGACATCCGTCAGCGGTGATTGGCTCGATCGCATCGCAGCACACGGGCTCGGCGTGCGAAGCCGGGCATCGGTCGACTGGTCGGAATCCGGGATCGCGATGCACCGCCAAGGCGCGCCATCCCTGGTGATCCCCGCCGCGGACATCCTCGGCGTGCGTGCCGACAGCGGGGTGGCAGCCACTGTGCGATCCAAAGACAGCGTCGTCGTTATTACTTGGCAGTTGGGAGAACGCGTGGTGGATACCGGGTTCCGGGCGGATGACTCCAGTGGTCATCGCACTGTGTTGGATGGGCTCATGGGCACCTTCCCGCGCGAGGCCCGCGCATGAGCAACTCCACTGGCGCGAAGGTCCCTGCGGTCCTGGTTCTCGAGGACGGCACCACCATGGCCGGCCAGGCATACGGCGCGATCGGGGAGACGTTCGGCGAGGCGGTCTTCTCGACCGGGATGACCGGTTACCAGGAAACCTTGACCGACCCCTCGTACCACCGGCAGGTCGTGATCATGACCGCGCCGCATATCGGCAATACCGGGGTCAACGACGACGACCTCGAATCCCGACGCATCTGGGTGGCCGGTTATGTGGTGCGTGACCCGGCGCGTATCTCCTCCAATTGGCGGGCCAAGCGCAGTTTGGACGACGAACTACGCAAGTACGGCATCGTCGGCATCAGCGGAGTCGACACCCGAGCGCTCACGCGGCACTTGCGCGATGCCGGTGCGATGCGCGTCGGTGTCTTCAGCGGTCCGGCGGCAGATCGAACCCCGGCCGAACTCCTCGAGGCAGTCCGCTCCAGCCCCGCGATGGCCGGTGCCAACCTCACCGACGATGTCACGACTGATGTCGCGTACACGGTCGAGCCGATCGTCGATCACCGCTTCACGGTGGTGGCGGTCGATCTGGGCATCAAGTCCATGACCCCGCAGCGGATGGCGGAGCGTGGAATGCGCGTCCACGTGGTGCCGGCGTCGTACAGCTGGGAGCAGATCGCCGCGCTGGAACCCGATGGGGTGTTCTTCTCCAACGGCCCGGGGGATCCGGCCACGGCAGATCACGCCGTTGCGGTGATGCGCGATGCGTTGGCGGCTCGAGTGCCGGTATTCGGGATCTGCTTCGGTAACCAGATCCTGGGGCGGGCGCTGGGGCTTGGCACCTACAAACTGCGATTCGGTCACCGTGGCATCAACCAGCCGGTGATGGATCTCACGACCGACAAGGTCGAGGTGACCGCGCACAACCACGGTTTCGCTGTGCAGGCGCCCATCGGCGAGGAGTTCGAGACTCCCTTCGGACGCGGTCGGGTAAGCCACGTGTGCTTGAACGACGATGTCGTGGAGGGCTTGGAGTTGGTAGATGCGCCCGCCTTCAGCGTGCAGTACCACCCGGAGGCGGCGGCCGGTCCGCACGATGCGGCCTACCTCTTCGACCGGTTCGCCGCGGTCATGGAACAGCACCGGGCGGGGGTGCAGGGCTGATGTCTAAACGTGCGGATATCTCTTCGGTGTTGGTGATCGGATCCGGTCCGATCGTCATCGGTCAGGCGTGCGAGTTCGATTATTCGGGCACCCAGGCATGCCGGGTGTTGAAGGCCGAGGGGCTGCGGGTCATCTTGGTCAACTCCAATCCGGCCACGATCATGACCGATCCGGAGTTCGCCGACGCCACTTATGTCGAGCCCATTACTCCGGAGTACGTCGAGCGGATCATCGCCAAGGAGCGTCCGGATGCACTCTTGCCGACCCTAGGTGGACAAACGGCGCTGAACACCGCGATCGCTTTGCACAAGTCAGGGGTCCTTGCGAAGTACGACGTCGAGTTGATCGGCGCCGATGTGGATGCCATCGAACGCGGGGAGAACCGGGAGAAGTTCCGCGAGATCGTGGAACAGATCGGTGGATCTAGTGCACACTCGATCATCTGCCACACCCTCGAGCAGTGCTTCGCGGCAACCGAGGAGCTGGGCTACCCGGTGGTGGTGCGGCCTTCCTTCACGATGGGTGGAGCCGGATCGGGCATCGCCTATGACCCCGACGATCTCGCGCGTATTGCCGGGGCTGGATTGCAGGCGAGCCCCACGACCGAAGTGTTGCTCGAGGAATCCATCATCGGATGGAAGGAATACGAACTCGAGTTGATGCGCGATCGCCGCGACAACGTTGTGGTCGTGTGCTCCATCGAGAATCTCGATCCGATGGGCGTGCACACCGGAGACTCCATCACCGTCGCACCGGCGCTGACCCTGACCGACCGTGAGTACCAACACATGCGCGATGTAGGCATCTCGATCATCCGAGCCGTGGGTGTCGACACCGGTGGGTGCAATATCCAGTTCGCGATCAATCCCGACGACGGTCGGATGATCGTGATCGAGATGAATCCCAGAGTTTCGCGATCCTCGGCGCTGGCTTCGAAAGCCACCGGCTTCCCGATCGCCAAGATCGCCGCCCGGTTGGCGATCGGCTACACCCTCGATGAGATTCCCAACGACATCACCCAGGAGACTCCTGCGTCTTTCGAACCCACACTCGATTACATCGTCGTCAAAGTTCCTAGGTTCGCTTTCGAGAAGTTCCCCGGCGCTGACACCACCTTGACCACCACGATGAAGAGCGTCGGCGAGGCGATGGCCATCGGCCGCAACTTCCCCGAGGCGCTGCAAAAGGCCCTGCGATCGATGGAACGACCATCGGCGGTCTTCGCCTGGCCGGCTGAGAACCAAGCCCCGGACCTCGCCGATCTCCTCGAACGCATGCGCCGACCCCACGACGGACGGCTGTCCCTTGTCCAACAGGCGCTGTGGCTGGGTGCTGGTATCGACGCCGTCTACGAGGCAACAGGGATCGATCCGTGGTTTCTCGACCAGATCGAACAGATCAATGAAACCGCCGACGCATTGCGCGCCATGGATGGCCTCGACCACGATTCCCTCGTCCATGCCAAGCGGTTGGGTTTCAGCGATCTGCAGATCGCACGGCTGCGCGGACTGCATGAAGACGAAGTCCGCGAGTTGCGACACGAGTGGGGGATCAGGCCGGTCTACAAGACGGTCGACACCTGCGCTGCGGAGTTCGAGGCGAAGACTCCGTATCACTACTCGGCCTACGACTTCGAAGACGAGTCCGATCCCACGGATCGTTCGAAGGTGATCATTTTGGGGTCGGGACCCAACCGCATCGGCCAGGGAATCGAATTCGACTATTCCTGCGTGCACGCTGCGTTGGCGCTGAGCGATGCCGGTTTCGAAACCGTCATGGTCAACTGCAACCCGGAGACCGTGTCCACCGACTACGACACCTCCGATCGGTTGTACTTCGAACCCCTCACCTGCGAGGACGTACTCGAGGTAGTGCACGCGGAGAGTCGGCGGGGCACTGTCGCCGGGGTGATCGTGCAACTCGGTGGCCAGACACCCCTTGGCCTCGCCCAGCGGTTGGCCGACGCCGGTGTCCCGATCGTGGGTACCAGCCCTGCGGCGATTCACCTAGCGGAGGAACGTGGCGCTTTCGGGCAGGTGCTCGCCGAGGCTGGACTGCCCGCACCCGATCACGGCACGGCTCGATCCTTCGAAGACGCCCAGGTGATTGCAGCTCGGGTGGGCTACCCGGTCCTCGTGCGGCCGAGTTACGTACTCGGTGGCCGGGGCATGGAAATCGTCTACGACGACACCATGCTCGCGGACTACCTGCGCCGATCGACCGATGTCACCGCCGAACATCCGGTGCTCGTCGACAGGTTCTTGGACGACGCAATCGAAATCGATGTCGATGCCTTGTTCGACGGCGAACAGATGTATCTCGCTGGTGTGATGGAGCACATCGAGGAAGCCGGTATCCACTCCGGGGATTCCGCGTGCGCACTGCCACCGATCACACTCGGGGCCGCTGACATCGAACGTATTCGTGAGTCCACCGAGGCGATTGCTCGCGGGGTGGGCGTGCTCGGTTTGCTGAACGTGCAGTTCGCTCTTGCGCAGGACACGTTGTTCGTCCTCGAAGCGAACCCTCGGGCTTCACGCACGGTGCCGTTCGTGTCCAAGGCAACCGGGGTCCCGGTTGCCAAGGCCGCAGCGCGCATCATGCTCGGCGCGAGCATCGAGCAATTGCGAGCCGAGGGCATCTTGCCCAAGCACGGAGATGGTGGCGACATCCCCGTGGGCGGCGCGATCGCGGTGAAGGAAGCGGTTCTCCCCTTCGGTCGGTTCCACGGAGTCGATGCGGTCCTCGGCCCGGAGATGCGTTCGACGGGTGAGGTGATGGGAATCGACGATTCCTTCGGGGTCGCGTTCGCGAAGTCCCAACAAGCGGCGTACGCGGGCGGCTTACCGATGCACGGCAGTGCATTCGTCTCGCTGGCCAATCGGGACAAGCGCGCTGCGATTTTCCCGATCAAACGGCTCGCAGATCTCGGTTTCCGGATCTATGCAACGGCCGGCACCGCCGATGTTCTGCGCCGCAACGGAGTCGATGCCCAAGTGCTGCGCAAACAGCATGAAGGTCCGGGCGAGGACGGCACCCCCACCACGGTCGAAGCCATCATGGCCGGCGATATCGATCTCATCGTGAATACGCCGTATGGAGTCGGTCCGCGGGTCGATGGTTACGAAATCCGCACCGCCGCAGTGATGAAGGGCATCCCTTGCGTCACAACGGTGCAAGGGTTGAGCGCGGCGGTGCAGGGCATCGATGCGCTCGCGGAAACCGAACCAGGGGTGCGCTCATTGCAAGAGCACGCAGCCGCGATGTTGCGCATGCGCCTAGAACAGTCACCGGATTCGGAAGGCATGATGCCCTGATGCCCGAGCAAGTCACTTCCGAGATTTTGGACAATCGTCGCGCCGGCGATTATCACGTGCTGTCTTTGACCGCGCCGGGCATCGCCGAGGTGGCCAAGCCCGGGCACTTCATCACCTTGGCGATGGGTGGGGACGAGACGAGCATGGTGTTGCGCCGCGCATTCGCGATCCACCAGGTGCAATCCCGCGGCGTTTACGGCGGGACTTTGGATATCGCGGTGTCGGTGCAAGGTCGGGGCACCGAATGGCTGGCAGGTCGCCGTCGCCACGACGTCGTCGATCTCGTCGGTCCGCTAGGCAAGCCGTTCTCCTTGCCCCGCGAAGGTGTCTCGTGTGTTCTCGTCGGTGGGGGATACGGCAGCGCTCCGCTGTTCATGCTCGCCCAGGAACTGCGCGAACGCGGATGCCGAGTCGACATGGTGATCGGGGCAGCCACCGAGTCGAGATTGTTCGGGGTGTTGGAACTCAAGCGGCTCGCCTCCGCACTGACTATCACCACCGACGACGGCTCGGCCGGTGTCCGAGGCCGGGTGACCGATGTGCTGGACGATGCCTTGGATCGCGCTGGCGCGGACGTCGTCTACGCCTGCGGTCCGATGCCCATGCTCGCCGAGGTCGCCCGCATCGCCACCAAGCGGCGCGTCTTCAGTCAGTGCGCGGTCGAGGAGGCGATGGCCTGCGGTATCGGTGTCTGCATGACCTGCGTGCTTCCGGTGATCGGCGACGACGGCATCACGCGCATGGTGCGTTCGTGCGCTGAGGGTCCGGTCTTTCGCGGCGATCGGGTGCGCTGGGCCGATGTGCACACCATTCCCGCAGATACCTGGGGTGCACCTGGGAACGATGATCGGGGAGTGGGTCGATGAGTCGCGCGCTGATCACGCAGGGCCCCCGGGGTTCGGGAGAGGATCGCCCCGGCGCTCGAGTGGACATGGGTGTCGATCTCGCTGGCGCCGCGCTGCCAAGTCCGATCTTGACCGCCTCCGGCTGCGCGGCGGCCGGGCGCGAGTTGGACACCTTCGTCGACATCACAACGCTCGGTGCCGTCGTCACGAAGAGCATCATGATGCGCCCACGCGCTGGCCGGGCCACGCCCCGGATGTCGGAAACACCGAGCGGCATGCTCAACTCCATCGGGCTGCAGGGACCGGGAGTGGAGTCCTTCATCGAGAACGATCTGTCCTGGCTCGTGCAGCGAGGCGCGCGCACGATCGTCTCGATCGCGGGGGAGAGCGTTGATGAGTACGCCAAACTTGCCGCGAAGTTGCGGCCGGTGGAAGGGATCGCGGCCATCGAGGTCAACATCTCGTGCCCGAATGTTGCGGATCGAGGTCAGGTCTTCGCTTGTCGTCCGGAATCAGCTGCGCAAGTGGTTCAAGCGGTTCGACGCGGCAGTGATTCGCGCACCCCGATCTTCGCGAAGCTCTCTCCCGATGTCACCGACATCGTCGAGATAGCGGACTCGGTGATCAAGGCCGGCGCTACTGGCTTGTCCCTCATCAACACGCTCTTGGGCATGGTCATCGATACGACCACGATGCGACCGGCGCTCGCAGGTGTTACCGGAGGGTTGTCGGGGCCGGCCATCCGCCCGGTCGCGGTGCGGTGCGTGTGGCAGGTGCGGGCGGCGTTCCCCAAGATCCCGATCATCGGGATGGGCGGCATCCGCAGCGGATCCGATGCGATGGAGTTCATGCTCGCTGGTGCTAACGCCGTTTCGGTCGGCACATCGGTATTCAACGATCCGAGTGCGCCGGCGCGCATCCACCGGGAACTAGCCGATCTGGTAGCCGAGCGTGGCTTCTCGCGGTTGTCGGACATCGTCTCTAGGGCGCACCGTGAGCCCGATCCCATCGTGCTCGACGAACCGACCGAACTCGAGGACTGGGACTTCATCACCGAGGAGCGTTCGTGACCGGTGCCCGGGCACACGCATCCGCGTTTGCGCCGGTGGCACTCGCTTTGGATGCCCCCGACGAGGCAACCTTCGATGCGTGGGTCGGTGGCGTCGCCCCGAGCGTGCAATGCCTGAAGATCGGCCTGGAGGTTTTCTGTCGTCAGGGACCGGAATCTGTGCATCGAGCCCGTGCGCAGGCGGCCAGCGTCGGGCGGGCGGACATCGAGGTGTTCTGCGATCTGAAGCTGCATGACATTCCCGCCACGGTCGCCAAAGCGGCGCGTTCGCTGGCGTCGCTGCGGCCCACGTACCTGACGGTGCACGCCGCCGGCGGCCCGGAGATGGTTGCCGCTGCGGTGGAGGCGTTGCCGGACACTCGCATAACCGCGGTCACGGTGTTGACGAGTTTGGATGCCGATCAACTCAGGGCGCTCGGCATCGAAGGTTCGCCCCAGGAGGTCGTCCTGCGTTGGGCGCAGTCCGCGGTCGAGGCTGGCGCGCGGGCGTTGGTGTGCTCCCCACAGGAGGTCGCCATCGTGCGCGCGCACGTTCCGGCGAACATCACCCTCATCACTCCCGGCGTGCGGCCGGCGAACTCCACATCGGACGATCAGCGGCGCACGGCCACCCCCGAACAAGCCCTCGCCGACGGCGCGGATCTCCTGGTGATCGGCAGGCCCATCACCGGTCAGGACGATCCGGCGGCAGCAGCACGCGCGCTCGCGGCGTCCCTGCTCTCATGACCGGACCACCGGAGCGCAGCCCGCAGCAGCGTGCCCGGGCGCGGGAACAGGCGCTTGCTGCTCGGCGGCGGCGGGCCGAAGCCCGGGCGGCGGTGAGCGAGGGTCGCTGGTCGCTTGTCGATCTGCTGGATCGCTGCGCAACCGACAACGACTACGCCCGAATCCGCGTGCGCGATGCGTTGAGCGCGTTGCCGGGCATCGGTGACGTGCGCTCACTTGAGATCATGGAAGACATGGGTATCGCTCCCTCGCGCCGACTGCGCGGGCTCGGCAGTCGACAACAAGCGGCCTTGCGGTCGTGGGCGGAGGCTTTCGCGCAGCGGCAGGGGCGGTCGTGACCGCGCCGTTGATCGTGGTCAGCGGGCCCTCCGGGGTCGGTAAGAGCACGGTGGTTGCCGAGACCCTGCGGCTCAACCCGGACATCTGGCTGTCGGTGTCGGCTACCACCCGCCCCCCGCGTCCAGGGGAGGTCGAAGGCCAGGACTACTTCTTTCGCGACGTGCAGCAGTTCGAGTCCATGCGCGATGCCGGGGAGCTGCTGGAGTGGGCGCACTTCGCGGGCAATAGCTACGGCACGCCCGGGGGTCCCGTCGCTGAGCACCGGGCAGCCGGTCACCCGGTGCTGTTGGAGATCGAGGTGCAGGGGGCACGTCAGGTCCGCCAGGCCGTCCCGGATGCGACCTTGGTCTTCCTGGCCCCTCCCAGCGAAGCGGTCTTGCGTGAGCGGCTCACCGGTCGAGGCACCGAGGACCCCGCGGCCCTCGAGCGTCGATTGCTGGCCGCGCAGGAGGAACTCCAAGCTGCCGGGGAGTTCGACCATGTGCTGGTCAATACCGACATCCAGCAGTGCGCCCGCGCCTTGCTAGACTTCGCAGGCTTGGGGCCTCGTAGTTGAGGGGTGCCTGAGTTCACGAACTGCTGCACGAACACCTGCGGCACCGATCCGAGACGATTTTCCAACAGATGAGGCCGACCCTGTGACTTCGCAACCCGAGGGCATCACCTACCCCTCTATCGACGATCTGCTCGAAAAGACCGACTCCAAGTACTCGTTGGTGAGCTACGCCGCCAAGCGGGCACGGCAGATCAACGCGTACTACTCCCAGCTCGGAGAGGGCTTGCTGGAGTACGTCGGGCCCCTCGTGGAGACCTACGTCCAAGAAAAGCCACTGTCCATCGCAATGCGCGAGATCGACGCCGGGCTGCTCACCGCCGAGCCGTTCGACCCGGCCGAGGAAGCCGCAGCTCAGGCCGCGCCGGGCGGGGAGTCCGCCGAGCCGCTGGCTGCCGTGGATCCGTTCGCTGCGCCCGAGGAAACCGAGTAGACGGGTCGGTTCCGTGCCATGACCCGGGTCGTCCTCGGAGTCACCGGGGGTATCGCCGCCTATAAGGCGGTGGAAGTCCTGCGGCTGCTGCGCGAATCCGACCACGACGTCACTGTTGTTCCCACGTCCGCGGCGCTTCGTTTCGTCGGCGCGGCCACCTGGTCGGCGCTCTCGGGACATCCGGTCACAAGTGACGTTTGGTCCGATGTCGCTTCGGTACCGCACGTGGCGATCGGTCAAGACGCCGATCTCGTACTCATCGCCCCGGCCACCGCGGATTTCCTGGCGCGCGCGGCGCACGGCATCGCCAGTGATCTGCTCACCAATGTGCTTCTGACGGCTAGTTGTCCGGTGCTTATCGCTCCCGCAATGCACACCGAAATGTGGCAACACCCGGCCACCCAGGCCAACGTGCGCCTGCTGCGCGAGCGCGGAGCGATCGTCTTGGAGCCGGCTATCGGGCGGCTCACCGGTGCTGACTCCGGGCCGGGGCGTCTACCCGAGCCCACCGCGATCGTCGAGACGGCGCTTGAGGCGCTGCGGCGTGGAAGCAGACCGGGCGCCGATCACCTGCGCGATATGACGGACCTACGCGGTCGACGGGTATTGATCAGTGTCGGCGGAACCCAAGAGCCATGGGACGACGTCCGCTTCCTGGGTAACCGCAGTAGTGGTCGCCAAGGATTCGCCCTTGCCCGCAGTGCGCTGGTTCGCGGCGCCCAGGTGGATCTCGTCGTGGCCGACGTCGATGGGCAGCCACCCGCCGGTTGCTGGTCGGTGCGTGCTGGCAGCGCCGAGGAGTTGCGCGAGACGATGCACGCCACCATCGCCGAGCGCGAGCCCGACATCGTCGTGATGGCCGCAGCCGTCGCCGATTTCCGGCCCGCGAAGCAAGCGGGCGGCAAGATCACGAAGGAGTCCCTCGACAAGGAATCGGTCGACCTATCGGCACCCGAACTTCCACTCGAGCGTACGACCGACATCCTGGCCGAGTTGGTCGACAAGCGGGGTTCACGGGCCACTCCGGTCATCGTGGGGTTCGCCGCGGAAGCGCCCGCCGAGGGACAAACGCTCGAGCAGCGCGCGCTCGCCAAGATCGAGCGCAAGGGATGTGACTACCTCGTTGCCAACGAGATCACCGGTGGGGCTGTTTTCGGGCAGGCCACCACGTCCGTGGTCATCGTCGATCCCCACGGGGTGCGCGCACACCTCCAAGGGGTGGACAAGGCGGCTGTCGGCCATGCGCTGTGGGACACGATCGCCAGCACCGATCCCACGGACCACATCTCGCTAGACTGACGCGACCTTTGCGGGGGGAGCTCCCCATCGCCCCGTGTTCACGATCTAGGGAGTGTTGTGCCGCACCGCCTGTTTACCTCCGAGTCAGTGACCGAAGGCCATCCGGACAAGATGGCCGACCAGATCAGCGACGCCATCCTCGATGACCTCCTGCGGCAAGACCCCCGCAGTCGAGTAGCCGTGGAAACGATGCTGACCACCGGTCAGGTGCACGTCGCCGGTGAAGTCACCACCGAGGGCTTCGCCGATGTCATGAGTTTGGTGCGGCAAGCGGTCATCGGCATTGGGTACGACTCATCGGTCAAGGGTTTCGACGGTGAGTCCTGTGGGATCAGCGTCTCGATCGGTAAGCAGTCCCCGGATATCGCGCAAGGGGTCGATGACGCGTACGAAGAGCGCGCGGACGGCAGCGAGGATCCGCTTGATCGCCAAGGCGCCGGTGACCAGGGGCTGATGTTTGGCTATGCCTGCACCGACACCGCGGAGTTGATGCCCCTACCGATCTCGATGGCGCACCGACTCAGCGAGCAGCTGACCGCCAAGCGCAAGGACGGCACGCTGGATTACCTACGCCCAGACGGCAAGACCCAGGTCACCATCCGCTACGACGAGAACGACAAGCCGATGGGCATCGACACCATCGTCGTGAGCAGCCAGCATGCCGCGCATATCGACCTCGACAAGACCCTCGCCCCTGATATCCGTTCCCAGGTGGTGGAACCGGTCTTGGAGACCTTCGACATCGACTCCCGCGATTACCGGCTGCTGGTCAATCCGACCGGTCGCTTCGAGGTGGGTGGTCCGATGGGCGATGCCGGTCTGACCGGACGCAAGATCATCGTCGATACCTACGGTGGCATGGCCCGCCACGGTGGCGGTGCGTTCTCGGGCAAGGACCCTTCCAAGGTGGATCGCTCGGCCACCTACGCGATGCGCTGGGTCGCGAAGAACGTCGTCGCGGCCGGATTGGCAACCCGTTGCGAGGTTCAGGTGGCCTACGCCATCGGCGTTTCCCATCCGGTTGGCGTCTTCGTGGAAACCTTCGGCACCGGTGTCATCCCCGACGAGATGATCCAAGATGCCGTGTTGAAGGTCTTCGACCTGCGCCCGGCCGCCATCATCCGCGACCTCGACCTGCTGCGGCCGATCTATCGAGTCACCAGCGCCTACGGCCACTTCGGGCGTCCCCAGGGCGTGAATCAACTACTCGACTCCGACGATCCGGCGGCCCGCACCACGGTTGGCCCGACATTCACCTGGGAGAACACCGACCGCGCGCAAGATCTGCGTGCCGCTGCGGGTGTCTAGCGGGTCCGACAACGATCGGCCCGCCGATGGGCCGGTGAACCCGATCGCTCGGGTGCGGGTAGACCTATCGGTCCGCCACCTCGACCGGGACTTCGACTACCTCGTTCCGCCTGCGTTCGATGATGCCGCAGTCCCCGGAGCCCGGGTCCGGGTTCGCTTCGCAGGCCGGTTGCGCGATGCCTACGTCCTTGCCCGCCTCCCGCACGCGGATGTCGCCGAACCCCGGCCTATCGAACGGGTGGTCGATGCCATCGCGCCGTTGACCGAAGCGACCCTGGAACTCGTGGAGCAGACCGCGCAGCGGTATGTCGGCAGTTTCTGGGACGTCGCACGTGCGGCTGTCCCCGCGCGGCACGCACGCGCCGAGAAGTCGGTGACGGCCCTGCTCGCCCAGCCGGCGGAACCAGCTGATGCGGGTCCGGAGTCGGTCGCCCTGCCAGAGCGAGATCGAAGTGTCTGGGAGAACTACACCTGGCCCTCGCAAGAGACCTCGCCGAAGCGTGCGGTGTGGTCATCGGCCCCCGCGAGCGATGCAGTCGCCGAGATCACCGACCTGGTGATAGCCGCCCGTCAACGAGGCGCTGGCGTAGTGGTGGTCTTGCCGGATGCTGCCGATGTCGAGCGGGTGCACGCCCGGCTCGTCGCCGTATTCGGCAAACAAGAAGTTGCCGTACTCGCCGCCGATCACGGACCCGAACGCCGCTACCGGGAGTTCCTGCGGGCGCGCACCGGGGTGGCCCGAGTAGTCGTGGGGACCCGCAACGCCGTTTTCGCTCCGGTGGAGGACTTGGGCGCGATCATCGTGTGGGACGACGGCGACGACGTCTACCGCGATCCACACGCGCCCTACTGGGACGCGCGCGAGGTCGCGGCGTTGCGCTCCCACCTAAGCGGCCTCGACCTGTTCGTCGGGGCGCCGGCCCGCTCGGTTGCCACCCAGTGGTGGTGTCGCTCCGGGTGGGCGCTGGGAGTGGAACCGGTGCGGCCTTCGTGGTGGCAGGTGCAGGCGATCGACGATCGCGAGGTGGCCCGCGATCCGGCGGCCGGCAGCGCCCGCATCCCGACTGCGGCCTGGCAGGTGGCTCAGCAGGCGCTGGCCGAGGGTCCGGTGCTGTTCCAAGTGATGCGCCGCGGGTACCTACCGATATTGGCGTGCCGAAACTGCCGCGAGGTAGCCACCTGTGTGCGTGCCGATTGTGCGGGGGGATTGCACGCGACCTCCGGCCACGCGGTTCCCTCCTGCACTCGTTGCGGGGCACTCGCCGGCGGCTGGGCGTGCCCGAACTGTCAGGAGACCCGACTGCGGGCGGTCGCGGTCGGTGCTGGCCGGACCGCGGAGGAACTCGGCAAGGCTTTCCCGGGTGTGCCTGTTGTGTGGTCCCAAGCCGAGCGGATCGTTCGCGAAGTCGGTGATGAACCGGCGGTGGTGGTTGCCACACCAGGTGCCGAACCCGTTGCCGAACACGGCTACTCCGCGGTGGTGCTGCTCGATGCCCGTGTCGCGCCCGCCACGCTGACCGGCCCCGAGCAGCAGGTACGCCGGTGGTTCTCAGCGGCTGCGGCGGTGCGTGCCGGTGGTCGGGTGTGCATCGTCGCCGAACCCGATGGCGCGGGGGTGCAGGCGTTGATCCGCTACGACTCCCGTTGGTTCGCCGATCGTCAAATAGATGAACGTCGAGCCGTCGGCCTGCCGCCGGTCACCAGGGTTGCGGAGTTGACCGGTCCGGCTGCTGGGGTGACACGCTTCGTCGGATCATTGACAGTCCCGCACCGGGTGTTGGGCCCGGTGGCGCTCGATGACCCGTCGGGTCGGCGCGATGTGCGCAGTTTCGTCGTCGTTGATCGTCGTTACGCCAGCACGCTCACTGCCGAACTCGGGGCCGCTGTGCGCACCGCCTCTACCGATGAGGGGCCCGCCCGCGATGTGCGAGTCCGGATGGACCCGCGGGATATGTGAGGTGCCCACCCGGACTGCCTAAACTAGGCGGCGATGAGCGTTATCCCGATCCGGCTCTACGGAGATCCGGTCCTGCGTACCCCGGCTGCCGAGGTCGTCGATTTCGACAAGGAATTACGCAAGCTCGTGCAAGACCTCACCGACACCATGCAAGACGCCCCCGGAGTGGGTCTGGCGGCGCCCCAACTCGGTGTTTCGCTGCGGGTATTCACCTATTGGGTGGACGACGAACTCGGCCATCTGGTGAACCCGGTACTGGACCTCTCCGACGAACAGCAGGACGGTGAGGAAGGCTGCCTATCGGTTCCCGACCTCGCCTTCGAGTGCAAGCGCGCCAAGACTGTGGTGGCCAAGGGCATGAACATGCACGGAGAGCCGATCACGTTGGAGGGCAGCGATCTGCTGGCGCGGTGCGTACAGCATGAGACCGACCATCTCGATGGAATCGTGTTCATCGATCGACTCGATCCGCAAACCCGTAAGGAAGCGATGAAGGCGATCCGCGAATCGGAGTGGTTCGGTGCTGACCCGCTTACCGTCAAGGTGAGCCCACACCCGCAATCGTCGCGGTGGCTGTGACGTCCCTGCGCGTCGTCTTCGCGGGTACTCCGCAGGTGGCAGTGCCGGCGCTGGAAGCCTTACTGGCATCGCAGCATCAGGTGGTTGCCGTGCTCACCAAGCCCGATGCGCGCGCTGGACGAGGCCGCGCACTTCAACCCAGCGCGGTTGCGGTAGCCGCTCGGGACAACGGGCTCGATGTGCACACCCCCGAACGTCTCGACGGGTTCGCCGACACGTTGCGTGCTTGGGATGCAGATGTCGTCGCCGTCGTGGCCTACGGATTGCTGGTACCCGAGGATCTGCTGGAGACCCCGCGATTGGGGTGGATCAATGCGCACTTTTCACGGCTCCCGCGTTGGCGCGGGGCTGCGCCGGTTCAACATGCCATCGCCCACGGTGATTCCACGACCGCGGTTACCACCTTTCGCATCGACCAAGGCCTCGACACCGGGCCGGTGTTGCTCACCTCACCCGATGTCGAAATCGGTGAGCGCGAGGACTCCGGGCACTTGCTCGAGCGGCTCGCGCCGATCGGAGCCGAACTACTGGTGGACACCCTGGACGCGCTGGCCGAAGGAGGCATCCAAGCGACTCCTCAGTCCAGCGACGACGCCTCTTCGGCGCCGCGACTGAGCGTGGATGACGCTCGGATCAACTGGCAGCGCTCCGCTATCGACATCGACAGGAGTATCCGGGCCTGCACACCCGCTCCGGGAGCGTGGACCACATTCGGTGGTGAACGCCTACGCATCGGCGTGCCGGCCGCGGTGGCTGCTTCCTCTTCGGAAGGATTCGGCGAACCCGGATCCATCCACCTCGAGGGCAAGCGTGTCGTGATCGCGGCGGCCTCGGGCTACCTGGACATCGAACAGGTGCAACCGGCCGGCAAGAAGTGGATGGCGGCCGATGCGTGGATCCGCGGGCTGCGCACCGGTGAGCTGCATGTCCACTGACAGCAGGCGCGCGGCACTCGAACTCCTCGAAGCGGTGCGCACCGAAGACGCATACGCGAACGTGGTCTGGCCCCGCACCCTGGATCGTTGGTCACTAAGCGGGCGCGATGCCGCCTTCGCCACCGACCTGGCGTACGGCACCTTGCGGATGCGCGGGCTCTACGACGCCGTTATCGACGCCTGCTCCACCCGGCCTACCGGCGAGATCGACCCACAGTTGTTGGACATCCTGCGATTGGGCACCCACCAGATACTCAGCATGCGGGTGCCCGATCACGCTGCGGTCGACTCATCCTGCGGCCTAGCTCGCGCGCTGGGCATTACCGATACCGGTCGGGTCGGATTCATCAACGCCGTATTGCGCAAAGTCGCACGGCACGACCTCGAGCAGTGGCAACGCATCTGCACCGAGCAACTCACCGGTGACGCGGCGGTAGCCGTTGCTAGCTCGCATCCGGAATGGATCGTGCGAGCCGTTCGCGAAGCGTGGTCCGGTCACCGGGAGCAACCGGTAAGTGACGACGAACTAGTGGAGGTGCTCGCCGCCGACAACATCCCGGCGAAACCCACGATCGCCCTCCGCGGGGAAGTGGTGGACACCGATCTCGAGGGGACATCTCCGGCCCGGTGGATTCCCAGTGCCCGCGTGCTGGAGACGGTCATCCCGAACCGATCCGAGCTGCTGCGCGACGCCCGCGCCATCGTGCAAGACGAAGGCAGTCAACTCGCGGTGCAAGCGCTCCTAGCCGCCGCGGTCGATCCTCCGGAATCGGCTTGGCTGGACATGTGCGCCGGCCCGGGTGGCAAAGCCGCGTTGCTGGCCGACGCTGCCCGCCGGGAAGGGGTGGGGCTGCTGGCAGTGGAGTTACACCCACACCGCGCCGACCTCGTGCGATCCAGTGTCGGCACCCAAGTTCCGATCGAGATCGAAGTGGCCGACGCCACTTCGCGACCGTGGGGCAACAGGTTCTTCGATCGCATCTTGCTCGATGCGCCGTGCACCGGCCTTGGTGCGCTGCGCCGCCGCCCCGAGGCGCGTTGGCGCCGGCAGGCAACGGATGTGCGCGAATTGACCGGTCTGCAGCACTCGTTGCTCGATACCGCGGTTGCGTCGCTGCGGCGTGGGGGAGTGCTGGCCTACGTCACGTGTTCTCCGCACCTCGCCGAAACTCGCGGGGTGATCGACGACGCCCTGATGACCCGTGAGGACATCGTCGAGGAGGATGCGCGCGCGCTGCTGCCCACTGTGCAAGACCTCGGACCTGGGCCCCATGTGCAGTTGTGGCCGCACCTCCACGGAACCGACGCCATGTTCATCGCGATCTTGCGGCGCGTATGAGGGGTCAGGGCAGTAACGCCTCGAGCTGTTCGAAGACCCCCGGCGCACCGGCGACCAATCGGCCGGCACCGGTCACGCCGTAATCGGCCAGGAACGACGACACCCGTCCACCGGCCTGTTCGATCAAACACACCGCGGCCAAACAGTCCCAAGCGTGGATGTACATCTCCACGTAGCCGATGTGTTGTCCGGCGGCGACGTACGCCAAGTTGATGGCCCCTGAGCCAGTGCGTTGGTACATGCCGCCCGCGCTGAGCAGTCGGCGCATGATTTCGGCTAAGTCATCCGGTTCGGTTTTTCGAGAACAGCCCACCCCGGTCAAGCCGTCGCTCAGCGATGTCGCGTCGAGAACGCGCATCGGGGTTCCGTTATGCGTTGCGCCGTATCCGCGGTGAGCTGCGTAGGTATCGCCGGTCGCCGGGGCGTGGATCACACCGATCTGCACCTCATCGTCTTGGACGTAGGCGATGGATATGCACCAGGTCGGCAATCCGAGCAAGAAGGGTTGAGTTCCGTCGATGGGGTCGACAACCCAGGTCCCGCTTTCCGGCGCTCCTTTCGTCAGCCCATGTTCCTCGCCCATGAACGAGTCCTCGGGAAACGCCTCGAGTAGAGCCTTCGTGATGTGCGCCTCGGTCTCGGTGTCGGCTTCGCTCACCAGATCCTGGGTGCCCTTGTGTTCGATGGTGAGTTCGGCTGCGCGCTCGAAGTATCCATAGGCCAGCTTTCCGGCCGAGTGGGCGACCTCGATCGCCTTGGCAAACCGTTCCTCGCTCATCTACTGCACGCCTTCCGTCGGCTCAAGCCTTCCGCGAGCTCGAGGCCATTAGCCTAGGCGGGTGAGTGATGCACCGATGATCTCGCCGAGTGTGCTGAACGCCGACCTGTCGCGTTTGCACGCCGAAGTGCAGCGCATCGCCGATGTCTCGGACATGATCCATCTCGATGTGATGGACAACCACTTCGTGCCGAACCTGACTTTCGGGCTACCGGTCATCGAGCCGTTACTCCGCGATCAGCAGATCCGAGCCGACTGCCATTTGATGATCGACGATCCGGATCGTTGGGCCCCGGCCTATGCGACTGCTGGCGCCTACAGCGTCACGTTCCATATCGAGGCGGCCCGCGAACCTCGAACGTTGTGCGAGGCGATCCGTAGCGCTGGTGCGCGCAGTGGTGCCGCGGTGAAACCGGGAACCGACATCGATGCGCTGGATTCCTTGGGCGATGCCCTCGACATGATCTTGGTGATGACCGTCGAACCGGGTTTCGGTGGTCAGTCCTTCATGTCCGACATGTTGGGCAAAGTGCGCCGGGCACGCGCCATGGCCGATCGGGCCGCCGGGGATGTCTGGGTGCAGGTCGATGGGGGCGTGGGACCGGAGACCATCGAATCGTGCGCCGAAGCCGGCGCGAATGTCTTCGTTGCCGGATCCGCGGTTTTTCGATCCGAGGACCCGGCCGCCACCGTCGAGCGGCTGCGCGCATTGGCCGCCGGCGCGACGCGATCATCACGATGAACACAAGTGTCCAGGCCGAGAGCCCCGATGCCCGGTGGATGAAGCGGGCCCTTGAGTTGGCGGTCGATCCTCGGGCTCCGCGTGGGGAGAACCCGCGGGTGGGCTGCGTGGTCCTCGATTCCGGCGGCGGCGTTATCGGTGAGGGATTCCACGCAGGGGCCGGCACCGCGCACGCCGAAGTCGTGGCGCTGCAGCAGGCAGGTCCGGCAGCGCAAGGCGGCACCGCGATCGTCACCCTGGAACCGTGCCGGCACACCGGTCGTACCGGTCCGTGCACCCAGGCGCTGATCGATGCCGGAATCGCCCGAGTGGTCTATGCGCAAAGCGATCCAACTGCCGATGCTGGAGGTGGGGCGGAGGTATTGCGCGAGTGGGGGATCGAGGTCCTCGGCGGAGTCGAGGAAGACGCGGCCGGCGAGGTCAACGCCGAGTGGACGGTTGCGGTTGCTCGGGGACGACCATTCGTCACCGCCAAGCTCGCGGTCAGTCTCGATGGCCGCGTGGCCGGTCAGGGCGGTAGACGGGTGCAGTTGACCGGACCGATAGCGCGCAACTATGCCCACGAACTTCGCTCCCAGGTGCAGGCGATCATCACCGGCACCGGCACCGTGCTGGGCGATGACCCCGCCCTCACCGTTCGCGAAGTGCCGGTGCCCCCGAGCGGTCAGCCGCTTCGGGTGGTCGTGGGTCGCCGGCCTATTCCGCAAACCGCCGCGGTGTTCGATGACGCCGCGCCCACGGTGTGCGTCCCCGATCACGATCCCGCTGCTCTCTTGGGGGAGTTGTACGCACGCGGGGTGCGCCATGCGCTCCTAGAAGCCGGCCCCACGCTGCTGCGGGCCTTCCTCGAAGCCGGTTGCATCGACCGATTCGACTACCTACTCGCCGGTGTGTGGCTCGGCTCGGGCCCGCGGGGTCTGAGCCCGGGAATCCGAGTGGACGCACCGGCCGAAGTCGTCGACACCCGAGCCCTGGGCCAAGATGTGCTCATCCGGTACGCCATCTGAGCCACCGGAGCCATCGAAACCGTCAGGAGCTCGTGTTGTTCACCGGCATCGTCGAAGAGAAAGGCACCGTTGAGTCCATCGAGGATCTCGGCGATGCCCTCAAGGTGCGTATCGCGGCCGAGCAGGTGCTCGCCGATTCCGATCTTGGCGCTTCGATCAGTGTGAACGGCATCTGCCTCACGGTCGCCCAGCGCGGGGATTCCTGGTTCGAAGCCGACGTCATGGCCGAGACGATGCGCCGCACGTCGCTGGCCGGAGCCCACGCGGGTTCAACGGTGAACCTCGAGCGCGCGGCTCGGGTGGATTCGCGGCTCGGGGGTCATATCGTGCAAGGCCATGTCGACGGGACCGGAACCATCGCCGCGATCGAACCGAGTGAACAGTGGACCGTCATGCGAATCGATGTCCCCGAGGACCTCACCCGCTACATGGTCGAGAAAGGCTCGATCACCGTGGACGGCGTATCGTTGACGATCGTGTCCATCGCCACTGATCACTTCACCATCTCCCTCATCCCCACCACGTTGACCGAGACCAACCTCGGCACCCGTCAGGTGGGCGATGTGGTGAATATCGAGGTCGATGTCCTTGCCAAGTACGTCGAGAAGTTGATGCAGCGATGATCCCCGCCGACGAACTCTTCGCTTCGCGCGAGGACTCCGAACTGCTGCCCGAGGACCCGACTGGTTCGATCGAGCCGCTGGATCCACCACACCCGGGTGCGGTCGCGTTGAACACCGTCGAGCAAGCGGTCGAGCAGCTACGAGCTGGCCGACCCATCGTGGTGGTCGATGACGAGAACCGCGAGAACGAAGGCGATCTGATCTTCGCGGCATCGCTCGCCACTGCGGAGTTGACGGCATTCATGATTCGGCACACCTCCGGCTACATCTGCGTGGGTATGACCGGGGCCGATTTAGATCGGCTCGACCTGCCGCCGATGGCCGCGGTAAACGAGGATCGACGCGGCACTGCCTACGCGGTCACCGTCGATGCCAAAGACGTCGAGACCACCGGCATCAGCGCCAAGGATCGTGCGCGAACGATCAAAGTGCTGTCGGATTCGGCTACCGAACCGTGGGAGCTGACCCGGCCCGGTCACGTCGTGCCGTTGCGCGCTGTCGAAGGTGGAGTGCTGCGGCGAGCTGGCCACACCGAAGCCGCGGTCGACCTTTCACGGCTTGCCGGCTTGCCACCGGCGGGCGCGTTGTGCGAGATGGTCAACGACGACGGCACCATGATGAACGCCGCGCAATGTCGCGAGTTCTGCGACGAGCACGGACTCGTTCTGATCGCTATCGCGGATCTGATTCGCCACCGCCGTCGCCAGGAATCGCACGTGGAACGCGTGGTCGATGTCCCGATGCCCACCGAGTACGGAGACTTCCGCGCGGTGGCCTATCGCAGTGACATCGATGGCAGTGAACACGTTGCGCTAGTGGCAGGGGATATCGGCGATGGACAAGACGTCCTCGTTCGGGTGCACTCTGAGTGCTTGACCGGAGATGTCTTCGGGTCCCACCGTTGCGATTGCGGACCGCAACTGCACGCGGCCTTGCGCGCGGTGGCCGCTGAGGGTCGCGGGGTGGTGCTGTACATCAAGGGTCACGAGGGAAGGGGCATCGGGCTACTGGACAAGTTGCGTGCCTACGCCCTGCAAGATCAAGGCCGCGACACCGTCGATGCCAACACCGATCTCGGGTTGCCGGTGGATGCCCGTGACTACGGCACCGGTGCGCAGATCCTGGTCGACCTCGGCGTTCGCACGATGCGCCTGCTCACCAACAACCCGGCGAAGCGCGCCGGCCTGGAAGGCTATGGACTCTCGATCGTCGAACGCGTCCCGCTCGTGGTGCCGGCGAATGAGTACAACGCTTCCTATCTCGGTACCAAGGCCGCACGCATGGGTCACGCCTACGAACCAGATGTGACAGGAGAGGGTTGGTCATGAGTGGCGAGGGTGCACCGGATCTGCCCGTGGACGCTACGGGAATGACCGTCGCGCTTGTATCGGCGTCTTGGCACGCGGAGATCATGGCGGGGCTGCGTCAGGGGGCCACCCGCGCAGCCGAGGAATCAGGTGCGCGGGCGGTCGAGTTCGAGGTTCCGGGTTCCTTCGAACTTGCGGTGGTGGCCGCGCAGTGCGCATCGAGCGGGCAATTCGATGCGATTGTGGCCCTCGGAGTGGTGATCAGAGGTGGCACACCGCACTTCGAATACGTGTGCTCGGCTGCCACCCAAGGCCTCACCGAGGTGAGCGTTCAGTACCGCATCCCCGTCGGCTTCGGTGTACTGACCTGCGACAACATCGACCAAGCCAAGGATCGCGCTGGACTTCCCGGCTCGCGCGAAGACAAGGGGGCTGAGGCCATGGCCAGTGCCCTACGCACCGCCGCGGTGCTCGCATCAATCCGCGCCTAGGCTTCGGCCCATGAAGACCTTCGATGACCTCTACACGGAGCTGCGCAACAAGGCTGCAGCGCAGGATCCCGATTCCGGCACTGTCCGCTTGCTCTCCGAGGGCGTGCACGCCGTGGGCAAGAAAGTGGTGGAGGAAGCCGCGGAGGTCTGGATGGCCGCCGAGCACGAGGGCCACGACCGCACAGCCGACGAAATCGCGCAGTTGCTCTACCACGTGCAAGTGATGATGCTGGCGTGCGATGTCGGCATCGACGACGTCTACCGGAGGTTGTGATGAGCCCGCTACGGGTCGCCGTGCCGAACAAGGGTCAACTCGCCGAACCGGCCCGCGCGATGCTCAATGAAGCCGGGTACTTGAAGAACGCCGGCCAGCGGGACCTCGTGGTGCACGACCCGGATAACGATGTCGAGTTCTTCTTCCTGCGCCCGCGTGATGTCGCGATCTACGTGGGGGAGGGAACGCTGGATCTGGGCATCACCGGTCGGGACATGCTGCTCGATTCCGGGGCCACCGCCGAAGAGCGCGTGGCTTTGGGATTCGCGCCGAGCACTTTTCGGCTAGCCGCCCCGACGGGTGCACTGACCTCCGTCGCCGATCTCGCAGGCCTGCGCATCGCCACGTCCTACGCCGGCCTGCTGCGTGCGTGGTTGGCGGAACAGAGCATCGAAGCCCGCGTGGTTCACCTCGACGGAGCCGTAGAGAACGCCGTCGCACTCGGCGTTGCCGATGCCGTTGCCGATGTGGTGGCCACCGGAACCACCTTGCGGCAAGCCGGTTTGGAGATCATCGGTGAGCCGATCTTGCACTCCGAGGCCCTCGTGGTTTGTTGCGGGGATTCCGAGCACAAAGACGATCCGGCGATCGAAACCTTCCTGCGGCGCCTGCACGGGGTGATGGTTGCCCGCTCCTACGTGCTCGTCGACTACGACATCCCCAACGATCACCTCGACCGCGCGTGCGCGATAACGCCAGGCATCGAATCGCCCACTGTGGCTCCGTTGCACGATCAAGCGTGGTCTGCGGTGCGCGCGATGGTGCCTGCTGCAGATGTGCACAAGGTGATGGATGACCTCTACTCCCTTGGCGCTCGCGGGATTCTGGTGACCGACATCCACGCGTGTCGACTGTAAGGCCCGCGCGTTAGTCGACCGTCACGTTCTTGCGTAACCGCAGGGCCGCGAGTCCCTGCAAGAGCGCAACCCCTGCGAGCAGTGAGAACACCAACGGCCACGAATCGGCTGCGTCCATGATCGCGCCGGCTACGAACGGTCCGAAGGCAGCAACGCTGTAGGTGACGAAGAAGGCCATAGCGGTTAATCGGGCCGAGGACGCCGCATCGACCGAGTATTCGCTGAGTAGGCCCAGCGCCATCGCGAAACTGCCACTCAACGTGAATCCGACGAGGGCAAGTACCAACGGCGGTGCGAAGTTCGGAGCGATTCCGATGGACGCGATCGCCGCCGCGCACACCACCACACTCGTGGTGAACAAGGTCCGGCGATACGGCAGTCGATGCGAAAGCGAGGGCAAGACAAGAGCGCCGACGATCTGTGCCGCGGTGAAGATTCCGAAGAACACTCCGGCTACCGCAGGGGTGTATCCCCGCTCCGCGTAGGACGGTGCGATCCACGCGAGTGCGCTGTAGAACACGATCGAGTTCAGTGTCATGAAGGCTGTCAAGGACCATGCGATCGGACTGCGCCACGGCAGGTCACGCAATCGCGGAGTGTTCGCCGGACGATCGTCGGTTGCAACACCACGCTCCAACAGACTCCAAGCCACCAGCGCGACGACGGCAGGGATCGCCCAGAACGCCAGCGCGCGATTCCACCCACCGAGCGCATCCGCGAGCGGCAAAGTGGCCGCCGCGCCCAACGCCGCACCGCCCATCATCGCGGCGGTCCACAGCGCTGTGGCGGTGCCCAAGGAGGAGGACAGTTGCGCGCGCACGATCCCCGGGACTAGCCCACCAAGGATGGCGATCGAGATTCCGGCCAAGAGGGCCGACAAGAACAGTGTCGCCGCCACCGCACCTATCGATCGCAAACCCAACCCGACGGCCATCGCGATGAGGCCCATCGCGACCGCCCGCCGCCGCCCGGTCACGGCCGCGAGTCGCGGGACGGCGAGGGCGAACAGGCCCATGCATAGCACCGGAACCGTGGTGAGCGTTCCGATCGCGGCGTCGTTCCACCCGGTTTGCGCTTTGATCTCGGTCGCAACTGCCGGGAGGCTGGACAGCGCCAGACGCAAGTTGAGTGCCACGAGCACGACCACCGACAACACAGCGGCGGTAGAGCGCACCTTCGCGGGGTGCGGGGAGGTGCTCGTCACTGGCGGATTGTCGCGCCTACGCTGCAGCGGTGAGCAAGCCCCCCGAGCACTCGGTCGTGGACCCGCCGCCAGACGACGGCTCACCCGATACGGCGATCCGATCGGCGAGTAGTGCCCCGGGGCTACTCCACGCGCTGCGTAGCGGCCGGCTGCTCGTGGCGATCGTGGCTACCGCCGATGAAGTGGATGCATCCGGGGCCGAGAAGTCCAGTCACATGTCGGTGGTGTCCATGGTCTCCGCAGATGGCCGTCGCGGACTGCTCGCCTTCACCGGTCTTGATTCCTTGCAGGCCTGGGACCGTGATGCACGCCCGGTTCCGGTGTCGGGGGCCGCTGCCGCCGAAGCGGCGTTGGATGACGGCTGCGAAGCCATCGTCGTCGATGTCGCCGGCCCCAAGCGCCAGGTCGTGGTCGAAGCCGACCTACTCGACCTTGCCGGCAAGGACCCACTCGAGCACGCGCGTTCACTTGCGGAAGGCATCCTCGATGACGGCTCCGGTGTGCAACGCGCCACGGTCGAGGTTGTCGAGGATCGACTGCGGATACGGTCCCGGGAGATCGGGCAGCCCGAGATCGTCGCGGCATTGCAGGCCAGCACGCGGGTGCTGGCACTGGTCCCCGGGGGAATCGAAGTCCAGGCGCCGCAGAGCTAGCGGACCGGCCCGGTATACCGCTCTCCGGGTCCCTCGCCGGGCGGATCGGGGTAGGCGGAAGCCTCGCGGAAGGCGCGCTGGACTGCGCTCAAGCCATCCCGCAACGGGGCAGCATGTACCGAGCCGAGGTCTGGGGCGCTGGCGGTGACCAATGCCGCGAGGGCGTTGATCAGGATTCGGGCCTCGGCGAGGTCGGCCTCGCGCGGGCTGCCGTCTTCGTTCTCTGCCAGCCCGCAGGCCACAGCCGATGCGGTCATCAGGTGCATCGCCAAGGTCAAGACGACTTCCACGGCGGGAACGTCACCGATATCTGGGGTAACCGAGTCAGCAGGCACATCTGCAGGGGTATCCGACACGACTGGTACCCTTGCACCCGCTCGTCGCTGGGGCCACCCCGGCATCGGGCACCACCGCAAGCGGAACCCCGGTTCCCACCTGACGATTCTCGATCGTTTGGGTCCTACGCGGTAGGGCGCATGTGCGCGCTACCGGCTCTTGGGACCTCCGCCTGCGCTGCAGCGGAGGTTTCGTCGTCTCCGCGCCGACAAGACGGCCCCGGCAACCGCCGCGGCAGCGAAGTGTGAGTTACTGGCAGCAAGGAGGCGCCATCAGCGTCGAACCACGGATCAACGACCGGATCCGCGTCCCCGAGGTGCGCCTCGTGGGCCCCAACGGTGAGCAGGTCGGCATCGTCCGCATCGAAGATGCCCTCCGTCTCGCCGTGGAAGCGGACTTGGACCTCGTCGAGGTCGCACCCATGGCCAAGCCACCGGTGTGCAAGCTCATGGACTTCGGCAAGTACAAGTACGAAGCCGCCCTTAAGGAACGCGAATCCCGACGGAACCAGACCCACACCGTCATCAAGGAGATGAAACTCCGCCCGAAGATCGATCCGCACGACTACGAGACCAAGAAGGGTCACGTCGAGCGGTTCTTGAAGGCGGGGGACAAGGTCAAGATCACGATCATGTTCCGCGGCCGCGAGCAAAGTCGGCCCGAACTCGGTCTGCGTCTCCTGGCTCGGCTCGCCGAGGATGTCGAGGAGCTCGGTTTCGTAGAAGCGGCGCCTAAGCAAGACGGGCGCAACATGTTGATGGTCCTCGCGCCACACAAACGTAAATCCGAAGTCGCGAAGCAGGCGAAAGCCGACTCCCGCGAGCAAGTAAGCGAAGGCGACCTGTCCGAGGTCGAGTAGCAGACCCGCCAGCAACGAATCCAGCAACAAACACTGGCACGAGAAAGGGAGGGCACCATGCCCAAGCAGAAGACCCACAGTGGGGCCAAGAAGCGTTTCAAGGTCACCGGCTCCGGCAAGGTGACCCATGAGCAGGCCAACCGCCGCCACCTGCTGGAAAGCAAGTCCAGCAAGCGCACCCGTCGGCTGATGTCCGATGAGGTTGTCTCGAAGGCCGACACCAAGAAGGTCAACAAGCTTCTCGGTCGCTGACCAGGCGCCACACCACACCAAAGCAGTCCCTACCAACCCCAACCCACCAACTACCTCAGGAGGACGCCATGGCACGCGTCAAGCGCGCGGTCAACGCGCAAAAGAAGCGTCGCGAGGTTCTCGAGCGCGCATCCGGCTACCGCGGGCAGCGTTCCCGGCTCTACCGCAAGGCCAAGGAGCAGGTCACCCATTCGATGGTCTACGCCTACGCGGACCGTCGTACCCGCAAGGGCGACTTCCGTCGGCTGTGGATCCAACGGATCAACGCCGCCGCACGCGCGCAGGGCATGACCTACAACCGCTTCATCCAAGGCTTGAAGGCGGCGGAGATCGAGGTTGATCGGCGGATGCTCGCCGAGATGGCCGTCAACGATCCCGATGCGTTCGCGGCCCTGGTCGAAATCGCGCGTGACGCCCTCCCCGCCACCGCTGCCTGAGCCGCTCACCAGCACCCGCTCGGCCACGGTCGCGCGGCTGCGTCGCCTGCACGATCGCAAAGGCCGCACCAGCGCCGGGGCGTTCTTAGCCGAGGGCCCGGATTGTGTTCGGGCTGCGGTCGAAGCTGGGTGGGCTACCTCGGTGCTCGCGTCGGTCGATCACGAACTCACCGACTGGCTGGTCTCCCAAGGCATCCGAGTAGTGCCGGCCGCGCCCCGCGTGGTCGACGCCGCCTGCGATACCGCCTCGTCCCAGGGAATCGTGGCCGAATGCTCCATCCCGCGATCCGATCTCGGAGGCCTGCTCGCTGCCACCGGTCCGGTCGTGGTGTGCGAACGCATTTCCGATCCGGGCAACCTCGGCACCATCATCCGCACCGCGGAGGCGGTGGGTGCCGCCGGCGTGATCACCACGGAAGGATCGGTCGATCCGTGGAACCCCAAAGCGGTGCGCGCCAGCGCCGGGTCCAGTTTTCGGGTGCCGATCGCCCCGGACCGCCCCGTCGAGGCCATCCTCGCGGCCAGCGCCGAAGCCGGAAGGTGGAGCATCGCGTTGGCCGGGGATGCACCAGAAGACGTGGTTCCCCAGATCCAGCGCGCTCGGGCGGGCGGGTATGACCCGAAGAACCTGACCTGGGTGGTCGGTTCGGAAGCCCGCGGCATCTCGACGCAGATGCGCGCCGGTGTCAGCGCTACCGCCCGACTGCCCATGGCGCCCACGGTGGAATCGCTGAACGCCGCGGTCAGCGTGGCGATCTGCCTGTATGCCGCCGATTGGATCTGAGGCGAACACGCCCGCGCGCTGCGGTCCGGTGAACCACGGCAGTGCCAAGATGGACGTAGCCGTTGCGAAGGAGCACAAAACCATGGACAAGGCCGCCTACCGGACGCTGCCGGTGATGGAGGAAACCGGTTACGCGATCGTGGATCGCTATGACCAAGACGCGGACCCACGGGAGTGGGAGAACCTTGTCTACGTCGACTGGAAGTCCTCCGGTGATACCCGCTTCGCCCCGTTGGCCAGCGCCTACGGCGATATGGAATGCAACGGCTTTTGGAACCACACCCCGCCGAAGACGGATAAGGACGGCATCTGGGTGCAAGAGAACGTCGACATCGCACCGATCTTGACCCGCCGGGCCCAAGAGCCAGGCGCCAACGTCGGCCGCTGCCGGGTCATCGAACTGCAGCCGAACACCTACGGCGAGGCGCTGTACAACTTGCACCGCGACGACAACAACCGGTTGAACCCCGAGGGCACCGGGTGGATCGTGCGGGCGTTCTTCAACCTCACCGACGATGCCGATTCGGTGATGATTCTGCGCTCGGACAAGGACGATCCATCCACCGAGGTGCGCATCCCGATGCCTGCCGGTCAGCAAGTCGTCATTGACACCCAAAGCTTCTACCACGCGGTGTGGCACCCCGGTGACAAGCCGCGGTACTGCTTGATCACCTCCTATGAGTCCGGCCCGGAAATCGATGAGTGGATCCAAGCTCGCGGTCCGGTTACCCGCATCGACAACTATCCGATCGACCCGCAGGTGATGGCCGAAGGTGAACGGGTCGCGGAAGAAAAGCGGCAGGCGCGGGCGGCTGCCCTCAAGGCGCGCGGGGAGGACCCGACCTTCGGCGATGGCAGCATGGCGGCCCAAGAAGCCAAGGAAGTGCTCTCCGAGGCTTAGTCGCGGCACGCGGTAACCACCCTGCCGGGGTCGGTTCCGGTCACGGGCTAGCATCAAACGAGCATTGTCAAGTGCCGCACTAGGAATTCGAAGGAGTCTGCGTGGTCGCCTATAGCGCGGTGTTGGATCAACTCGAAGCCGAGGCGCTGCACATCTACCGCGAGACCGCGGCTGCGTTCCGCAATCCGGTGCTGCTCTACAGCATCGGCAAGGACTCCTCGGTGCTGCTGCACCTGGCCATGAAGGCCTTCCACCCGGCGCCCCTGCCGTTCCCGGTCATGCACATCGACACCACCTGGAAGTTCCAGGAGATGATCGAGTTCCGTGATCGCCGGGCAGCGGAGTTGGGCTTGGACCTGCGGATCGCCACCAATACCGAAGCCGTGGAACAGGGCATCACCCCGTTCACCCACGGAACCCACGAATACACCCGCATCATGAAGACGGTTGCGTTGCGCGAGGGCCTGGATCGGTACGGATTCGATGCTGCGATCGGTGGAGCTCGGCGCGATGAGGAGCGCAGCCGCGCGAAGGAGCGCGTCTTCTCGCTGCGTGAGCCCGGGCACCGCTGGGATCCGCGCAAGCAGCGTCCGGAGTTTTGGCACACGGCCAATACCACCCTCGCCGAAGGCCAGACGATGCGAGTGTTCCCGCTGTCCAACTGGACCGAGTTGGATATCTGGCGTTACATCGAACGCGAGCAGATAGAAATACCCGACCTCTACTTCGCCAAGGAACGCCCCGTCGTCGAGCGCGGCGGAACCTTGATCATGGTCGACGACGATCGCTACCCGCTGGAACCGGGTGAGCAGCCGGTGATGAAGTCGGTGCGCTTTCGCACGCTCGGGTGCTACCCGCTGACCGGTGCGGTGGAGTCGACAGCCGCCGATCTGGCAACGCTCATTGCCGAGATGGAGGCGTCCAACATCTCCGAGCGCGCCGGGCGCCTTATCGACGGTGAAGGCGGCGGATCCATGGAATCGAAGAAGGCCGAGGGATATTTCTAATGGGCAGTCAGGCAAGCGACGCGACCCCGGTTCTCCAGTTAGTGACCTGCGGTTCGGTCGACGACGGCAAGTCCACGCTGATCGGTCGACTGCTCGCTGAGACCGATTCGGTGCCCATCGATCAACTCGAATACGCCCGACAAACCAGGCGCGGTGGCTCGACCATCCCGGTCGGCGAGATCGACTTCTCGCTGCTCACCGACGGTCTGGAAGCCGAGCGCGAGCAGGGCATCACAATCGACGTGGCCTACCGGCACATGAACCTGCCCAATGGGCGCCGCGTGCTCATTGCCGACGCCCCTGGGCACGAGCAATACACCCGCAACATGGCCGTGGCGGCTTCCAACGGCGATGTCGCGGTGCTGCTCGTAGATGCCGCCCGCGGTGTTCGTCCGCAGACCCACCGTCACCTGACCGTCTCGGCCTTGATGGGCGTACGCACGGTCGTCATCGCCGTGAACAAGATGGATCTCACCGGTTACGACCACGCCACCTTCGAGGAGATCGTCGGGATCGTGCGCACCACCGCTGCCCGATTGGATGTCCCCGAGGTGGTGGCGATCCCGATCAGTGCTTTCGCTGGGGACAACGTCACGGCGCCCTCGACCAACATGCCCTGGTACACCGGCCCGACCCTCATGCAGTTCCTCTCCGATTGGGAACCCGTGGAAGCCCCGCAAGATGCCGGCTTTCGTTTCCCGGTGCAATTCATCGTCCGAGCCGAAGGCAACTTCCGCGGATACGCCGGCACGGTGGTCGCCGGTTCGATTGCGCCCGGCGATCCGATAACGGTCGCCGATTCCGGGCGCACCGCGAACGTCGAGCGCATCGTCACCTTCGACCGCGATCTCGACACCGCCATCACCGGTCAAGCCGTCACCATCACCCTCGACCACGAAGTAGATGTCACCCGTGGCGACGTCCTCGCCGCGGTGGATCCGGACGGTTCGAACCTGCAGCCGGCCGACCGTTTCGCCGTGGACATGGTGTGGCTGGGGGAGGAGCCACTCGCGCACGGGCGCTCCTACCTGTTGGTCTCCGGTTCTCGTTCGGTCCCGGCCACGGTGACGAACGTGCGGCACAAGCTCGATGTCGTCTCCGGTCATGAGCACGCTGCTCGATTGTTGGAGATGAACGACATCGGCCGGGTGGAAGTGGCGACCGATCGACCGATCCCGATGGATCCGTATGCACGCTGCCGCGACACTGGTGGGTTCCTGCTGGTCGACCGTGTCACCGCCGACACTGTCGCTGCCGGTCTCGTTCGCCACGTCATGCGCCGGGCTTTCAACGTTGTCCCGCATACCTACGATGTCGACGAACAAGCCCGCGCGACCTTGATGGGTCACGCCGGCAAGGTCATCTGGCTCACCGGCCTGCCCGGGTCCGGCAAGTCCACCATCGCCGATGCGGCGGTGCGGCGATTGCACGCGCTCGGTGTCCACACCTTCGTGCTCGATGGCGACAACGTGCGCACCGGCTTGAACAAGGATCTGGGCTTCACCGCCGAAGACCGCGCCGAGAATGTTCGTCGCGTGGCCGAAGTCGCCAAGTTGATGCGCGAGGCCGGACTGGTGGTCTTCGTCGCGCTGGTCTCCCCCTATCGCTCCGACCGGGAAGCAGCAGCTGCGCTCTTCGGTGAGGACGAATTCCTCGAGGTCTACGTCGACACCCCGGTCGAAGTGTGTGCTGAGCGGGATCCGAAGGGCTTGTATGCGAAGGCAGCGGCGGGTGATCTGCCGAATATGACCGGAGTGGGTCAGGGCTATGAAGTGCCTGAGAGCCCGGACATCATTCTCAACGGAACCGGCGACCTCGACGCCGAAGTCGGCCGCATCGTGCAGGCCGTCCTCGGCGAGTAGTCCCACCCTGGGATACTTGCCGCCCCATGTCCGGACCCAACACCGAATTCGATCCCAAGCAGGTCGCCGCACTCGATGCGCAGGCGATCGAATCGATGGTTTCCGAAGCGCGCACCGCCATCGCCGAAGCTGGCGATCTCGACCAACTCAAGGCAGCCCGCCTCGCCCACGCCGGCGATCGTTCACCGCTGGCCTTGGCCAACCGGGAGATCGGTGCGCTGCCACCGGCGGCGAAGGCCGATGCCGGAAAGCGGGTGGGGCAAGCGCGCGCCGAGGTGAAGAAGGCGCTGGAGGAACGCGAGGTGGTCCTCACCCGCGAACGCGACGAGCAGGTGTTGCGCGCCGAGGCGGTCGATGTCACGTTGCCGGTGCAGCGCGATCAGCTCGGCGGCCGTCACCCACTCACCACGTTGATGGAACGCATGGCGGATGTCTTCATCTCGATGGGCTACGACATCGCCGAGGGCCCGGAGGCCGAAGCCGAGTGGGCGAACTTCGATGCCCTGAACGTGCCTCCGGATCACCCTGCGCGCACCATGCAGGACACCTTCTATGTCGAATCACCCGACAGCGGGGTAGTGCTGCGCACCCAGACCTCACCCATTCAGATCCGCGCGATGCTCGAGCGTCCGCTGCCCATCTACGTCGTGGCGCCGGGTCGGGTCTACCGAACCGATGAGCTCGATGCCACGCATACGCCGGTCTTCCATCAGATCGAGGGCCTCGCGGTGGACGAGGGCCTGACCATGGCCGATCTGAAGGGCACGCTCGATCACCTCGCCACTCAAATGTTCGGTGCCGGGATCGTGACCCGGCTTCGTCCGTCCTATTTCCCGTTCACCGAACCCAGCGCCGAGGTGGACTTGGAGTGCTTCGTATGTCGCGGTGCCTCTGTTGGCAACGCCGCAAGCCCGTGCCGCACCTGCGGCAGTGAAGGCTGGATCGAATGGGGCGGTTGCGGGATGGTCAACCCGCGGGTGCTTCAAGCGGTCGGCATCGACACCGACCGCTACCGCGGTTTCGCCTTCGGTATGGGTATCGAGCGCACCCTGATGTTCCGCAACGGCGTGACCGACATGCGCGACATGGTCGAAGGTGATGTTCGCTTCACCCGGGCGTTCGGAGTCGATGCCTGATGCGTATCTCCTTGTCCTGGATCCGCGAACTCGTCGATGTCCCTGCCGATCAATCCGGCCGTGACGTTGCCGAGCGCTTGATCGATGCCGGCCTCGAGGTCGAGACGGTGGAAACCGTCGGCTCCGGTCTGAGCGGCCCGATCATCGTCGGGCGCGTGTTGGAGATCGAGGAACTCACCGAGTTCAAGAAGCCGATCCGCTGGTGCCAGGTCGACATCGGCGCCGACCAACCACGCGGCATCATCTGCGGGGCCCGCAACTTCGCAGCCGGTGACGTCGTCGTGGTCGCCCCGCCGGGCACCACCCTGCCCGGTGATTTCACCATCACCGCGCGCGAAACCTACGGGCACGTCTCCGACGGCATGATCTGCTCCGAACGCGAACTTGGCCTTGGTGAGGACCACGCCGGGATCATCGTGCTCGCCCCCGGCACGGCTGAACCCGGCGCCGACGCCGCGACCGTGTTGGGTGCCGGCGACGAAGTCCTCGACATCGCGATCACCCCCGATCGCGGCTACGCGCTGAGCGCTCGCGGCATCGCTCGCGAGGTGGCGATCGCCTACAGCCTGCCTTTCACCGATCCGGCTGATCGCGACGAGCAGCTACCCGCCCCGGCGGATGAACGCCCACCGGCGCATTGCGCATCCGATGACCTTGATGCGTGTCCGCTGTTCACGATGCGCACCATCACCGGCATCGATCCGTCTCGACCCACACCGCAGTGGATGGTCAACCGGTTGCGCGATAGCGGCATGCGTTCGGTCTCGCTCGCGGTGGACATCACCAACTACGTCATGCTCGAACTCGGTCAACCGCTGCACGCCTTCGACCTGGACACACTGCAAGGCACCGTGCGCGCCGGTCGCGCGCAACCGGGGGAGCGCCTGGAGACCATCGACCACATCGAGCGTGAACTCGACGCCTCCGATCTCACGATTCGTGATGACCGCGGCCCGATCGGCCTGGCCGGCACCATGGGCGGCGCGGACACCGAGATCGGTGATGCCACGGTCAACATCGCGCTTGAAGCCGCCTTCTTCGCCCCCGAAGTCGTCGCCCGGATGGGGCGCCGCCACAAACTCACCAGTGAGGCCAGCCGCCGCTTCGAGCGCGGCATCGACCGCGCCCTCGCACCCGTGGCATCAGCGCGCGGCGCCGAACTCCTCGTCGAACTCGCCGGTGGCACCTATCAGGGAATGACCGCGGTCGAGGCGCCGATGCCGGACCGCTCCATCCGCATCACCCGCGACCTGCCTGCCCAGGTGGCCGGCATGGATATCAACGCGCAGACCACCGTGGACAAGCTGCTGGCCATTGGCTGCGAGATCGAAGGAGTCGAAAAAGACGACTCGGATCTGGTCGTCACCCCACCCACCTGGCGCCCGGATCTCACCGACCCGGCGGATCTCGTGGAAGAGGTGGTTCGCCTCGTCGGGTACGCGACCTTGCCGAGCACGCTGCCCACCGCCCCGGCCGGCCACGGGCTCACCCACTCCCAGCGCTTGCGCCGGCGCATCGGAACGGTGCTCGCTGCCCGCGGGCTCACCGAAGTTCTCACCTACCCGTTCACCAGCGACGCCGATGCCAACGCACTTCGCTGGAATGACGACGACCCCCGCCGCACCACCCCCACGCTGGCCAACCCGCTTTCCGATGAGCAACCCAAGCTGCGCGGGGCGATCTTGCCCACGTTGCTCGGCGCGGCCCAGCGCAATGTGGGTCGCGGCTACGACGATCTCGCGTTGTTCGAACTCGGTTCGGTCTTTCTGGGAAGCGCCGGTCGGGAGAATCCGCCGCGACCCGGCGTGACGAAGCGGCCCAGTGATGAGCAATGGCAACAACTCCAAGGCCTGCTGCCCGACCAACCCATGCACCTGGCCGCCGTGTGGTGCGGGAACCGGGAAGCGAAGGGTTGGCAGGGCGCGGCTCAGCCTGCCACTTGGGGCGATGCCGTTGCCACCGCGCAGACGCTGGCCGATCTGCTCGGTGTCGAGGTCACTACGGCGACCGGGAGCGACCCTGCCTTCCATCCGGGCCGCTGCGCCGAGTTGCGCATCGATGGTCAGGCCATCGGCGTGGCAGGCGAATTGCATCCTGCGGTTATCGAAGCCTGGGGTCTTCCCGCGCGGTCCTGCGCACTGGAACTGGACATCACTGCACTCATCGCCGCTAGCCCCGCGGTGCGGCCCGCCCCTGACTTCTCCACCCACCCGGTCGCCAAGGAAGACATCGCCCTGGTTCTACCCGTGGATGTCAGCGCCGCCGATGTCCAGCAGGCGATCGTCGAAGGCGCGGGGGAGTTGCTCGAGACAGCGGCCTTGTTCGATGTCTACACCGGAGACCAGGTACCCGAAGGCCACAAGTCCCTTGCCTTCGCGCTGCGCTTTCGCGCCCCGGACCGAACCCTGGCCGCCGAGGAGATTGCCCAGGCCCGGCAAAGCGCCATCGACGCGGCGGCCGACCGGTTCGGAGCCCGTCTCCGCTGATCACATCGAGGTAAATATGCGCGTATGCGTATAATCCACCCATGACGAGTGTCGCCGTCGCCGGGGCCTCCGGCTATGCCGGGGGAGAACTGCTGCGCTACCTGGCCCAGCACCCGGACTTCGATCTGACTGCGGCGTGCGCCGCAGGCCGGGCAGGCGAGACGGTTGCCGCTGTCCACCCGCAGTTCGCCGGCACCTCGTGGGCTGGGCTGATCCTCGATGAAACGAAGGCGGAAATCCTGGGTCAATCTGATTTGGTGTTCCTCGCGCTCCCGCACGGGGAGTCAGCGGCTCTTGCTGCCCAACTGGCGCCGGAGACGTTGGTGGTCGACCTCGGCGCGGACTTCCGGCTGCGCAGCGCGGATGCGTGGGCCAACTTCTACGGCGGTGAGTACGCGGGCAGTTGGGCCTACGGCCTGCCCGAACTGCCCGGGGCCCGCGAGCAAGTCCGCGACGCAACAAGGGTCGCAAACCCGGGTTGCTATCCCACCGCAGTTGCGCTCGCCCTGGCTCCGCTTGCCCAGGCTGGCGCGATCGAACCAACCGACATCGTGGTGGTCGCTGCTTCGGGAACCTCCGGCGCCGGGCGTAAGGCGAGTGATTCGCTACTGGCGACGAACGTCATGGGATCCATGGCCGCCTACAAGGTCGGCGGCATCCACCAGCACACCCCGGAGATGGAGCAGTCCATTGCCGCCGCAGGTGGTTGGGAAACCAGCGATGTCACCTTGTCCTTCACGCCCATGTTGGCCCCGATGCCCCGCGGCATCGTTGCAACCTGCACCGCAACGCTCACTGGTGTCAGCAATCCGCGCGCGATCCTCCACGACGCCTACAGCGCGGAGACCTTCGTGACCGTGCTCCCCGAAGGTCAATGGCCACACACTGGCTCGGTGGCCGGCACGAACACTGCGCAGGTGCAGGTTGCCGTCGACGAGCACACTGGACGGGTGGTCGTGGTCTCGGTGATCGACAACCTCGGCAAAGGTGCCGCCGGTCAAGCGGTGCAGAACGCCAACCTGATGCTCGGACTCGACGAAGCAGCCGGGCTCGATGTGATCGGGGTGGCGCCATGAGCGTCACCGCCGCACAGGGCTTTCGCGCGATCGGCTTGGCCGCCGGGATCAAGGCATCGGGTAAGCCGGATGTCGCTCTCATCGTCAACGATGGCCCCAAGGATGCTGCTGCGGCAGTTTTCACCAGCAACCGCTTCCCAGCGGCGCCGATCCTGTGGTCTCGGCAGGCGGTGATCGATGGCAGCGCCCGTGCGGTGATCACCAATTCCGGCGGCGCCAACGCCTGCACCGGTCCGCAGGGTTTCGCCGACGCCCACGAGATGGCCGAGCGCACCGCCGAGCAACTCCAGAAAGCAGGGCAGGACATCGGCGCCGGCGATGTGCTGGTGTGCTCCACCGGTCTGATCGGTGAACTACTGCCGATGGACAACATCCGCGCCGGCATCGACGAAGCGGTGATCAGTCTCGACTCCGACGGTGGCCTGCAAGCGGCCCAAGCGATCATGACGACGGACACGGTGCCCAAACTCGCGATCCGCGAGGGCGATGGCTTCACTGTCGGTGGAATGGCCAAGGGCGCTGGCATGCTCGCGCCGGGCCTGGCGACCATGTTGGTGTTCATCACCACCGATGCAGATGTCGAACCCGATGAGCTTGATGCGGCACTGCGGCAGGCCACATCGAAGACCTTCGACCGCATCGACTCCGATGGCTGCATGTCGACCAACGACACCGTGATCGCCATGGCCAGCGGTGCCAGCGGGACCAGTCCTGCGATCGATCACTTCACCGGCATCCTCACGGAGGTGTGTGCCGATCTGGCGAGACAACTCATCGCCGATGCCGAGGGTGCTTCGAAGGACATCGCGATCACGGTTCGGCAAGCGAAGTCTGAGAGTGAGGCGCTCGAAGCAGCCCGCGCGATCTCGCGCAGCAATCTGCTCAAGTGCGCAATCCACGGTGAAGATCCGAACTGGGGTCGCGTGCTTTCCGCGCTCGGCACCACCACCGCTGCCTTCGAATCCGATCAGGTGGACGTTGCCATCAACTCGGTGACCGTCTGTCGAGGTGGGGGAGTGGGCGAGGACCGGAATCTTGTCGATATGTCCGGCCGGGACGTTCACATCGAGGTGGACCTGAACGCCGGCGGTGAGCAGGCGACCATCTGGACGAACGATCTCACCGCCGATTACGTCCACGAGAACTCGGCGTACTCGACATGAGCCAGTCCGACAAGAACGCGCCCATCATCGTCGTGAAGTACGGCGGCAACGCGATGACCGACGATGCCCTGAAGGAGGCGTTCGCCCGGGACGTTGTGAAACTGCGTGCTGAGGGTTTGCGCCCGATCGTCACGCACGGTGGAGGCCCGCAGATTTCCGCCATGCTCGACAAACTCGGCATCCATAGTGAGTTCCGTGGTGGTCTGCGGGTCACGACCCCCGAGGCGATGGATGTCGTTGCGATGGTGCTCATCGGCCAGGTGCAACGCGAGTTAGTTGGACTGATCAACGCCCACGGTCCCCTCGCCGTGGGCCTGTCCGGTGAAGACGCCGGTCTCTACGTTGCCCAGCGGCGCACCGCCACTGTCGAAGGCCAGCAGGTTGACATCGGCCAAGTGGGCGACGTCACCGAGGTGAACTCAGGATTTGTCCTAGGGCTGCTCGACATGGGTTTCATCCCGGTTGTTTCCTCGGTCGCGCGCGATGCCACCAACATCGCGCACAATGTCAACGCCGATAGCGCTGCCGCGGCTCTAGCGATCGCTGTGCAGGCCGATCAACTCATCGTGTTGACCGATGTCGAGGGTGTTTACGCCGATTGGCCGAACCGGGAATCGCTGGTGAGTGAACTCAGTGCCGGTGAACTACGCGATCTGTTGCCGACTTTGGAATCAGGCATGGTGCCGAAGATGGAAGCGTGCCTGCGCGCAGTGGAAGGTGGCGTTCCGCGCGCCCGGGTGATCGATGGCAGAGTGCCCGGTGCCGTCGTGACATCGCTTGCCGGTGCCACCACCGGAACCGTCGTAACGGGGGAATCGGCATGACCTGGCAGCAGCGCTGGACCGGCGCGATGATGGACAACTACGGAACGCCGCCGCTGCTGCTTACCCGCGGCAAGGGCTCACGGGTGTGGGACGAAGACGGCAACGAATATGTCGATCTCATCGCCGGCATCGCCGTGAATGCACTCGGGCACGGGGACCCACGCATCACCGAGGCAGTGACCGAGCAGCTGAACACCCTCGGTCATGTCAGCAACCTGTATGCATCCGAACCCGGCATCGAACTCGCCGAGCGTCTCATCGAGCTGACCGGCCAACCCAGTGCCCGGGTTTTCTTCTGCAACTCCGGGGCCGAAGCGAACGAGGCCGCCTTCAAGATGACCCGGCTCACCGGCCGCACGAAAGTGGTGGTGGCCGAAGGCTCCTTCCACGGCCGCACCATGGGCTCACTGGCCCTCACCGCCCAGCCGGGCAAGGCCGACCCGTTCCGCCCGCTGCCTGGTGATGTGGTGACCGTTCCCTACGGGGACATCTCGGCGCTCGAAGCAGCGGTGGATTCCGACACCGCCGCGGTCTTCCTCGAACCGATCCAAGGCGAAGGGGGAGTGATCGTCCCGCCGGCCGGCTACCTGCGGGCCGCACGCACGATCACCACGCAGCACGGCGCGATGCTCATCTTCGACGAGGTGCAAACCGGCATCGGGCGCACCGGAACATGGTTCGCATATCAAGGTGAGGAAGACCCGGTGATTCCCGATGCCATCACCTTGGCCAAGGGGCTAGCTGGCGGCATCCCGATCGGCGCGCTCATCGGTATCTGCACCGCTGCGGAACTGCTGCAGCCGGGCATGCACGGCTCCACCTTCGGTGGCAATCCGATCAGCGCCCGGGCTGGGCTCGCAGTGCTCGATGCCATCGAGCAAGACGATCTACTCACCCGCGCCACGCAAGCGGGGGAGAAGTTGGCAACCGGAGTGCGGCAAGCGGCCGGGAGCGCTGTGACCGACGTACGCGGGCGCGGCCTGCTGCGTGCAGCCGCGCTTGCGGATCTCCCGGCCAAGGAGGTTGAGGCGACCCTTCGTGCGCGCGGCGTTCTTGCCAATCCGGTCTCGCCCACCGCCATCAGGATGGCGCCGGCCTTGACGATCACCGATGGCGACATCGACGATGCACTCACCGCGTGGGAGAACATCCATGGCTAACACCTCCACGCGCCCTAATCGCACAACGCGCACCACTCCCACATCCGTGGCCGCGCGGCGTGCTCGGATCGCCGCGCTCATCGTTGAGCGCGAAATCACCTCACAAGAGGATCTTGGCCGGCTACTTACCGATGACGGGATCACCGTCACCCAGGCAACCTTGTCCCGGGATCTGGATGCGCTTGGGGCGGTCAAGAAAGCCAGCGAGAAGGGAAATCGCTACTTCGTTCCCCAGCAGGTGCAGCGCGACACTTCGCTGCCATCGAGTGACCACACGTTGCCGCGCATCTTGAACGAAACGCTGCTCAAAGCCGAGGCCGCGCAGAACATCGCTGTGCTGCACACCCCACCGGGAGCGGCGCAATACGTGGCCGGTCATCTGGATCGCAGTACGGACTTCCCGGTCGTGGGAACGGTCGCCGGGGACGACACGATCATCATCGTCATGCGTACCGAGAAGGATGCGAAGAACTTGTGTGAAACCCTGCTGACCTTGTCCGAGAAGGGTTGATGCATGCCGAATTCCGATGATTCCGTGCGGCTGTGGGGTGGCCGCTTTGCCAGCGGCCCTGCCGATGCGATGGCGGCACTGAGTCTGTCGACCCATTTCGATTGGCGGCTGGCTCCCTACGACCTCCAGCAAACGAAAGCCCATGCCCGGGTGCTGAATCGTGCGGGTTTGCTCACCGACGACGAACTTCATAGCGTGGAAGCCGCCATCGACGAACTCGCCGCGGAGGTCGCCAGCGGCGTGGCGCAACCCAGCCCGCAAGACGAGGACGTCCACACCGCGATCGAACGCATCTTGATGGGCAAACTCGGTGATCTAGGCGGCAAACTGCGCGCGGGACGCAGCCGCAACGATCAAGTCGCGACCGACTTCCGCTTGTTCCTGCGCGACGCCGCAGCCGCGATCGCGAACGCCACCTTGGACCTCATCGAGGCGATCAACACCCAGGCCGGTGATCACATCGACACACCATCGCCGGGCTTCACGCACCTGCAGCACGCGCAGCCGCTTTCCTTCGGTCACGAACTGGCCAAGCATTCGCACGCCCTGCTGCGCGACGTTGACCGGCTCGCTGACTGGGATCGCCGCACGGCGCGATCACCGCTGGGAGCAGGCGCCCTTGCGGGTTCGAGCCTGCAACTTGATCCGCAGCAGGTCGCCGAGGAACTCGGCTTCGATGCTGCCCTCGCCAATTCCGTAGATGCGGTCAGTGATCGGGACTTCGTGGCCGAGTTTTGCTTCGTGGGGGCGATGATCGGTGTGCACCTCTCGCGGATCGGCGAGGAAGTGATTCTCATGGCCTCGCGGGAATTCGCGTGGGCGAAGCTGCACGATGAATGGTCCACCGGTTCGTCGATCATGCCGCAAAAGAAGAACCCGGATGTGGCCGAACTAGCCCGCGGTAAGTCCGGTCGGCTCATCGGCAACCTCACCGGGCTGCTGGCAACGTTGAAGGGTTTGCCCTTCGGCTACAACCGCGATCTGCAAGAGGACAAGGAACCAGCGTTCGACACCGTCGATCAACTGCTGCTCGTGCTGCCGGCGATGACCGGCATGGTGGCCACCTTGCAGTTCGACACCGAACGGATGACGGCCTCGGCGCCGGAAGGATTCGCCCTCGCAACCGACATCGCCGAATGGCTGGTGCGTCAAGGTGTTCCGTTCCGCAGCGCCCACGAGATCGCCGGTGCTTGCGTGAAAGAAGCCGAATCGCGCGGCGTTGAGCTCTGGGATCTCAGTGCCGAGGACTTGAGAGCAATCAACCCGGCGCTCACCCCCGAGGTCTGCGAAGTTCTCAGCCTTCAGGGCGCGCTGGCTTCGCGCAGCACCTTCGGTGGCACCGCGCCGACGCGGGTGCGCGAACAACTCCAGGAGCTCTGCGAACAAACTGCGAGCGCTCGTTCGCGCTGGAGCCGCTGAGTGCGTTACGCCATCACGCGAGCACTTGCCGCCGGTTGGTTGGTTGTCCTGGTACTCGGATCGATCGCCCCGGCAGACACCGAGCAAATCCAGCCTGCTTATGTCTTCGGCGATTTCATCCTGCACGCCTTCGGTTACTTCGGCCTGACGATCTTGCTGGTGCTCGCCCAACGCGCACCGAAGATCCTCCTCACAGCGATCGTCGCCGCCGTCATCGGTCTAGCTCTCGAGGGTGTTCAGGGACTGACCGCCGATCGCACCCCCTCGGCGATGGACGCCCTCGCCAATTCCCTCGGCGCCCTCGCCGGCGCAGGATTCTGCTGGGGCAAGCGCTGGATCGACAGCGGTCGCAAGCCCTGGGAGCGGAACCCGATCACCAGCTAGAACTGCCACCTTCCACCGCGCGCCAGCAGTACCAAGACACCACGCTTCGGTAGGGGCGAAGCGGATCACCGAGCGGCTCCAAGATCTTCGGGTCGATGTCACCCTCGCCACCGTGCACGATGTTCCAGCCCTTGCGCATCGCTAGGTCTCCCGTGGGCCAGACATCCAACCGATGCATGGTGAACATCAAGAACATCTCCGCGGTCCAGCGTCCGATGCCCCACAGTTTCGTCAACTCCGCGACCACGGCGGAATCGTCGGGGTGGGTCAGGGCTTGCTCCAGATCCAGCACCCCGGTGTGGATCGCGTGCGCCAACCCCTTGATGGTCTTGGTCTTGGCTCCCGATAGACCCGCTGCGCGCAGGTGATCCTCGCTAGTGGCGACCACTCGCTCGGGGGTGACCTCCCCGTCGAGGTGCAGTTGCACCTTGGCGGTGATCGAATCGGCGGCTTTGACCGACACCTGCTGGGCGATCACCGATCCCACCAGGGAGTGGAAGGGAGTTAGCGACGTGCGCGCCCCTTTGCCGATAGTGCATAGGGGTGAATCCTTGATGATCTCGGCGAATGCGGGATCGATAGCCACGATGTGCTCGGCGGCCTTTCGCATCTTCGCCGAGGAGTACGCCACGCGCGCATGATGCCAGCCACCGGCCATGGCGCGGCCATGGGCAAGAATGCAGCCCGTGACCGGCATCATTGAAGAACTCCTGTGGCGTGAACTGATCGCGGACAGCACCGATATCGGTGCCCTCCGCGAGGCGACCGATGCTGGCTCCATCACGCTGTATTGCGGCTTCGATCCCACGGCACCGAGCCTGCACTTGGGCAACCTCGCGCAGATCCTCACAGTGCGGCGCTTCCAGCAGCACGGGCATCGCCCGCTGGCCCTGGTCGGCGGTGCAACGGGCCTGATCGGGGATCCGAAGGAGTCCGGGGAGCGAACCTTGAACCCTGCCCAGACAGTTGAGGAATGGGTAGCTCGGATCCGCGGCCAGCTTGAGCGTTTCTATGACTTCACCGGGGATAACGCGGCTGTGATGGTCAACAATTACGACTGGACCCAAGGCTTGAGTGCCATCGAGTTCCTGCGCGATGTGGGCAAGCACTTCAGCGTGAACCGGATGCTCGATCGGGAAGCGGTTGCCGCGCGCTTGGCAAAGGACGGCATCAGCTACACCGAGTTCAGCTACCAGTTGCTGCAGTCCTACGACTACCTGCAGTTGTTCCGCCAGTACGGCTGCGTCCTGCAAACCGGCGGCTCGGATCAGTGGGGCAACATCACCGCCGGGGTGGACTTGGTGCGCCGCGTCGACGGCGCGCACGTGCACGCGCTCACCACGCCGCTTATCACCAAGGCTGACGGCACCAAGTTTGGCAAGACCGAATCGGGCACAGTCTGGCTCGACCCGGAACTCACCAGCCCCTACGCGTTCTTCCAGTTCTGGCTCAACGCCGATGACCGCGATATTCCCGTGCTGCTGCGCACCTTCAGTTTCCAGGGCAAAGACAAGATCGACGCCCTCCTCGCCGCCACCACCGACAAGCCGCACGAGCGTGCAGCCCAGCGGGCTCTGGCTGAGGAGCTGACCGAACTGGTGCACGGCAGCGAGGAGATGCGCGGAGCCCAGGCCGCCGGTCGCGTGCTGTTCGGACAGGGCGAGTTCACCGAGGTCCCTGAAGCCACCTTGAGCGCGGCCCTGCGCGAGACACCTCACGCCGAGCTTCGATCCGATGAGATCGATGGGGGGCAGTTGCCGGCGATCGACGAACTCTTCGTGCGTACCGGTCTCGTCGAATCCAAGGGAGCAGCCCGCCGAGCGATCAAGGAAGGCGGGGCCTACCTGAACAACGAGCGGGTCACCGACGCGGCTGCTCGACCAAGCCGCGAGGACCTCATCCACGGGCGCTGGCTAGTGCTGCGGAGGGGAAAGCGAACGGTGGGCGGAGTGCTGCTTGCGGGCTAGCCGATGGGGCGGATTTGCTTTCCGCCTGGCTTCCGTCGTACAGTTCTCGTCCCGCTTGGGAGGAACGGACGCAAGGCCGGTCCCGCGGGATCTCGGGACGAATCGCCCATCTGGTGCGATTTGACTTCCTCCCTGAGATCGGGTAAGTTTGGAATGTTGCCCCGAAACCAGGCCTCACGGCCGGGGGTCGGTGCGCGTCCGTACCTTGAGAACTCAACAGCGTGTTATATGTCAATGC
>CAZWIW010000002.1:0-10348 GCA_964634545.1 uncultured Rubrivirga sp.
AGAAGCACGACCGAATCGACTTGCCGTGCGAGAAGGACAAGTTCGGTGCCGAGCGCGAGTTCGCCGAGGCGTGGATAACCCTCGGTTCATCCCGATACAGCCCGATCAAGCAGGAGTTGCTGGATCTGCATGACAACGCGTGGGCCAACCGGGAAAAGGCCAGTGCCCAGGTCTGACGAGACCCTCGATTCGGTGGAACGGACGCGCATCATGGCTGAACTGCCCCCGGACCCGCACCGTCTCCCCGGCAAGGGCGAGTGGTTCGCGGGTGACGCGGAGCGGCACCTGCTCGATCGTCCGAAGTTCTGTCCCATGTGTGCCGGTGATCTCGAGGTCGACGGCGGCATCGCAACCGAATACTGGACCGGGGACACGCGCAATTTCATGACCTGGTGCGGTGACTGCGGCTGGTTCGGGGAGGTCGTGCGCTTCGACATGGTGACTATCACCGAAGAGGAGCATTAAGTCGCCCTCGGGAAAGCAGGTGGCGCAAGCGATTGTGCACGCACGTCGTGAGCGCAGAGCAATACGGGCAAACGACGTCCCTATTGACCCTGCCATTGCGTACGAGGTGCAAAGCCTCGTGCGCGATGAATTGCGACCACATGAGGAAATCGTCGGGTTCAAGTTGGGGTACACCTCACAGGTGATGCGCGAGGCGATGGGCATCGAAGAACCCAACCACGGCCCCTTGTTCGACTCGATGGTGCTGTCACACCCGGCACGCATCGCAGGACTCATCCAGCCCAAGGTCGAACCAGAGATTGCGATTCGGATAGATGGCCAGGGTTCGATCATCGGCTACTTCGCGAGCCTCGAAGTAGTGGATTCAGTGTGGTCGAACTACGAGTTCACCTGGGCGCACAACACTGCTGATGGATCCTCCGCCGCATATGCGGTCATCGGTGATCGGATCGGTGTTCAGCTCGACGACGTCTTGGTCACTATGACCTCGAGCACCGGGCAGACACGCATCGCCCAACTGCGATCCGCATGTCCCGATATCGCCGGGGGCCTTCAGTGGTTAGCCAGTCATCAACACCTGCAACGCGACCTGCGCGACGGTGATGTCATCTTGACCGGTGGGTTGACCGCTCCCTTGGACCTGGAGCCGGATGGTTGGATCAGCGCGCGATTCGATGCTCCAGGGTGGGGTGCGGAAGTGACAGTGGAAAGACGGGAGTCGGTGTGAAGGGCTTGGTTTTCGATTTCGGCGGCCCGGTGCTGCTAACCCCGTTCGAAGTCAGGTCGGTGGGGGAGCGCAATCTTGGTCTTCCGGCCGGCTCGTTGGCGTGGACGGGTCCGTTCGCCCCGGATGCCGATGAAGAATGGCAGGCGTTTCAGGCCGGGGGAATGAACGAGCGAGACTATTGGGCGATCCAGGCGCAGCGGTTTTCGGAGTTGACCGGGCTGCCGGCGGACATGCCATCCATGATGGCGCCGTTGTACGCAGGAGACGAAGACGAGTTACTGCGGCCCGCTGCTGTTGCTCTCATCCATGATGCGAAAGCCGCGGGCATCCGTGTGGGAATCCACACCAACGATCTGACCTCGTTCCACGACCGCGAATGGTTGGACAAGATGACGATCCTGCGTGAGTTCGAGGTGATGGTCGATGGGCGCACCGATGGTGTCTATAAGCCCGACCGTGAGGCCTTCGATCTCATGGTGCAACGGATGGAGATGGACGCCTCGGAGATCGTCTTCATCGACGATCAACCGGTAAACATTCGCGGCGCCGAGGAAGTGGGCATGCAGTGCGTGCTGCTCGATCCCACCGATCCCACCCCCGCCTACACCCGAGCGCGCACCTTGTTGGACTTGCCAATCGACTAGGCCTCGAGTGCTGGCTCGGATTCCCCGGCTATGCCGCGACCTCTGCCCATCAGCCGCAAACCCCAGCCCACGCTAGGTCCGATGAGTAGAGCGAAGACCACCGTTCCCAATCCGACGGTGCCGCCGAGCAGCCAGCCGAGAATCAATACCGAGACCTCGATACCGAGACGAACGCGTGCCACGGGTATGCCGAACCGATGATGGATGCCGGTCATCCAGCCATCCCGCGGTCCAGGGCCCATGTTCGTGGTCAGATACAGACCGCTGCCCAACCCGATGAGCGCCACGCCGGTGAAGACGAAAACCAAGCGCAACCACAGCGGCTCTGGGTGCGGGAGGAACCACACACCTACTTGTAGCGCGGCAGCGATCACCACGGCATTCGCGATAGTTCCCAATCCAGGTTTCTCGCGCAGGGGAATCCACAAAGCCAAGACGATGACGCTGATCACGAATGTCGCGCTGCCGATGGTCAGCGGCGTGTGAACGGTGACCCCTTCGGCCAATACCGTCCACGGTCCGTTTCCGAGTTCCGCGACCACAAGCAGTGCTTCTCCCGTCCCGAACAGCCAGAGCCCGAACAGCAGGATGAACAAAGTGCGTGGCGGTGCAGCCCAGCGGCTATTCGAGCGCCAAGGAGTGATGGGAATGGTGTGCGAAGTGCGCAACCAGTTCGGGAAAGACAGCGATGTCGGAAATCTGGCCTTCACCTTCGCTGCTCGTCCATAGCGCGGCTACCGTACCGGTATGGGCTCTAGGCGACTCGGTCTGATGATCGGTCTCGTCATTGCAGGCTCTTTGGTTTCCGGTTGCGGCCAATCGTCATCGACAGCAGAGGTTCCTGCGGTGCTGGAGTCCGCCGCAGTGACCACTCCGCCGGAGACCGAGGAACGAATCCTTGACAAGCAGGAGTTGACCGCGCTGGATCAGCGCATCACCTATCCGAACAAGAAGCCGGCGAGGATCAGTAGCGAGACGATCGTGCTAGAGCCTGGAGAGCAAACAGGTTGGCGCAGGCACCGGATACCGGTCTATGTCCAGGTGCTTTCCGGTGTCTACACCGTCGATTACGGCGAGGGTGCGCTTGTGGAGTACCCGGCTGGCTCGGCGTTCGTCCAAGCGATCAAGACCGATTACAACGGCTCGAACGCGACGCAAGAGCCGGTGTCGGTTCTGCACGTCTACTTGGGAGCTAAAGGCGTACGCGACGTCATTGAGCGTTAGGTGCCTCGTCCATGTCGTGACCATCGGCGATGTCCGCTACCTCGACGAGACGGAGGTCATTGCGGGCGGCGATGAAACTGCGAGCGCCTTCATCGCCGGCAACAGAGTCGATGAGCTCTCGGAAGTGCTCCCGTGGGATGCGCACCGGGTGACCTCGCTCGCCTTCGAAGGTGGCGACAGCGAATCCTTCGGGTGCCGCCGCGATCCGGGCGACGGCTTCGGGGGTCAAGCCCGGTAGGTCGACCAGCGTGATGAGGGCGTAGTCGGCTTCGGTGGTCGCGTTGACCCATTTCAAGGCGATGCGCAGCGAAGAGCCCATCCCTTCTTCCCAGCCGTGGTTCACGATGACGAGCGCGTCATCGACGTTGCCCTCCCAGGCTCCAAGGATCACGAACACTGGATCGCACCCAGCCTCGCGCAGGATGCGGACCGCGCGATCGACCAGCCGTTCGCCTTCGTGGATGTACGGGGCTTTCGGTCCGCCGAAGCGTTTACCTTCGCCGGCGGCGAGGACAACGCCAGCGACCGTTCCCGCTGTGGATTCCCGACTGCTCAACGCGGTGCCCCCGGATGGATGGGGCCGGCGGTCGCAGTCAAGTGGCGACCGCTGCCACCCCAACGAGATTGCACGATCTCCGCGGCGATGGAGATCGCCGTTTCCTCCGGTGTCCGGGCTCCAAGGTCGAGACCGATCGGTGAATGCAGGCGCGCGAGGTGTTCTTCGGGGACACCGGCTTCGCGGAGTCGTTCCAAGCGGTTCTCGTGGGTACGACGCGAACCCATGGCGCCGATGTAGCCAGCCTTGCTCGCGAGTGCGACTTCGAGTGCCGGCACATCGAATTTCGGATCATGGGTCAAGACGGCGATCACCGTGCGCTCGTCGATCTGCTGCTTGGCAAGCCACCGATGCGGCCAGTCCACCACCACTTCGTCGGCCTCCGGGAACCGTTTCGAAGTTGCGAAGACCGGGCGCGCATCGCACACCGTCACGCGGTAGCCGAGCACTTTGCCGACGCGAACTAGCGCTGCGGAGAAGTCGATTGCCCCGAAGACGAACATCTGGGCAGGTGGCGCGAAACTGGCAACGAACACGTCGAGCCCTTCGCCGAGGCGTTCCCCTTCTGGCCCATAGTGCAAGAAACCGGTGGTGCCGGCGGCTAGTAGCCCGAGGGCATCCTCGCGGACGGTGTCGTCGAGTCGCTCGGTACCAAGCGACCCCTCGGCGTGATCTGGTCGAACCACCAGATGTCGACCGACTCGATCCTCCGACCCTTCGGGCGCCCGGACGATGGTGGCGACCGCGACGGCTTCTTGCGCTGCGATGCTCGCCGCAATTCCCTCCAACTCAGGCCACGTCTGTGGGTCCACCCGTTCGGCGAAGACTTCGATGATTCCACCGCAGGTGAGCCCGACACCGAAGGCTTCGTCGTCGCTCACGCCGTAGTTCTCATACCGCGGTCGGCCGTCGGCCAGGATCTCCACACCGACATCGAACAGCGCGCCCTCCACGCAGCCGCCGCTCACCGACCCGACGGCCTCCTGGTCGCTGGTCACGAGCATGGCCGCCCCGGCAGGGCGCGGGGCCGACTTCCAGGTGCGAACAACCGTGGCCATGGCCACCGGCTTCCCCGACCGGTAAGCCGAGAGCAGATCCTCGAGCACCTCTCGCATGATCAGCAGGGTAGGCCAATAATGGGGTGATGACGCGTTCCCAGCCGAATGCCCACACCGAGGCAGCCGTTGTCCGGGCTGCCTGGGTCGGGACCGAGCCCATCGATGCCGACCGGCTGCGGCTGAGCGTCGCGGACCCCGCGGCGGGCGCGAGCGTGCTGTTCACCGGCGACGTTCGCGACAACGATCACGGTCGATCCGTTGTTTCGCTCACCTACGAAGCCCATCCCGGCGCAGAGTCGGTGCTTCGGGAACTGGCCGGCGAGGTCGCAGCACGCCATGACGTTGTGGCGGTTGCGGTGGCGCATCGCCACGGCCTGATTCCCATCGGGGAGTCCGCGTTGGTGGCCGCGGCCAGTGCACGGCACCGCCGCCAGGCATTCGAGGCGTGCGTGGAACTCGTCGAAGAGACCAAGAAGCGAATCCCGATCTGGAAGCATCAAGTCTTCGACGACGGAACCGATGAGTGGGTGAACTGCGCATGAGCGAACAGTCAACGAATCTTGTCGACACCTACGGCCGCGTGCACCGCGATATGCGAGTCTCGCTCACCGATCGTTGCTCGCTTCGGTGCAATTACTGCATGCCGGCGGACTTCGCGGATTGGATCCCCGGTGATCACCTGCTGACCACCGAGGAGTTGATGCTGGTTCTCGATGTTTCCACGGAGATGGGTATCAACCAAGTGCGGCTCACCGGGGGTGAACCACTTCTTCGTCCGGATGTTGTGGATGTGGTGCGCCGCATCTACGCGTTGCCGCACGCCCCGAAGATCTCGTTGACCTCCAATGGGTTGCGGTTGCCGAAACTCGCCCAGGAACTTGCCGACGCCGGCCTTGAACGGGTGAACGTCAGTTTGGACACCCTCGATCCGCAACGCTTCAAGGAGATGACACACCGCGATCGGTTCCATGACGTGATCGCTGGGATCGAGGCAGCGAAATCAGCCGGCTTGCTGCCGGTCAAGGTGAACGCCGTGCTCATGCGAGGGGTGAATGACGACGAAGCCATCCCGCTACTTCGTTATGCCCTGGAGCATGACTGGCGATTGCGCTTCATCGAACAGATGCCACTCGATGCCGGAGGTTTGTGGGCGCGGCCGAAGATGGTGACCGCCGACGAAATCATGGAAATGCTCTCGACCGAGTTCGAGCTCACGCCCGTTCCCGGCCGTGGATCGGCGCCGGCGGAGGAGTTCTACGTGAACGGCGGCCCTGAGACCGTGGGCATCATCGCGAGTGTTTCGCGTCCGTTCTGCGCGGCCTGCGACCGGCTTCGGTTGACCGCCGATGGTCAGTTCCGAAACTGCCTGTTCGCGCAAGACGAGACTGACGTGCGCGCGACCTTGCGGGATCCGTCGCTCAGTGAGGACGAAATCCGGGCGGGCATCGCGAACACGCTGACCAAGGTCACCCGGGCGAAGTTGCCAGGGCACGGGATCAACGATCCGTCCTTCATCCAGCCGGCCCGGCCGATGTCGGCAATCGGCGGTTAGCCCCCGGCGAACGGCGGCAGCACATCGAGTTCGCTCCCGGGTTCCAGGGTCACGGCGGTCTTGTCCCCATGTACGGCTACTCCGTTCAGCAGGAACGAGCATCGGGGGAGTACGTCCGCTAGGGCCGGGTGATGCCCGAGGAGTTCATCGATCGCTTGAGCCAAGGAACCGGGCTCCACCGTGAGTGAATTCGTCCCAGCGGCGGCGCGAGCCGCGGCGAATAGACGAACCGTCACAGGCATGGCCCCCACGGTAATGGGCCAGGCAAATCCCGAATTCGTGGCGAGCGGTGGACACCGTGGGTACCGTGTCCCGGTATCCGACCACTGAACTGCACAAGCACCGAGCACTGGAATCCGAGAAGGGGACCTCGACCACCATGGACCTGACGAACTCGTTCACCGTTCCTGCCGATATCGACACCGCTTGGAACACGTTGCTCGATGTCGAAGCGATCGCACCGTGCATGCCGGGTGCGAAGTTGACCAGCGTCGATGGTGACGATTTCACCGGAACCGTGAAGGTCAAGTTGGGCCCGGTCTCGCTCACCTACGGGGGCGAGGCGATGTTCCTGGAGAAGGACGCCGAGAACCGCGTCGCGATCATCGAGGGAACCGGGAAAGAGACTCGGGGCTCGGGAACGGCAAAGGCCGTGGTGACAACCGCCTTGATCGCCGAATCTCCCGAGGTGACCCGGGTGGACGTCACGACGAATCTCACCATCACCGGCAAGGCCGCCCAGTTCGGTCGTGGCGTGATGCAAGACGTCGCCGGCCGTTTGGTGGATCAATTTGCGTCCAATCTCGAGGGCGTGATCGCCGCACGGATGGGTTCCGGTGGCGAAGGCACCGCCGCCGGTGCCGAAAGCGCAGGCGAATCAGCCGCGCCAGCCGATGCGCAAGCGACCGCCTTTGCTGCGCCTGCTCCGCAGGTCGAAGCGGAGGCACTCGATCTCGGTGCGGTCGCCGCAGGTCCGGTACTCAAGCGCGTGGTTCCGGTGGTGGTCGGTGTCGTGGCCGTGGCAGCCATCGTGTGGCTGATCACGCGGAAGCGATGAGTCTCGCGGAACTCGTTCCCTCGCCGGAGGCACTCGCCGATCGGCTCGAGTCCTGCGGCTATCTGGCCGATGAGGGTTTGGCAACCGCGCTGTTCTGCGCTGTCCGGTTACCGCAGCCACTGCTCCTCGAGGGCGAAGCCGGCGTTGGCAAGACGCAGGCGGCCAAGTCCTTGGCCCAGATGCTGCAAACCCCGCTCATCAGGTTGCAGTGCTTCGAGGGCATCGACGCATCGGAAGCCCTATACGAATGGAACTACCCCCGCCAACTGCTCAGCATCAGGATGGCCGAGACGCAAGGCACTTCCCTCGATGAAGCATCCCTCTTCGAGCGCGATTACCTGATCGAGCGGCCGTTGCTGCAAGCGATCGAACACGATGGTCCCTACCCGGCGGTGCTGTTGATCGATGAAGTCGATCGCGCGGATGAGGAATTCGAGGCGTTCTTGTTCGAGATGCTCGCTGAGGCGGCGGTGACCGTCCCGGAAATCGGCACGATCGAAGCGCGGCAGCCACCCATAGTCATCTTGACTTCGAACAGAACGCGCGATCTGCACGACGCCCTGAAGCGTCGTTGCCTGTATCACTGGATCGACTACCCGGAACTCGACCAGGCCACTGCCATCGTGCGTGCCCGGGTGCCGGAGGCATCCACCGAACTCACGCAGCAGGTGGCCGGTGCGGTAGAGCGACTGCGCGGACTAGACGTGCAAAAGCCACCCGGTGTCGCCGAAGCCATCGATTGGGTGCACGCCGCAGCACTGCTCGGGGTCACCGAATTGGACGAGGGTGGAGTGGAGCGCACGCTCAGTTCGGTGCTGAAGTACCGCGAAGACCAGGATCTGGCGCGCGCCGAGGGCCTGTCCTGGGTGGCTAGTGGCTGACAGCGCCGACCTGCCGGCCATCTGTGCGGCATTCGGTGACCTGCTGCACCGAGCCGGCGTGCCGGTCACTCCCGAGCGTAGTGCGCGGTTTACCACCAGCGTGGTGCTCGCGGAGCCGGCGTCGCTGCATGAGTTGTACTGGCTCGGTCGGGTGACTCTCACCACGGCACATGACCAACATGAAACGTACGACCGCGTCTTCCGCCAGGTATTCCGCGGGCTCGTCGACATCGCGGACATCGCCGGTGACATGACAGGTCCCGATGACGGTGGGAGTCCGACTCCGGCACCGCCGGGTGATGCCCCGCCACCGGACACAGGCGACCCGGGTAGCGGTCAAGCAGGCAGGCAGGGAACCGGCGCCACTCCAGGTGCCATCGACAGCGAGGCGGACACCGACCAGGCCAGTGCGCTGGCCGCTGTCAGCGCCCGTGAGCGGGTCAATGACAAGGAGTTCTCCACCCTCACCGACGACGAACTTCGCCTGATTCAGCGCTTGGTCGAGCAGTTGCCCCTCGTGCCTCCGTTGCGGCGAGGCCGGCGCACCCGCCGCCATCGCAGTTCCGGGGAGATCGACATCAGGGCGACATTGCGGCGCTCGCACAGAAGTGCCGGTGATCCGGTGCAGGTCATCCACCGCAAGCGCACTACCAAGCCGCGCCGCATCATCTTGATCGCGGATGTCTCTGGATCGATGGAGCCCTATGCCCGCATCTACCTTCATCTGTTGCGCGGTGCGGTGCGCGCCATCAAGGCCGAAGCCTTCGTCTTCGCTACGCACCTGACCCGGCTGACCCGTCAGTTGTCCACGAATCACACCGACGTTGCCTACCGGCAGGCTGCTGCTGCTGCGAACGACTGGTCCGGGGGCACTCGAATCGGGGTGGCATTGCGGTCTTTCGTCGAGGACTTCGGTCGCCGCGGCATGGCCCGGGGGGCCGTCATCGTGATTGTCAGCGACGGCTGGGAGAGCGATCGCCCGGAGTTGCTCGCCGAGACGATGGAGCGACTTTCCCGGCTAGCGCACCACATCATCTGGGTGAACCCGCGTAAGGCGGCGGAGTCATTCGAGCCGTTGACCGGAGGAATGGCGGCGGCCTTGCCCTATGTCGACACTTTCTTGTCCGGGCACAGTCTGCGCGCGCTGCAAGATGTCATGGATGCGATTTCCGACGCGGGAGACCGAGTCGAGCGCACTACCCGGGCACGCGCCCGTCTCGCCTCCTAGGCTGACGCTGTGCTGGTTTCGGTAGACGAGTATCGCGAGGGGATCCTCGCTGGCTTGGCGCCGCTTGCGCCGATCACGCTTTCCCTTGCGGAGAGTCACGGCTGCGTGCTCGCCGAGGATGTCACCGCGTCCTGGCCGCTGCCGTCCTTCGATAACTCATCGATGGACGGGTATGCCGTTCGCGCTGCGGATATCGCCGAGGCGACCGGTCAATGGCCGGTGAGCTTGAAAGTTGTCGATGATGTCCCCGCTGGCTACCGAGCCGATGTCGATGTCACCCCGGGGACCGCTGTTCGGATCATGACCGGGGCACCGATTCCGGCGGGAACCGAGTGCATCGTGCCGGTGGAACTGACCGATGCAGGGATCGAGACAGTCCAGATCCGCGAGCCGGTGGAACCGGGCACCTACATCCGACGTGCGGGAGAAGACGTGATCGTCGGTGACACCGTGGTGCGGGCGGGCACGCTGCTGTCCGCTCGTCACCTCGCCGTCATCGCCGCGGTGGGTCGGGGTTCACTGCTCGTGCACCCGCGTCCACGGGTGGCCGTGCTGTCCACCGGAAGTGAACTGGTGGAACCGGGCACGCCGCTCAGTAAAGGCTTGATCAGTGACTCCAACAGTTTCCTACTTGTGGCCGCCGCCAATGAGGTCGGAGCGCAGGCCTACCGCGTACCACCGGTGGTCGACGATGCTGCCGCCTTCGCCGAGGCAATCGCCGATCAACTGCACCGCGCGGATCTGATCCTTACTAGCGGCGGGGTGAGCATGGGCGCCTACGACACCGTCAAGGAAGTCTTCACCGAAAAGGGCACTGTTGAGTTCACGAAAGTCGCCATGCACCCGGGTATGCCGCAAGGACATGGATTCGTGATGGACGATGATCGAGAACCCGTTCCGGTCATCACCTTGCCCGGGAATCCCGTGAGTTCGTACATCTCATTCGAGAACTTCGT
>CAZWIW010000002.1:10448-23938 GCA_964634545.1 uncultured Rubrivirga sp.
GACGTTATCGACCTTCGCGAGGACATCCGGTGACCGAGTTCACCCACCTCGATGAGTCCGGCGACGCTCGGATGGTGGATGTCGCGGCGAAGGACATCACCGATCGGCGGGCCGTTGCCGAAGCATTCGTGCGCGTCAGCGCTGAGGTTGTCTCGTTGTTGCGAGGAGCAGGGGTGCCGAAGGGGGACGCCCTGGCTGTCGCACGAATAGCCGCCATCGGTGGTACCAAGCGCACCGCCGATCTCATTCCCTTATGCCATCCGATCGCGATCCACGGTGTGGATGTCGATGTGCAGGTCGAGGACGAGGGCGTGCGCATCACCGTCGCGGTGCGGACCGCCGATCGCACCGGCGTGGAGATGGAAGCACTCACCGGGGCGAGTGTCGGTGCGCTGGCGATGATCGACATGGTGAAGGGAGTGGATCGATCGGCCATGATCGATCAGGTGGTCTTGCTGGAGAAGTCCGGTGGCCGATCAGGACACTATGTGCGCCCGGAGAATCTGTGACCTACCGCGCGCTCGTGGTAACCGCTTCGAACCGGGCGGCCCGCGGCGAATGGCAGGACACCTCGGGACCGATCTTGGTCGCGGGACTCAGTGAGCTGGGCTTTGAAGTGGACGGACCGCAGGTGGTTGCCGATGGGCAGCCCGTGGCCGACGCACTCGCGGCTGCCGTGCAGGCGGGCTTTGACCTCGTGCTCACCACAGGGGGCACCGGACACACGCCGCAAGACCTCACCCCCGAGATGACTCGGACCGTCATCGAGCGCGAATCCCCGGGTCTTGCGGAGGCGGTGCGCAACTACGGGGTGGTGAACGGCATACCCACCGCGATCTTGTCCCGCGGCATCGCCGGGATCGCGGGGAACACTTTGATCGTGAACCTCCCCGGTTCCCCGGGAGGCTGCAAGGATGGGATCGCCGCACTCGGTCCGGTGCTGCCCCATGCGCTCGATCAGATCCACGGCGGCGACCACATTCGCTCGGATCAGTAATAGCCGAAGGGACCAGAGGCTTTCGCCATCCGGTCCCTTCGCGAGGGAGCGCTCACCTGAGCGTCCACTCAGATGAAGAGGAGTTGCGCCCCTTCGGTCAACTCGATGAAGTCGCTGGCATTGATAATGCCGTCGAGACCATCGAAGAGATCTGATTCGTCGACGTGATTCATGTCGGCACTGAGCCGGCAGGCCCACAACTTCGCGCCCGAAGCCTTCAGCAGTTCCAGGAACTCCGGCACCGGAGGGATGTCGAGTTCCTCCAGGGACTTGTTCATCATGTGCGTAGCCATCGAGGTCATCCCCGGCAGCGGCGCCAACGCAGCTGGCATGTGTGCCGCTGGGTTACCGACCGGTGAGAACTTCAAGTGCTCCATCCGACCCTTGGTGATCATGTCGAATCCCCAGAAGGTGAAGAACAGGTGCACATCGACTCCTTCACCCAGGGCGGCGTTGCCCAGGATGAGTCCGGGGTAAGCCATGTCCAAACTGCCCTTCGAGCAGATGATGGCAAGAGTCCGGTCGGTCTCGACGTCGTCGTCGAAGGCGGGGACGATCATTTCCGCCGTTGCGGTCATCTCAGCCTCCTAGACGCAGCCGTGCGGCTTGGGCAGACCGGCGATGTAGGACATCTTCTTGGCCGGCTTCTTGGGGAAGAGCTGGAACAGCGTCTTGGTATCGACACCGCCAGCGGTGGAGACCCGGCGAATGGTCGGGGTCTCACCCTTGGCTTGGAAGTCCTCGCGCAGGAAGCGGATGACCTTCCAGTGATCGTCGGTCATGTCGACCCCGATCGCGGTCGCCAGCTCCTGGCCGATGGTCTCGTCCCATTGGTCGTACTCGGTCATGAAGCCTTCGTCGTCGACGACGAGCTCCTTGCCGTTGATAACTGTCGTTGCCATGGCGATCAACTCCTCACGTGTGCCTGGCTGGCGCTTCCTAGGCCGAAAGCGCCGGTTCCTTCTTTTCTTCGGTTTCCAGTAGGTCGGTGCGCTTGCCCTTGAGGGACATCAGCGCGGGCATGGGCATCGAGCGCCCTGGCATCAGTACGTTCCAGTAGATCCACCGGAACGCGAGCTTGCCGAGGTGGTTGATGCGGCTCTCCTTCAACAGGTTCATCGGACCCACGCCGGCGTAAGGGAATTTGCCGGGCAGTGGCTCGTAGTCGTAGTTGAAGTCGATCAACATCGCCTTGCCACCACCGGTCTCGATGAAGCAGTTGGCGTGGCCATCGAACTTGTGCGACATCTGCTTGCCTGCAATGTGCTGCAGGAAGTTCTCCACGAAAATGTCGATTTCGAAGTGCGCGACGGACCCCGCCTTGGACGCGGGGATGTCGTTGGCGTCACCGAGCGCGAAGATGGTGTCGAACTGAGTCGAGAGTTGCGTGAACTTGTCGACCGGTACGAGGTTGAGTTCGTCCCCGAGACCGGAGCGGGACACGTAGTCCTGGCCCATGTTCAGCGGCACGGTCACCAGCAGGTCGAAGGGGACTTCGCGCTCGTCGTAGGAAACCAACGCCTGCTTGTCGTTGTCGATCTCCATCAACATGAAGTCGGACTCGACGGCGATGCCTTTCTCATCGAGCGTATTGCCGAACGCCTCAGCGGCGATGGGCTTGGTGAATGCCCCAGGCAGTGGAGTCACGTACGTCATCTCGACCTTGTCGCGGATGCCCTTGTCCTTGAAGAAGTCGTCGGCCAAGAACGCGAACTCCAGCGGAGCCACCGGGCACTTGATCGGCATTTCGACGATGTTGACGACAAGCCGCCCGCCTTGCCAGTCCTTGAGCTTCTCGGCGAGGGTCACCGAGCCTTCGTAGGAGTAGAACTCGTGGACCGACTCGCGCCACTGCGGGCCGAGCATTCCTTCGGTTTGGTCCGGGCGCGGGCTCACCCCCGTGGCGATGATGAGCATGTCGTAGCCGAACTCACGGCCGTCGGTGAGCGCGACCACCTGCTCTTCGGGGCGGACCACATCGATCTCGCCGTACTGCAGGTCGACACCTGAGTTCAAGGTCGCTCGACGGGACTTGGTCACCTGCCTCGGTGAGTAGGTCCCGAACGGCATGAACAGGTAGCCGGGCTGGTAGCGATGATCGTCATCGGCGTCGAGGACGGTGATCTGCCAGTCCTGCGCACCGAGTTCCTTGCGCAACTTGTTGGCTGCCATCGTGCCGGCGGTGCCACCGCCGAGAATCAGTAATTTCCTCATACCCCCGACGGTATGTCCGATGACAGCGCTGCCGACAGGGTCGAAGCGCCGGACTCTTCGGGACCTTGGTCAGGTCACTTCAGGGTCTGTTGGTGGCGATCCCAGGATTCCCGGATCTCCTTCTCCGCCTCGGTGCGCCCGACCCAGGTCGCGCCCTCGACGGACTTTCCCGGCTCGAGGTCCTTGTAGACCTCGAAGAAGTGCTGGATTTCCAGCCGATCGAACTCGGCAACGTGATGGATATCGCGCAGGTGTTCCATCCGAGGATCCCCCGACGGCACACACAGCACTTTGTCGTCGCCGCCCGCCTCGTCGGTCATACGGAACATCCCAACGGCTCGGCAGCCGATGACAACGCCAGGGAACGTGGGTTCTTGCACCAGCACGAGGGCGTCGAGGGGATCGCCGTCCAGGCCCAGGGTGTCGTCGATGTAGCCGTAATCGTGCGGGTAGCGGGTCGAGGTGAACAGCATCCGGTCGAGCCTGATGCGGTGGGTGGTGTGGTCCATCTCGTACTTATTGCGGCTACCCGCCGGTATCTCGATCGTGACGTCGAATTCGAGCGGCTCCATGTCCATCCCCTTCACCGTACTGCCTGTGGGTACCGGTGCCCCTTCGAGTGCTGCTGATCTGCGTAGGGTAACGGCCGGAAGGAGGCGCAATGACAGCAGTGACAGCAGTAACAGCACTGCGTGCGCGCGTAGGTGCGCTGGCCACGGCCAGCTTCCTTGCCTTCTCCACCACGATCCTGCCCACCACGGGCAGCACTCCTCCTGCCTACGGCGCAGACAGCCTGCCCCCCGCGGCATCCGGTCCCTCCGCCAGCGCGCCGAATGCACCGTGGCCCGCCGCCACCGCAGATTCCGGCAGCGGTCCCAGCGCCGCGGGCGTGATCGATCAGATCGACGATCTCGCGACCGCTAAGACGCTTCGTCGATCTGGTGTGGTGGTGGTCGATCCAGGAACCGACGCGGTCTTGTACGACGAGCGGGCAGAGCGAGCGTTGATCCCCGCATCGAGTCTGAAGATCCTTACCGCTGCTGCTGCCCTCGAGGCGCTGGGCCCCAGAACCCGGTTAGCCACCACCTCGACTGCTGCGGGAGACGTCGTCTACCTCATCGGCGGCGGAGATGCGACGTTGGCGCGCAAGGACGAGCGAGACTCCCAGGCCGATGGCCCGGCCACCATTCGACGGCTCGCGCGCGAGACCGCCACCGCACTTGGCACCACCACCCGGGTGGATGTGGTGTTCGACGATTCCCTTTTCACCGGCCGGCAACTAGGTCCCGGGTGGCCGAAGGGCTTCCCCGCGGCAGGGGTGGCAGCGCCGGTATCGGCCTTGATGATGGATCAAGGGCGCAAGTCCGCCAATTCCCGTGCCCGAGTACCAGATCCCGCGCGAAAGGCCGCGCGCGCCTTCGCGGGCTACCTGGAGAAGCAGGGCGTTCAGGTGCGCAGCGTCGAGCGCGGATCGGCGCCGAGTTCGGCACGTGAACTCGCCAAGGTCGAGTCGGCAACCATCACCGAGATCGTCCAGCAGATGCTCACCGGTTCCGACAACGACGTTGCCGAATCACTCGGCCACCTCGTTGGATCGGCTGTGGTCGGCGAAGGGTCCTTCGCCGGTGGGGCACGCGGGATGACCGAAGTGCTGAGCAGCGCGGGTATCGATATCTCCGGCATGCAGCTGGTCGACGCGAGCGGACTGTCCGGTCGCAATCGAATCGCCCCCATCACCATCGCCGAAGTGCTCAGTGACGTGGTGCGCGAGGAGAGGTGGAGTGCTATCTCCGGTGGGCTCGCGGTAGCCGGCGTCTCCGGCACATTGGCCGACCGTTTCGCCACGAAGGCCACCTCTGCCGGACGCGGAGTAGTGCGTGCGAAGACGGGCACACTCACCGGGGTGGGTGCACTTGCCGGCACCGTCATGGACACCGAGGGACGACCGTTGGTCTTCGTCGTCTTGGCCAATCGCGTGCGCTCACAAGCCCAAGCCCGTGACACTATGGATCGACTCGCCAGCAACCTCGCAGAATGTGGGTGCCGTTAATGGGCTACAACGATCCGATCGTCCTTCCGGTCAACCAGTTCGACCATTTCTATCGGGGCGGCGATCGAATCGGTGCGTTGCGGCACGGTCCTGGCGGACCGCGCAGACCGGAGGAGTGGATCGGATCGGCGACCGCTCGCTTCGGGCAAGCCCCAGCGGGTCTTACGGTCTTGCCCGATGGCAAGTACCTGGCCGAAGAGGTCAGCGCGGATCCGAATGCCTGGCTAGGACCTGACCATGTCGATCGCTACGGCTCCAGCACCGAGTTGCTCGTGAAACTGCTCGACCTCGATCAGCGCCTCCCGGTGCATCTGCACCCCAAGCGTGACTTCTCGCGTACTCACCTCGGACTTGCGCATGGCAAGACCGAGGCGTGGTACGTACTCGATGCTCCCGAGGGCGCTCGCGTAGGTGTGGGGTTCGCCGAGCAGATGTCCATGGATCGGATGCGTTCTTGGGTGATGGATCGCGACAGCGAAGCGCTGCTGTCCGCCCTGCGCACCCGCGAGGTTCGCCCCGGCGATGCGATGCTCGTCCCGGCGGGGCTGCCACACACTGTCCAGGCAGGTGTGTTCGTGCTGGAACTCCAAGAACCGACCGACCTTTCCATCCTGCTGGAGTGGGAGGGGTTCGCCGTCGACGGCTTCAAGGATGGCCACCTCGACCTCGGCTTCGACACCGCGCTGCAAGCGGTGGATACCTCCGCGGTATCCGACTCCGATCTCGACAATCTGGTGGTCGCCCGCGAGGACATCGAACGCGAAGGCCTGATCACTGCGCTACCGGCTGAGGCCGACCCCTACTTCCGTCTGCACCGCCTTGCCCCCGCGGGTAACCGCGCAAGTGCCGATGTCGAAGCCGGTTTCGCGATTGTGCTGGTCACGGACGGCCACGGTGTTTTGACGATGGGAGATCACGGCCGGCAAGTCGCTCGAGGTGACGCATTGCTGATCCCCTATTCGGCGGGCCCGTGGTCACTCACCGGAGATGTTGTCGCGATGATCGCCCGCCCGCCGGACGCTGCCGCCCCGGTTGCTCCGCGATGAGCGCACCCATCGATTTCGCGCTGGCCAGCAGGGTCGGTCGACGGTTCGCGCCAGATGGTCCGGATCTGACCTTGCAGCAGGCCCGTAGCGTGGTCACCGAACTGCGTGATCACGCGCAAGAAGCACGTGAGCACGTGCACGCGATTACCGGCATGGAAGCCGAGCCCGGTCATCCGGCCGTCGTCGTCGATCGTGGTGACTGGATCGATTCGAATGTGGCCGCGATGGGCAAAGTCCTCTCGCTGTGGCCTGCCGCATTGGAGCGGCACGAGGAATCATCGAACGCAGCCCAGGCCATCGGGCCGCGCGCTAGTGCGGTGCAAATCGGTGCGGCCCTGGGTTGGTTGAGCGGCAAGGTGTTGGGTCAGTACGAGGCTCTTGCAGACCCCGGGCGACTCCTGCTCGTTGCGCCCACCATCGTGGATATCGAACAGTTGCTGGAGGTCGAGCCTCGGGACTTTCGGTTATGGGTTTGCTTGCATGAAGAGACCCACCGTGTGCAGTTCGGTGCGGTTCCCTGGCTCGATCAACACTTCCGGGGCCTGATTGCCCGCGCTTTGCAGACCTTCGATGAGACGTCATCCGGTGAGCGCTTCTTGGCGATTGCCGGGGAGGTATTCGATGCGATAGTGAAACGACGCACCCCCGACCTACTGACGGCAGCGCAAACTCCCGAGCAGCGCGCTGTTCTCGATGAGATCACCGGCTTGATGTCGGTTCTCGAAGGACATGCCGACGTTGTCATGGACGAGGTCGACACCTCGATCATCCCCACTGTCCCGCAGATCCGTGAACGCTTCGAGAGCAGGCGCTCGAGTGAAGCGAGTGTGCGCGGTGCGGATTCGCTGTGGCGCAAGGCGTTGGGGATGGACGCCAAGATGGCGCAATACCGAGAAGGCGCGGCATTCGTTCGCGCGCTGATGGCCGAAGGGGGCATGGCCACCGTCAACCGGGTGTGGGAGCGGGCGGAGAACCTGCCCAGTGCGCAAGAAGTCCGTGATCCCAACCTGTGGCTCGCGCGGGTGCGCGGGATTGCGGCGTGAGCGTCTCCCCACAAGCGCAGTCCCTTCGGCATGCGGTGACCGAGTGCATCGGTGCCGGACCGGTGGTGGTCGGGTGTTCCGGTGGTCCGGATTCCTTGGCCCTGGCCGATGCGGCCGCGTGGGCGGTATCGAACCTGGGCGGATCCTTAACCGTCGGGATCGTGGATCACGGACTCCAAGCCGACTCCGCGAACGTCGCCCAGCGCGCTGCGGATGCTTGCACTGCCGTGGGGATCGACGACGTAGAGATCCGCCGGGTTCAGGTCGGGCGGGAAGGCGGTCCGGAGGCCGCTGCGCGGCGGGCGCGCCGGGCGGCGTTGCTGGAACTTGCGAGTTCGCGGGAGGCTGCGCAGATCCTGCTCGCGCACACCCTCGACGATCAGGCCGAAACCGTCTTGTTGCGCTTGGCCCGCGGTTCGGGCGCGCGATCCCTGTCCGCGATGCGGCCATGCGACCCGCCCTGGCATCGGCCCTTCCTGGGCATCATGCGCTCGCTGGTCCATGACGTAGCCCGGGAGCGTTTCGAGGTGCGTGGCTTCGTGCCTTGGGACGATCCGCACAATCACGATCCGCACTACGCACGCGTTCGGGTGCGGCGCAGTTTCTCCACACTCGAATCCGATCTCGGCCCCGGCCTGGCAGCAAGTCTGGCGCGCTCAGCAGCGTTGTTGGGTGATGACGCCGACGCCCTGGACGCGTGGGCGCACGGTGAGTTTGGACGGCTTGTGCTGTGCGAGTCCGGCCGGTGCAGTGCATCGACCGAAGCGCTCAGCGAATTGCCCCGCGCCGTTCGCACCCGGGTCATCCGCGCGATGCACCAACATCTCGCAGGGATCGGCGATGACCTCACCTTCGATCACATCCAGCAGGTGGAGGCCATGGTCTCGCGCTGGAAGGGGCAAGGCCCGGCGCGGCTCCCAGGTGCGATCGAGGCGAGTATCGAGTGTGGAAGGCTAACCCTGCTCGACCGACCCCGGGAGTTGTGAGTGGAATCTCAAGACGTCGAAGCCGACCTCGAACACGTGCTTCTCACGGAAGCGCAGTTGCACGAGCGGATCGCACAGATCGCCGCCCAGATCGATGCCGACTACGCCGGGCGAACCCCGCTGCTCGTCGGAGTTCTGAACGGTGCGGTCATGGTCATGGCCGATCTAGCGCGGGCTTTGCACCTTCACGCTGATATGGACTGGATGGCCGTCTCCTCCTACGGGTCGGGAACCACCTCGAGTGGGGTCGTGCGGATCTTGAAGGACCTCGACGCAGATGTCGCGGATCGGGATGTCCTCATCGTCGAGGACATCTTGGATTCGGGTTTGACCTTGTCCTGGCTGCTGAAGAACTTGAAATCGCGCAAGCCGGCCTCGCTGGAGGTCTTCACTTTGCTGCGCAAGCCCGACGCCATCAAGGTGGCGGTGGAGCCGAAGTACATCGGCTTCGATATCCCGAATGAGTTCGTCGTGGGCTACGGGCTGGATTACGACCAGCGTTACCGGAATCTGCGATGTGTGGGGACCCTCGCCCCCCACGTCTACGCAAACTAGAGACTCGATCCGACCGCCGGCCCCTAGGCCGCGGCCCGCGGAGGTTCGCGCTCAGCAGAAGCGCCCGGCCCCCCGACCAGTGGGCGGCAGATCGTGAGTCCGTTACCGTTGTGCGGTGAACGTGAAGCGATGGCTGCGTGGGCCGATCTTCTGGATCGCCATGGCCGTCGTGCTGGTCTTGGTCGGTTCGACCGTGATTTCCGGGCTGGGGGCGCCTGAGGAGATCGACACCGGTGATGCGATTTCACAGATCACCTCCGGCAGTGTCGACACCGCCACCCTCATCGATCGCGACCAGGTTCTCGAACTGACCTTGAAGAACGGCGATCAGGTGCGCTCGCACTACATCACCGGTCAAGGCGTAGAACTGCAGAACCTGCTGCAGGAGCGAACCGACGCCGGACAGCTGCCCGGTGGCTACAACGTGGTGGTGCCCAGCGACAACATCCTGGTGACCTTGTTCATCTCGCTGTTGCCCTTCGCCCTGCTGATCTTGCTGATGGTGTTCATCTTCAGCCAGATGCAAGGCGGCGGTGGCCGGTTGATGAACTTCGGCAAGTCGAAGGCGAAGGCATTCACCAAGGACATGCCGCAAACCACCTTCGAAGACGTTGCTGGCGCCGATGAAGCCGTCGAGGAGCTCGTCGAGATCAAGGACTTCCTCGCCGATTCCGAACGTTTCCAAAAGGTCGGCGCGAAGATTCCGAAGGGCGTGCTGTTGTACGGCCCGCCGGGAACCGGCAAGACCCTCCTCGCGCGCGCCGTAGCCGGAGAGGCAGGCGTTCCCTTCTACACGATCTCCGGTTCGGACTTCGTCGAGATGTTCGTCGGTGTGGGTGCCAGTCGGGTACGCGACCTGTTCGAGCAGGCCAAGGCCAACGCACCGGCAATCGTGTTCATCGATGAGATCGACGCCGTCGGCCGCCACCGTGGCGCCGGCCTCGGTGGCGGGCACGATGAACGCGAGCAAACCCTCAACCAAATGCTGGTCGAGATGGACGGATTCGATGCGACCGGCGGTGTCATCTTGATCGCTGCCACGAACCGCCCGGACATCTTGGACCCGGCGCTGTTGCGCCCCGGGCGTTTCGATCGCCAGATCGCTGTCGAGCGCCCGGATCTGAACGGCCGCTACGAAATCCTGCAGGTGCACGCCAAGGGCAAGCCCATCACCGAAGAAGTGGACCTCATGGCCGTCGCCCGGCGCACCCCCGGCTTCACCGGTGCGGATCTGGCCAACGTGTTGAACGAGGCTGCACTGCTGACCGCGCGCTCGGACAAGACCTTCATCGATAACGAAGCCCTCGACGAGGCCATCGACCGGGTGATCGCCGGTCCGCAGAAGCGCACCAGGGTGATGGACGATCACGAGAAGACGATCACCGCTTATCACGAAGCCGGTCACGCCCTGGTTGCTGCGGCTCTACCGGGCAACGATCCGGTGCACAAGATCACGATCATGCCCCGCGGTCGCGCTCTCGGTTACACCATGGTCTTGCCCGATCAGGAGAAGTACTCCACCACGCGCAGCGAGATGCTGAACCAACTCGCCTACATGCTCGGTGGCCGCGCTGCCGAGGAGTTGATCTTCCACGATCCGACCACTGGGGCGGCTAACGACATCGAGAAGGCTACGAGCGTGGCGCGCGCGATGGTCACGCAGTTCGGCATGACCGAACGCCTGGGTGCCATCAAGTACGGACAAGAGCAAGGCGAAGTTTTCCTCGGTCGCGATATGGGCCATACGCGCGACTACTCCGAGGAAGTAGCTGCCGCGATCGACGAGGAAGTGCGCACTTTCATCGAAGCCGCGCACCAAGAGGCGTACGACGTCTTGGTGGATAACCGCGATGTCCTCGACGGCCTTGTGCTGGCCCTGCTCGAACGAGAGACCTTGGACAAGACCGAGATCGAGGAGATCTTCACCGAGTTGCGGCTGCGCTCGCCGCGCCCGGCCTGGACCGGGTCGGCCCGTCGCGCCCCCGATACCCGCGGCCCGATTCCCTTCCCGGGTAGTTCATCGAACGGGCACCGTCGATCCTCCGCCTTCGATCCCGCCGTGCGCGAATCCCGCGACCCCGAGAACACCTAGGCGAACCAATGGGCATCGATCCGGTGCTGACGGGCGCCGACGGCCCCGTGGGGGAGTACAACGCCGAAGCGGTAAGCAAAGCCATCCGTGATCTGTTGATCGCGATCGGTGACAATCCCGATCGTGAAGGCCTGCGGGATACCCCAGAGCGGGTTGCCCGAAGTTACGCGGAAGTGTTCGGGGGGCTACGACAAACAGCTGACGACGTCTTGACCACCACCTTCGACATCGGCCACGACGAACTCGTCCTCGTGAAGGACATCGAGCTCTACAGCACCTGCGAGCACCACCTGCTGCCGTTCTACGGGGTCGCCCACGTGGGGTATCTGCCCAGTAAGTCCGGGCAAATCACCGGACTCTCGAAGCTCGCTCGGTTGGTGGACGTGTTCGCCCGCCGCCCGCAGGTCCAAGAGCGACTCACCTCGCAGGTGGCCGATTCCCTCATGCGCATCCTCGAACCCCGCGGTGCCATCGTGGTGATCGAAGCCGAGCACATGTGCATGGCGGTGCGCGGGGTGCGCAAGCCCGGTGCGCGAACCGTCACCAGCGCGGTGCGCGGCAACCTGCACGATCCGGCCACCCGCGCGGAGGCGATGTCGTTGATCGTGGGGAAGTGAGGTGGTCGCTCTACCTTGCTCGCGTTGGGGAGTGCATGCGCCAGTGGTGTGGGGCGTGCTGAACGTGACCCCCGATTCCTTCTCCGATGGCGGGCTGTTCGATTCGGTTGATCGCGCGGTGGAGCAAGCGCGCGTGATGCACGCACAAGGTGCGGACGTGATCGATGTGGGTGGGGAGTCCACGCGGCCGGGTGCCCAGCGGATCACTCCCGATGAGGAATGCGCTCGGGTGTTGCCGGTGATCCGGGAGTTGTCCGGTGCCGGGATGACGGTGAGCATCGACACCATGCGCGCGCAGGTAGCCGAGGCCGCGGTGCAGGCCGGAGCCAGCATCGTCAACGATGTCAGTGGCGGGCGGGCCGACGAGACCATGCACGGTGTTGTGGCGCGGCTCGGTGTTCCGTACGTGATCATGCACTGGCGCGGTCATTCCGATCGAATGGACGAACTCGCGCAGTACCACGATCCTGTAGCGCAGGTGTGCGAGGAATTGCAGGAGCAGGTTGGCAAGGCCATGGATGCGGGTGTCGACGGATCGGCGCTGATCTTGGATCCGGGCATCGGTTTCGCCAAGGACGCCGAGCACAACTGGCAGGTGCTGCGCGGTTTGGATCGTCTGGGCGATCTGGGCTTCCCGCTGCTGGTCGGGCCGTCGCGCAAGCGCTTCCTCGGTGCGTTGCTTGCCGATGATGCAGGCACGATGCGCGAGACGGCCGGGCGCGATGTCGCGACCTCGGCGATGAGCGCGCTGTTGGCCGAGCGAGGCGTGTGGGGTGTCCGGGTGCACGACGTGCAAGGCACGGTCGATGCCATCAAAGTGAGCATGGCAATGCGAGGTGGCGAGCAGTGACCGATCGGATCGAGATCCTCGGGATCACCGGGTGGGGTCATCACGGGGTGTTGGACTCCGAGCGTCGGGACGGGCAGGAATTCCGCGTGGACATCGCGTTAGGTGTGGATATCGCCGCGGCTGCTGCGAACGATGACCTCGCGCAAACGATCGACTACTCGGTTGTTGCCGAGCAGGCGCACGCCATCGTGGTCGGTGAGCCGTTCGACCTCATCGAGACCCTCGCGCAGCGCATCGCCGATTCGTGCCTCGCGATGCCGGGTCTGGCCTACGTGGAGGTGGCGGTGCATAAGCCCTCGGCACCGATTCCGGTGCCGTTCGACGATGTGATCGTGCGGATTCGCAGAGAGAACTCCTAAGGCATGCGGTATGTGATCGCCGTGGGGGCCAACCTCGGTGCGGCGCAGGAAATCGTCGCGCGTGAATTGGTCGAGGTTCCGGTTGCGTTGTCGAGTAGTGGCCATGTGGCGTCGTCGTTGTACTCCACCGCTCCGGTGGGTGGACCCGAACAACCGGACTTCGTCAATGCCGTGGTGGTCGTGGAGTCAGAGCTCGAGCCCGATGAAGTGTTGTCGATCCTGCAGATGCGCGAACAGCAAGCGGGTCGAGTCAGGGACGTGCGTTGGGGGCCGCGGACGCTGGATTTGGACATCATCGACGCCGGTGGTCGGGTGAGCGCGGATCGGATGCTCACGTTGCCGCACCCGCGGGCGCACGAGCGTGGCTTCGTGTTGATTCCGTGGGCCGAGGTCGACAGCGGTGCGCAGGTGGTCGGGCGCGGAGCGGTTGTCGACCTGATCGAAGATCTGGACGCCGACCAGCACGTGCGCCCACTTGATGGGCACGGTGGCGTCGAATGAAGCCGACCTCGATCCGCTTGCTGGTGGTGCTTCTGGTGATCGGCGCTGCGCTCGGGTGGGCGTTGGCCACGGTGGTCGCCGGCTGGACGGGCCGCTCACTTCCGCTGCCGATCTTGGCGGGCTCGGCGTTGTGGCTGTTGGCGATCGCGTTGTTCACCTGGGGGTGGTTCGTGCGGCCGC
>CAZWIW010000002.1:24038-26263 GCA_964634545.1 uncultured Rubrivirga sp.
GCGTTGTGGCTGTTGGCGATCGCGTTGTTCACCTGGGGGTGGTTCGTGCGGCCGCGGGTCCGCGCGCGCAACGAGAAGTATCCGCAGGCCGAACCGTTGCCCGCGCTGATGGCCGCACGGGTGGTGGTGGTCACGATGGCTGCCTCGCGGATGGGTGCCGTGGTGGCCGGGCTGTACTTCGGAGTGGTGGCCGCCACGCTCGGCGACGGGCTGTCCACGCCGGCGGCTCAACAGGCGTTCTTCTCCGGGCTATTGGCCGCCACCGGTGCGGGTGCGACCTGCATCGCGGCGGTGTGGATCGAGCGGGCGTGTTTGCTGCCGGATGCCCCCGAAGACGACGAGTGACCTAAGGTCAGGTGCCATGAGCGAGACTCCCCTGGAAGATCTACCGTTCGATGAGTTGCGGCATCGCGCCTTCCACATTGCCGAGCACCGGGTAGACATCGGCTTCTTCACCGACCTGTTCGGCCACATGCCGGGCATGGTGGCGATCGAAGGCGAGCAAGGGGACCTGGGTGCCATCGGAGGGACGTTCATCGAAACCGTCCGCGCGGTCAAGGAGATGTTCGGCTCCGGCGATCTTGATGCAAACACCGAGGCGTTGCTGCGGGCCCGGTTCGCCACCTACATTCGCGAGCACGAGAAGTAGTAGACGCAGTTAACGATCGGCGTCGCCCACTACGAAGAAGAACGACGCCACCGCAGGGCCGAGTAGATCCACCGGCGTTCCAACAAGCGCGAATTGCATCGCCTGCAGGTGCGCGAAACTCGGGGTCCGAGCCTTCAATCGCAACGGCATCACGTCTCCATCGCTGACCAGCAGCCAGCCGGCGATGCCGAGGGGATTTTGGGTACCCACGTGCACGGTTGTTTCCGGGGCACGCAAGGTCTTGGGCAAGGGGACGTTGACCGGTTGGTCGTGCACGGCTGCCAGTTGCTCGATCACAGCGCGGATGATCTGCGCGCTCACCTGCATCCCCGTGATGAGCGAGCGGTAACGCGCGGCGGCGTCGCCGTCGGTCGAAACCGGTAGGGAGTAGTCGATGTCCAGTGCGTTGTAGAGCAGGTACGGGTCGTCGCGGCGTAGATCCCAGTCAACGCCACTGGCCTGGCCCACTGCCCCGGAACATGCGTAGTCCTGCGCGAGTTGCAAAGAGACCGGCGCGAGCCCGATCAACTCCGCGCGATCTCCTAGTTCGGCGATCCAGGTTGTGGCGGCCTTCTCGACGATTTCGACGATGTCGAGCAGTTCGCGGATCGAGGCTTCCGGGAGCGGGTGTTCGAGGCCGCCGATGCGGGTGATCATGGGATGCACGCGACCGCCGGTGGCGTCCTCCTGCCAGGTTGCCCAGCGTGCGCGCAGTTCCGCGCAGCCGGGTACTCCGAGTGCCGCGAGGAACAGTGAACTCGCGCCGATGCGCCCGGCCTCGGCGAGCAGCATGCGCATCCAGGTTGCTCGCTGCGAAGGCACGATTCCGGTTGCCTGTTCGACGGCCAGCGCCACGCCGATCTCCGAGGAAACCGCGCTGAGCCAGTCATGGCGGTTGGCCAGCATCATGATCTGCCGGTAATCGCGCGCCTCGAAGAGCTTCTCGGTGCTGCGATGCAGCAATCCAGGTTTGACGCGACAGGATTCGACGATCCCGGCGTCAACTCGCAGTTCAAGTTCCAGGCCACCGTGCGCACCGGGATGGTTGGTGCCCAGGTCCAAGTGAATGGTCGATTCGGAATCATCGTGCAGATAGCGGGCGAGGCCCACCGTGGCGATCACCTGATCTACCGAGTGCTCCGACACGGCGTCATCGTTGCACCACGGGTTCGATCAGCCACTCATAGGAGCCGTAGCTGGCGGGAAAACCGGCGAGACCGGAGAGGATCGATGACTGGTGCATCAACGCCCCGCCACTACTCGCGCAGGCGTCGAGTGCGACATGCGCGGTGAGATTCATCGATCCATCGGGTATCGGTCGGTGGGGCCTTCCCTTCTTGAAACCTTGCAAGGTTCCGCCGTCCCAGACGCCGCGACGCCGCTCGGGTAGCCGGTGGCTGTAGTCGATCGCGATGGCAGTGCCGCTCAACACCCGGCGCAGCCGTGCCCACATCCGATCGCGCGCCAATCCGACCTCGCGGCGGGCCAGCGGTCGGGTAGCCGGCCACCAGCGTTCAAGCCAGTGCGCCGAGCCAGTGGGATCGTCGATGAAGCGACGGGCTGCGGTGTCGTCGAT
>CAZWIW010000002.1:26363-30950 GCA_964634545.1 uncultured Rubrivirga sp.
AGGTCACGCAGCTGAAGCAGCAGGCTGCCATCACCAGCGCCGATGTCGATGACCGCGAAATCGCTCACCTGCGATCGCTGCCGCTCACGAGCGATTCGCTCCGCCAGAGCGCGTGCAAGTTGTCGATCGACATGCACCGATGTCCGGAACTCGTCTTCAGCCCGGTGGGTGCGGTAGAAGCCAGCCTCACCGAACTGACTGCCAGCCCACGCGGTAGACCATGACGCAGCCGATGCGGTGGTCTCATCGGGCATGAACGCACGGTAGTGCCGGTCACCTAGGCTTGTCGGCTGTGAGCGATGCCGCGCCTTCGCGCCTGAAAATCGCCGTCATCGGATGCGGACGAGTTGGCGCGGTGTTGGCTGCTGCTTGGCATCGCAGTGGTCATCGAATCGTCGCCGTCACGGCGCGTTCGGACATGTCACGACTGCGAGCCGAAGCACTCGTTCCGCACGCACCGATCATGGATCGTCGCGATGCCACACGGGATGCGGATCTGGTCTTGGTTGCCGTGCCCGATCAAGTGCTTCCCGAGCTCGTCCAAGACATGGTGGATGAAGGCTCACTGCGCGCCGGCCAATTCGTTGTGCACCCGGCAGGCCGTTTCGGGTTATCGGTGCTGGAGCCGGCCACGCGGGTTGGTGCGGTTCCGTTGGCAATCCATCCAGCCCTGCCGCTGACTGGCACCACGCTGGATCTGGAACGTCTCGCCGGAGCCGCATTCGCGGTCACTGCACCGGAGCAGGTGCGCAGTGTCGCCGAAGCACTCGTGGTGGAAATCGGTGGTGAGCCGGTGTGGGTCCCCGAGTCCGCCCGCGCGGGGTATCACGCTGCACTTGCCTTCGCGGCGAACTACGCCATGACGTTGGTCAACGAGTCCGTCTCGCTGCTCGCCGAATCCGGCACCGAAGACCCGGCGCGGATTCTCGGGCCATTGGTGCGGGCGAGTGTCGAGACGGCCCTGGAGAGAGGGGACCGCGGGCAGACCGGTCCCCTCACCCGTGGGGATGCAGCAGCGATCGCTGCGCATCTGGACTACCTGGATGCGGACGCGCCGTTGGCCGCCCAGGCTTACCGAGCGCTGGGCACTTTGACCGTCGATCGACTCCTGGCGGCGGGTGTCATCGACGCTACGCAGGCTTCGAAAGTACTGACCAGCCTCGAGGCTCGTCGATGAGAGTCATCCATGACGAGCCGCTCGAACCGGCGCGAGTGCGTCGAGCTTTCGTGCCGACGATGGGCGCCTTGCACGACGGCCATCGTGCGCTGATGCGAGAAGCTCGGAACCTGGTCGGGCCACGTGGTGAGGTGGTGGTGAGCATCTTCGTCAACCCCACCCAGTTCGGTGCCGGTGAGGACTTCGATTCCTATCCGCGGGACCTCGACCGCGATGTGCTTGTGTGCGCAGACGAGGGAGTCGATGTCGTCTATGCGCCATCGGCGCAGGGCGTGTACGGGAGCGTGGAAGAACAAGGCTCACGCATCACGCTCGATCCAGGTCCACTCGGTCTGGTGTGGGAGGGGGCGCACCGCCCGGGACACTTCGCCGGGGTGCTGACTGTGGTGAGCATCCTGTTGCACCAGGTCGATCCTGACGCTGCACTCTTCGGTGAGAAGGACTATCAGCAACTCGAACTAGTGCGGCGGATGTGCCGGGATCTGTCCTTCAGAGTCGAGATCGTGGGCGTGCCGACCGTTCGCGATCCCGACGGCCTGGCCTTGAGTTCGCGAAATGCCAATCTCGACCCCGACCAACGACGCCTGGCAAGCGCTGTTCCCCGCGCTCTAGAGGCCGCGCAAAAGGCTGCAACAGGCGGAGCGCAAGCCTCACTCTCCGCGGTGGACAACGTGTTCGCCGAAGCCGGTCTCGTTCCCGACTACCGTGCGCTGTGTGCACCGGACCTTGGCCCCGCTCCCGACCAAGGAACCGCACGGCTCCTCGTGGCGGTGCCCGTCGGACGGACAAGGTTGATCGACAACTGCACCGTAGATCTCGGTGGTGATGATGTCCGCTGATGCTCTCGTCGGTGGCCCCCGCTCGCTTAGCGCGCCGGCCCCCGGTTGGACGGCCACGGCGGATGTCGTCGTCGTTGGTTCTGGTGTAGCCGGACTGACAACTGCCCTGCGACTGCGCGCCCATGGATTGCGCGTGCTGTTGGTCACCAAGGCAACCGTGGATGAAGGTTCGACTCGTTGGGCGCAAGGTGGCATTGCCGCGGCGTTGGCCGAGGACGATTCACCCGATGAGCACATGGCCGACACCTTGGAGGCAGGCGGTGGCCTGTGTAACGAGGAAGCGGTTCGAGTACTCGTGACCGAAGGTCCGGATGCGGTGCGCGAACTCATCTCCTGGGGTGCCCAATTCGACACCGACCCAAGCGGCTCCATCGCGTTGACCCGCGAAGGCGGCCACCACCGCAATCGCATCGCCCACGCCGGAGGCGATGCCACCGGGGCCGAGGTCTCGCGCGCGCTGGTGGAAGCGGTCGCCGCCGATCCGGGCATCGAGCTCGTCGAGCGGGCGTTGGTGCTGGACCTGATCCAAGACTCCCGCGGGCACGCGGCCGGAGTGACATTGCACGTCATCGGTTCAGGATCGCGCGATGGAGTCGGAGCGGCACTGGCACCGAACGTGGTCTTGGCTACGGGCGGGTTCGGTCAGGTCTTCGGTCAGACGACGAACCCGTATGTAGCCACCGGCGATGGTGTTGCCCTTGCCCTGCGGGCCGGAGCAGCCGTGGCCGATCTGGAGTTCGTCCAGTTCCATCCCACGGTGCTGTGGGTGGGACCCCTTGCGCAAGGTCAGCAACCGCTGGTTTCCGAAGCGGTTCGTGGTGAGGGTGCGGTCTTGCTCGACGATGCCGGTGAGCGCTTCATGCTCGATGTCCATCCGATGGCCGATCTCGCGCCGCGCGATGTCGTGGCCAAGACGATCATGCGGCGCATGCGCGAAAGCGGTGCAGCGCACGTGTGGCTCGATGGCCGGGAGCTAGGTGCCGACACCTGGGTGCATCGCTTCCCGACGATCCTTGCCGAGTGCCGCTTGCGGGGCATCGACCCGGTGTCCGATCTGATTCCGGTCGCACCCGCGCAGCACTACGCCTCGGGTGGAGTGATCACCGACTTGGACGGGCACTCGACCATTCCGGGCCTGTACGCGTGCGGCGAAGTGGCCTGCTCCGGGGTGCACGGCGCAAACCGGTTGGCTTCGAACTCGCTGTTGGAGGGGTTGGTGTTCGCTCGGCGGATCGCCGAAGCCATCGCCCGCGATCCGCGCTCGAACGGTGCCTCGAGCGCGCCTGCCGTCAGCTTCGGCGATCGAGAAGCTGGTGTGATCGCCAACGCAAGGAGGCGTCCTTTGCAGCAGATCATGGACACCGATTCCGGAGTGCTGCGTAGTCGCGGATCGCTGGCCCACGCCACCGAAACCATCTCTGCCACGATGACCGATCCGGCTTTCACCGGTAGGTCGCGTACCGAGGATTGGGAGACCACCAACTTGCATTGGGTCGCCTATGTGCTCGCCTCGCACGCTGCGCAGCGCGAAGAGACTCGGGGGTCGCATTGGCGAGAGGACTTCCCGGAGGCCGACCCGACATGGCAGGTACGAATGGTGTCTTCCCTCGATGAAAGTGGGCGACTTGTCACCAAGCGCCAACCCCCGCAGTGGCTCCCGCGTAATGAGCAGTGAGGACGATTCATGAACTACCCGACCTACCGACTCAGTGCGCAGACGACGAGCGCGCTCGCCGAGGCTGGCATGAGCCCGTTGGATGTCGAATCCCTCGTCCTTCGAGCGGTGATGGAGGACATCGGCGGCGGCGTCGATGTGACCACGATGGCCACGGTCCCTGTTGACCAGCAAGGGAACCTGGAATTCGTGGCAAGGGCCGATGGGGTCGTTGCCGGCGGGCACATCGCCGCAGCGGTGTTCGATGTTGTCTGCGGTGACGACCGAAGCGTCTCTTTCGAGGTGATGGACGGCCAACGAGTGGCCGCCGGCCAACGGATCATGAGCGTGATCGGGCGAACCCACGATTTGCTCCGTGCCGAACGTCCAGCACTGAACTTCCTCAGTCACCTCAGCGGAATCGCGACCTTGACCGCCCGTTGGGTGGATGCCATTGCCGGGAGTTCGGCCGCAATCCGGGACACCCGCAAGACCACACCGGGCATGCGGGAGATGGAGAAGTACGCGGTCCGCGCCGGTGGTGGGCTGAACCACCGCATGAACCTGGCTGATGCGGCACTGGTGAAGGACAACCATGTTCTCGCGGCCGGTGGAGTTACCGAGGCGTTCGCCGCCGTGCGTGCCTATGACCCTGCTATCGATGTCGAGGTGGAGGTCGATGACCTCACCCAGCTTGACGAAGCACTCGAGGCGGGCGCTGACCTAGTACTCATCGACAACTTCACCTTGGAGGACATGGCCGAGGCCGTGCGGCGAAGCGCAGGGCGCGCTCGACTCGAAGCTTCCGGCGGTTTGACCTTGGATCGGGCGCCGGCTGTAGCCGCAACCGGTGTCGACTACCTTGCCGTCGGAGCGTTGACGCACTCGGCACCGGTTCTCGATATCGGCGCCGATCT
>CAZWIW010000002.1:31050-55641 GCA_964634545.1 uncultured Rubrivirga sp.
TGTTGGCGGTCGATGTCGGGAACACGAACACTGTGCTTGGTTTGTTCGACGGCACCGATCTTGTCCAGTCGTGGCGAATCACCACCCATGCCCGTGCCACCGGTGATGAGATGGCACTGACGTACCGAGGTCTGTTAGCGCAGCAGCCGTCCGTGACCGGTCTCGTGATCTGCAGCACGGTGCCGAGTGTGTTGCACGAGATGCGGCCGATGATCGCAGCGTCCTTCGCGGACATTCCCGTGGTCATCGTCGAGCCGGGAACCAAGACCGGGGTTCCGGTGCTGACCGACAACCCGAAGGAAGTGGGCGCCGACCGCATCGTCAACACCTTGGCCGCCCATCAGCAGTACGGGGGGCCTTGCATCGTCGTTGATTTCGGAACGTCCACGAATCTGGATGTCGTTTCCGAGAAGGGGGAGTTTCTCGGTGGCGCCCTGGCGCCGGGCATCGATATCTCCCTGGAAGCCTTGTCCAATCGTGCGGCCCAATTGCGCAAGGTCGAGGTGCTCAAGCCCCGCTCGCCGATCGGCAAGAACACTGTCGAAGCGCTCCAGTCCGGTGCGGTGTACGGATTCGCCGGTCAGGTCGATGGCCTCGTGGATCGGATCATCGATGAGGTTGGTCCGGTGACTGCTGTCGTGGCGACCGGAGGATTGGCGACCGTGGTGATCGGCGAATCGGAGACGATCACCCACCATGATCCGAATCTGACCTTGACGGGCCTGCGCATGGTCTTCGAGCGCAACACTGACTGACTAGCACCATCCAATAGCCTTGCCCACCGTGGATGAAGCCGAACTCGACGAGGATCTGCCGGAGCAAATGCGTATCCGGCGGGCTAAGCGCGATGCCCTTGCTGGAATCGGCCGAGATCCCTACCCCGTCTCGCTACCGATCACGCACGGCATCGCTGAGATTCGCGCAGCACACCCGGATCTTCCCGTCGATGCGCATACCGGCGACGTGGTTGGTGTCGTTGGTCGCGTGATCTTCGCTCGGAACACCGGAAAATTGTGCTTTGCCACGTTGCGCGCCGGAGATGGTTCCCAAATTCAAGCGATGCTGTCCCTGGACAAGGTAGGGGAGCAAGCCTTGGAGGAGTGGAAGGAGTACGTGGACCTAGGAGATCAGGTCTTCGTGCGCGGTGAAGTGATCACTTCAAAGCGTGGGGAACTATCGGTGCTCGCCGACGAATGGCAGATGGCCACCAAGGCCCTGCGCCCCCTGCCGGTCGCCCACAAGCCACTCAGCGAAGAAGCGCGCGTCCGGCAGCGCTACGTCGATTTGATCGTCCGCCCCGAGGCCGCCCAGATCGCCCGGATGCGGGTGCAGGTAGTTGCCGCGCTGCGCGAATCCTTGACCAGCCGGGGCTTCCTGGAAATCGAGACCCCGATGCTGCAAACCCAACATGGCGGTGCGGCGGCGCGTCCGTTCATCACGCACTCCAATGCCCTCGATATCGAGTTGTTCCTGCGGATCGCACCGGAGTTGTTCCTAAAGCGTGCGGTGGTTGGTGGGTTCGAGCGGGTCTTCGAGATCAACCGGAACTTCCGCAACGAGGGGGTGGACTCCAGCCATTCCCCGGAGTTCGCGATGTTGGAGTTCTACCAGGCGTTCGCGGATTACCGGGATATGGCAGCGATTACCCAGGCGCTGATTCACGAAGTAGCCGATCGGGTTTTTGGCTCGCAGGTGATCACGCGGATCGATGGCACGGAAGTCGACCTGTCCGGAGAGTGGGACACCATCGATCTTTACGAGAGCTTGTCCCACGCGATCGGTCGAGCGATTACTCCCCAAACACCCCGCTCGGAACTCGAGGGACTTTGTGAGGAAGTCGGCATATCCGTTGCGCCGGCATGGGTTCCAGGGAAACTCGTGGAGGAGTTGTTCGAGCACCACGTGTTGCCGAGCCTGGATCGTCCCACGTTCGTCATGGACTATCCCCTCGACACGTCCCCGCTCGTCCGCGCGCACCGGGATAAGCCCGATGTCGTGGAGAAGTGGGATTTGTACATCGGCGGATTCGAACAAGCGACTGGGTACTCCGAACTCGTCGATCCGGTTGTTCAGCGAGAGCGGCTCACCGAACAGGCTGCACTTGCCGCACGTGGTGACGAGGAAGCGATGTCCGTCGATGAGGACTTCCTGCGGGCGCTCGAACACGGCATGCCACCAAGTGGCGGTGTTGGGGTGGGCATCGATCGACTGCTGATGAACCTCACCGGTCTGGGCATTCGCGAGACGATCCTGTTTCCCCTCGTGCGCCCGGAGCGCTCATGAGCGGCTCGATTAGTGCGCCGTTCGTGCGCGCGGCACGCACCCCGGATGTTCGGGCCATTCGCCGACTCGTCGACGAGTACTCCCCGGACGGCAACCTGCTCGCGAAGGCCCCGGTCACCTTGTTCGAGGATATCCAGGAGTTCGTGGTGGCCGAGGTCGATGGCGAGATAGTCGGTTGCGGCGCCCTGCACGTCATGTGGGAAGACCTTGCCGAGGTTCGCACCCTCGCGGTTTCCGGACGCTACCTGCGCCAGGGAATCGGTTCGGCGGTCTTGCGGGAACTCGTTGATCGGGCTCGCGCCGTGGGAGTGCGTCGCGTGTTCTGCCTGACGTTCATGGTCGGGTTCTTCGCCGAGCACGGCTTCGTCGAAGTGGATGAAGCCCCCGTGGATCACGATGTCTACGAGCAACTCCTGCAGTCCTACGACGAAGGTGTTGCCGAATTCCTTGGCCTAGAGCGGGTGAAGCCGAACACGCTCGGCAATCACCGAATGCTGCTCGACATCCACCAGGGGTGAATCTCAGCCGGTATTTCGCAGTCCGGTGGCGATTCCGTTGATGGTGACCGACAAACCACGACGCAACTGTTCGCCTGCTTCTTGTCCTTGACGAATTCGATCCAGCAGCGACACCTGGAGAGTGTGCAGTGGCAGCAGGTAGGTGTCTCGAGTGGCCAGAGTGCGCTGCAAAGTCGGATTGTCCGCGAGTAGTTCGGGTTGCCCCGTCACCCGCAGGACCTCCGAAACCGTGATCTCGTGTTCGGCGCGGATCACATCGAAGATGCGGTGCAAGGACTCGGGTACAAGGCGTTGGACGTACTGCTCGGCCACGTCGAGGTCGGTCTTCATCAGCGTCATCGAGACGTTCGAGATGAAGTTCTGGAAGAAGTGCCAGTGCTCGTACATCTGCGCGAACTCGGATTCGAAACCAGCCTCGCGTGCCGCTCTCAGGCCTGAGCCGACACCGAACCAACCGGGAACGATTTGCCGCGACTGAGTCCAGCCGAAGACCCACGGGATGGCTCGCAGGTCATCGATACCGGCAGCACCGTCGGGTCGGCGGGCAGGGCGCGATCCCAGGTGCATCGCTCCGAATTCCTCGACCGGCGTGGACAGCGCGAAGTACCGGGGGAGATCAGGGTCATCGACGAGGCGCCGGTAAGCGGTCTGGGCGTGTTGGGAGGCGGTGTCCATAACTACGTCCCACCGCTCGATTTGCTTCGGTGTTTGTCGGGAGGAGCGGTGCAGTAGTGATGCGTCCAGTACGGCGGCCACCATCTGCTCGAGATTGTCGCGGGCCAAGGCTGGCAGGAGGTACTTGTCGCTGATCACCTCGCCTTGCTCGGTGACCTTGATTTGGCCGTCGAGTACACCCCACGGCTGGGCCAAGATGGCGTCGTACGTCGGACCACCGCCGCGACCCACGGTTCCGCCGCGACCATGGAACAGGCGCAATCGGACGCCGTGTCGGGTCGCGACATCACGCAGGCGGCGTTGCGCGAGATGGATCTCCCACTGTGAGGTCGTGATGCCGGCATCCTTGTTGGAGTCCGAATAGCCGAGCATCACCTCCTGCACATCTCCGCGCGATGCGACGAGTGCGCGGTAGGCCGGATGCTCCAGCAGTTGCTCGATGATCCGGCCGGCACCGCGCAACTCCTCGACGGTCTCCAGCAGCGGGACGAACCCCACGCGCGCGGTTCCCAGCGTGGTGTCGACCAGTCCAGCCTCGCGAGCGAGGATCACCGCCGCGAGGATGTCGTCGGCCCCCTTGGTCATCGACACGATGACCGATTCGATGGGCCGGGTTCCATACGTATCGAGCAGCTCGCGGATCGTGGTCATCGTGTTGTAGGTGACGGTGGCCGATTCGTCCAAGTGCGGTGGATGCTGGGCCAAGGGTCGAAGCGCACTGAGTTCATCGGACAGCAGCGCGAACCTTTCGTCGCGATCCATGTCCTCGTAAGCGAAACCGAGTCGGGCGAAGAGTTGGCTGATCGCTTCGTGGAACTTGCCTGAGTGCTCGCGGATGTCCAGCGTGGCCAACGGAAGACCGATCGATGCGACCACCCGGATCGCCCGGTCGAGCACTCCGTGGGCAGCGAGTTGGCCGCGGTGCTCGAGCAAGTCCTTGCGAATGAGCAGCAGATCGTCGAGCAGTTCACGGGTGCTGTCGTAGTCGCGTCCGGGTCGATGGGGTGCACCCTCGAGAAGTCGCTCGCGGGTCAACCGCAACCGCATCCGGATCACCGTCAGTTTCAACCGCACCGGCTCCTCGGCGTTGATGCGCAAGAAACGCGGATCGAGGTCGGGCAGGTACGCCAAGTCGGCATTCACCGACTCGCGCAGTTCGGTGCTCGCGCCAGCGAGCCGTTCGGAGATCGATAGGTCCTCCAGCAGTCGATCGATGTGCGGGAGGAGATCCAAGACCGCATGGTCGCGCTGGAAACGAACGACGTCCGTTGTGACATCCGGAGTGACGAACGGGTTGCCGTCCCGATCGCCACCGATCCACGAGCCGAAGCTCACCGGCCGGGCGTCGGCAGGCAGTTCCACGCCAAGTTCGGCGAAGCTGGCTGCGAGGTCTTCGAGGACCTTGCCCAGTGGTCCGCGGGTGAGATCGTCGAGGTAGTACAGCGCGTTGCGGGCCTCATCAAGAACCTGTGGTCGCTCGAGGCGAAGTTCGTCGGTCTGCCAGAGCAAATCGATCACCTCGGCGAGGCTTCGCGCGCGGTCCGCGTCCGAGGCGTTGGTGTCGAGCAAGATGTCGGCGATCCGCCTCAACTTGACCAACACCGAGCGTCGGGCAGCCTCGGTCGGGTGGGCGGTGAAGACCGGGCGCACCGACATCGCCGATGCCACCTGTTCCACCAAGCCACGATCCACATTGGCATCCCGTGCTGCGTCCACCACCCGATGCAACGGACCCGAGCGGCTGCGCCGGTCATCTCCTGCATCGTGGGCGCGCTCGACCTGTTCGGCAACGTTGGCCAAATCGAAATAGATGGAAAAGGAGCGGGCCAACTTCGTGGCGGTATCGAGGTCTGCTGCGTCCAGCACCCGAGTCGCCTCGTGCGGATCGCTACGCACGGTGAGCCGAACCGTCTCCACTTGATCGAGCAGACCCTGGCCCTCCTGGCGCACCAGGGTCTGGCCCAGTAGGTCTCCTAGGAGGCGGATATGGGCGCGAAGGCGGGCGTCGCCGTCGGATTCTGCGGCGCGGGGGTCGGTCACGGGGCGAATTGTCCCGCACGGGAGGTTTCCGGTCGGTTTCGCGGTGGGCGGACGGGGTGTGAGGCGGCCGTGGTCGCGTCCTTCGGGTGAATACAGGACAATGGTGCGACCGGGTCAGCCCGGGTACTGGCCACACAGACAGCCGATGGGGTGCTTATGTTCGAGAGGTTTACCGACCGGGCCCGCAGGGTCGTGGTGCTCGCGCAGGAAGAAGCGCGGATGCTCAACCACAACTACATCGGCACCGAGCACATCCTGCTCGGCCTCATCCACGAGGGTGAGGGCGTAGCGGCCAAGGCTCTGGAGTCCCTCGGCATCTCGCTGGAGGCCGTGCGCCAGCAGGTCGAGGAGATCATCGGACAGGGCCAGCAGGCACCCAGCGGTCACATCCCCTTCACCCCGCGCGCCAAGAAGGTGCTCGAACTCTCGCTTCGCGAGGCGCTGCAACTCGGCCACAACTACATCGGCACCGAGCACATCCTGCTCGGCCTGATCCGCGAGGGCGAGGGTGTGGCCGCCCAGGTCCTGGTCAAGTTGGGTGCCGACCTCAACCGCGTGCGCCAGCAGGTCATCCAGTTGCTGTCCGGCTACCAGGGCAAGGAGCCGGCCACCGCCGGTGGGCCGCAGGAGGGCACCCCGTCGTCCTCGCTGGTGCTCGATCAGTTCGGTCGCAACCTCACCGCTGCTGCGCGCGAGGGTCAACTCGACCCGGTTATCGGTCGAGCCAAGGAGATCGAGCGCGTGATGCAGGTGCTCTCGCGTCGCACCAAGAACAACCCGGTCCTCATCGGCGAGCCCGGAGTCGGCAAGACCGCGATCGCGGAAGGCCTGGCTCAGGACATCGTCCGTGGGGAGGTGCCCGAGACGCTCAAGGACAAGCAGCTCTACACCCTCGACCTCGGTGCACTCGTTGCCGGTAGCCGCTACCGCGGTGACTTCGAGGAGCGCTTGAAGAAAGTGCTCAAGGAGATCAAGACCCGCGGCGACATCGTGCTGTTCATCGACGAGATGCACACCCTCGTCGGTGCTGGCGCTGCCGAGGGTGCAATCGATGCCGCGAGCATTCTGAAGCCGATGCTTGCGCGCGGTGAACTGCAGACCATCGGTGCCACCACGCTGGATGAGTACCGCAAGTACATCGAGAAGGACGCCGCCCTCGAGCGCCGCTTCGCGCCGGTTCAGGTCGATGCGCCCGACGTCGAGCACACTGTGGAGATCCTCAAGGGTCTGCGCGATCGTTACGAGTCCCACCACCGGGTTTCGATCACCGATCAAGCCCTCGATGCGGCTGCTCGACTCTCCGACCGCTACATCTCCGATCGCCAACTCCCGGACAAGGCGATCGACCTCATCGACGAAGCAGGTTCGCGCCTGCGCATTCGCCGGATGACCGCTCCGCCGGACCTTCGCGAGTTCGACGATCGCATCGCCGATGTTCGCAAGGAGAAGGAATCGGCTATCGACGCGCAGGACTTCGAAAAGGCGGCGTCGTTGCGCGATGTCGAGAAGAACCTGTTGGCGGAGAAGGCTGAGCGCGAACGCGAGTGGAAGGCCGGCGATCTTGACGTCGTGGCCGAGGTCGACGAGAAGTTGATCGGTGAAGTGCTAGCGCTCATGACCGGTATTCCGGTGTCCGATCTCACCGAGGACGACATCGAGAAGCTCCGCCGGATGGAGGAGGAACTCCACCGCCGGGTGATCGGTCAGGAAGACGCCATCAAGGCGCTTTCCCAGTCCATCCGCCGCACGCGTGCCGGTCTGAAGGATCCACGTCGTCCCGCCGGCTCGTTCATCTTCGCCGGGCCTTCGGGTGTCGGTAAGACCGAGCTGAGCAAGACGCTCGCAGAGTTCTTGTTCGGTGATGAGGACGCACTCATCGCCCTGGACATGAGCGAGTACTCCGAGCGTCACACTGCTTCGCGACTGTTCGGCTCACCTCCCGGGTACGTCGGATACGAAGAGGGTGGCCAGCTCACCGAGAAGGTGCGCCGCAAGCCGTTCAGCGTGGTGCTCTTCGATGAGGTCGAGAAGGCTCACCCGGACATCTTCAACTCGCTGTTGCAGGTGCTCGAGGAAGGCCGCCTCACGGACGCGCAAGGCCGCGTGGTCGACTTCAAGAACACCGTCATCATCATGACAACCAACTTGGGTAGCCGTGATGTGTCCAAGGGTCTGATGCTCGGCTTTGCGCCCGATGGCAACGAGGACAACGCCTACGAGCAGATGAAGGCGAAGGTGCAGCAAGAACTCAAGCAGCATTTCCGGCCGGAGTTCTTGAACCGCATCGACGACACCATCGTGTTCCACCAGCTCACCGAGGCGGAGATCATCGAGATCGTCGACCTGATGATCGCCGGTCTAGAGCAGCGTTTGCAGGATCGGGACATGGCCATCGAGCTCACGCCGGCGGCCAAGTCGCTGCTTGCGGAGCGTGGATACGACCCCACCCTCGGCGCGCGGCCACTCCGGCGAACGATTCAACGCGATCTTGAGGACCCGCTGAGTGAGAAGATGCTCTTCGGTGATCTGCAGCCGGGTTCGATCGTGGTGGTCGATGTCGAAGGGGAGGGCGATGATCGCACCTTCACCTTCGCTCCGACTCCCAAGGCCGAGTTGCCCGATACTCCGCCGATGGAAGCCGCCGACCAAGACTGATGAGCCGGTGAGCGGATCGTGAACAGCGGTCCGCTCATCCCGGGCATCAATGAATTCGACGGACCCAAACGCCGCGTCCCCCGCTTCGTCTGGTGGCTGCTGGTGAGTGTGCTTGTCGTGGCTGTCCTCATCGGTGCCGCCGGGCTGTTCGGTGGTGTTGGGCCGCTCCGTGCCCTCGGGCTCGTCACCGAAGAGCTGCAGCCGGTTGCCTACCGCCCCACCACCGATGAACGAGCCATTCAGGTAGCCGTCGCCCTGCCGCCGCGCGGCCTGTGTCCAGACGAGCAGGTTCAGGTGACGGCCTACGAACGCGGCCCACGCGTCGAGGTCAGCGCGCAGGTGCAGCGATCGCGAACCTCGGATTGCCCTGGCACCGGCATCGCGGGCGACCGACAGTGGGTAGATGTCACGTTGATCACCGACCTCGGTGAAAGAACGGTGATCCGCACCAGCGATCGCGAGCCGTTGCCCCGCGAAACCGGCTAGGGCAACCGCAACCCCGTCGCATCGTCGACCACAAGCCCGTCATTGATCAGGGATGACAACGCCCGTTTCGCCTGCTCGCTATCGGCAACCTCGGCAAGGAGAGATGTTCGCGCGAGCGGCTCGTCTGAATCCCGTAGCGCAGCCAGCAATCGCCCGCGGGCTTGCCGATCGCTGCCTTCGTATCGCGGTTGCCGCCGAACCACGAAGTCGACTTCGGGTGCTCCGGCTGCCTGCCACGCGCAGTCAGCCCGCAAGGGGCACGTGGTGCAGTCCGGCTCGCGCTTGGTGCACACCAACGCCCCGAGTTCCATGCTCGCCGCCGCCCACTGCGCCGGGTTCGCCGCAATTTCGGCAAGCCCCTGCGCCAATGCCCGTTCCACCGCGGTCAAGTGCCCCGGCGGCTCGGCCACCCCGCTCCAGGCCCGCGCCAGCACCCGCCGGACGTTCACATCGAGCACCACCGACGGGAGCCCGAACGCGAAGGCCCGCACCGCCGCCGCGGTGTACTCGCCCACTCCGGGGAGAGCCAGCAGGTCCTGCTCGTCGCTGGGCACCTGCCCGCCGTGCTTCTCGGTGATCGCTACGGCTGCGGCATGCAACCGCAGCGCCCGCCGCGGATACCCCAACCTGCCCCAGGCCCGCACAGCTTCCCCAGCGGGTTCTGCTGCCAGATCGACCGGTTCAGGCCAGCGGTCCATCCACGCCCGCCACTGCGGCTCCACCCGCGGCACTGGGGTCTGTTGCAGCATGAACTCCGAAACCAGCACCCCCCACGGTGAGGTTTCCCGCCACGGAAGATCCCGTGCGGAGGTCTCAAACCACGAGCACACGGCCTCGACGGGGGTTGTGTCCTTCGCCACGGGCCGGATCGTTCCATGACCGCCGGGGCGTCGCAGTACCGTGGAGAACATGTCGGGAGTGCTGCAGCCTGTGGGGCCGGAGCCGCCGATCGTCTACTGGGTTCGGCGGGGCACGGTGCTGGTCATCGTGCTCACCTTGCTTATCGGCGGTTGGTGGCTTCTCAGTTCCCGCAGTGCCGCCTCTCCGAGCGCTGGTGAACCTGTCGCCGCGATCGACGAAGTGACCGGGGAGGAGATCGGTGAAGACGGTGAGCCGATCGCACCCATCGATGATGCCGTAGCCTCTCCGGCCGAACCCACCGATTGCGCGGACTCGGCAATCGAGGTGAGCGCCAGCACCGACTCCTCCACTTACCGAGTCGGCGCCCAGGACCCGGTCTTGACTCTGACTATCGAGAACATCGGCGAAGTCGCCTGTTTCCGCGACATCGGCCCGAAAGCCAATGAACTCAAGATCACCTCCGGTGGCTATCACGTGTGGTCGAGTGATGATTGCTCCACCAACGACGAACCCAACGTCACGCTCATGGCCCCGGGTCAACAAGCCGTTTCGTCGTTGACCTGGAACAGCCGACTCAGCCAGAAGGGCTGCCCCGACGACGGCAAGGGTCGCAAAGCCAAGGCTGGTCGCTACGAGGTGGTGGGGCGCAACCTGGACATCGAAAGCGAAGGCGTTCCCTTCGCGCTGAGCAACAAGAACAACTAGGTGCCGACCCCCGGGTGGGTGCCACGAATGGTATTTTTCTACCATGACTTCCACGATCGACGGTGCTGGACGCGTAGTCATCCCCAAGGCACTACGCGAACGGGCCGGGCTCGTCCCGGGTGCGCGTATCGATTTCACTTTTCACGACGGAGCGATAGAGGTCCGGCCAGCCGACGAGGTCAGGGATGAGGTCGAATGGGAGAAGTACCGGGGCATCAATTGGCCGGTGCCTTCCGGGGCCACCATGAGCGACGACCAGGCGCGAGCGCTGTTGGAAACGGTGCGCGATGAACGCACGGAGCGGGTTTTCGATGGAGGTCGCTGACAGTAGCGTGATCATCAACGCGGCATTGGGTATTGACCCTGGTTCCGTGACTTCCTGTCGGGATGTCATTGCGGGCAGCCGAGTAGCCATCGCCCACACCTTGGCCGAGTCCTACTCCATGCTGACCCGTAGCCCCGCGCCCTTCCGCCTCAGTCCGACGCAAGCATGGCAACTACTCGATGACGCATTTCCCGATGAACCGATCACCCTCAGTGGTGAGGGGTATCGGCAGGTCCTGCGTCTAGTTGCCGATCGAGGAATCGGTGGTGGTGCGATTTACGATCTCCTCATCGCCAAGACTGCAGTCGAGGCAGATGCACGACTGGTGTCCCGTGATCGACGAGCTGCGGGGAATTACGCCCTGATCGGTGCTTCGTTCACGCTGATCTGACAGTCAACCCATTTCGTGGACTGCACGCTCGCCGACTGCTGGAGGCGATCCAGCGGCTCGAGGCCGGTGGTCGCGGGAGACGCGATTGCTGCCGGTGAACTAGAAGTTGGGCTTCGATTCGCTCCCTGAGCGGATTTGCTGGAACGCTTCGCCAAGGTTGTTGACCTCGACGATCTGTGCGCCTGCGCCGCGTTTGTCGAGTGAGCTCTTGGTGCCTGCCGGGGCGAGGATGCGGGTGTAGCCAAGGCGCGTCGCTTCGGCTACGCGCTGGTTGATCATCGGTACGCGGCGAATGTCTCCGGAGAGTGTGACTTCGCCGATCGCCGCGACGTTCAGCGGGATCGGTAGGTCTTTGCCGGCTGATGCGATCGCTAGGCAGGTGGCGAGGTCGGTGCTCGGGTCGGAAAGTCGGATACCACCGACGGTTGCGACGAAGACGTCCTTATCCGCGAGCTTGAGTCCGGCCACGCGTTCGGTGATGGCGACGAGCATGGCTACGCGCGAGGAGTCGAGTCCGGACACTCCGCGCCTGGGGTTCGGGTTGGTGGTGGGGGCGACGAGAGCTTGCACCTCGGCGAGCATCGCTCGGCGGCCCTCGATGGTGACGGTGACGCAGGTTCCCGGAACCGGTGCCTGGCGCTCTTCCCTGAACAGCATGCTCGGATCGACAACTTCCTCCATGCCGCGGTCGGTTTGCTCGAAGCAGGCGACTTCATCAGCGGGGCCGTAGCGGTTCTTCACCGCGCGCAGCAGGCGCAGCGATGTCTGCCGGTCACCGTCAAGGCTGAGCGTGGCGTCGCAGATGTGTTCGAGGGCGCGGGGGCCGGCCACGGTGGATTCCTTGGTGACCTGGCCAACGAGGCATATCGGAATGCCGCGGTCCTTGGCAACGCGGGTGAGTGCTTGGGCAACCTCCATCACCTGGGCGACTCCTCCAGCACGACCATCGACATCCGCTGAGGCGATGGTCTGCACCGAATCTACGATCACGAGCGAGATCTCGTTACCGAGGGCGTCGATGTGTCCGATCACGCTTGCGAGGTCGGTTTCATCGGCGATGAACAGGTCATCGCTGTCCACGCCGATGCGTGATGCGCGCACGGCTATTTGATCGACGGACTCCTCACCGGAGATGTAAAGCGCGGGTTTGCCTGTTCGCTCGGCAATGGAGTTCGAGACGGTGAGCAGCAGCGTGCTCTTGCCGGCGCCGGGTTCGCCGCTGACGAGTAGTACTTGACCGGCAACGAGACCGCCGCCCAGGACACGGTCGAATTCACCGATACCGGTGCTGATCCGCGGGACCGGGCCTTGCGCGGTGACGGCGGAGACGGGTTTGGCTGCGGTGATCGGTGCCGCACCCTGGGTGGAGGCGCGGCGCCCAGGGGCTGGTGTGCTCGGTGCAACCTCGGCGACAGTCCCGAACTGTCCGCACTTGACGCACTTGCCGGTCCAGCGCAGTGAAGCCGCCCCGCATGCGGAGCACTCGTAGGACGGCTTGGACTTGGCCACGGGTTCGGCGTAGGGCTTGTGGGCTAGGTGACCGGGTCGGCCGGGTGCGGTGCGAGCGCCGGGTCGGTCGGATTCCTGGAAAGTAGTGCTTCGCGCTTGGCGCACATGTCGGCTAGGACGTCGTAGGCCTGTTGCCCGATCAGCGCGACGATCTCGTCCTTGGATCCGACATAGACCGGATCGAGTGCGATGTGGGCATCGGTGTTGCCGGTGCAGTACCACTGGAAATCGTGCCCACCTTCGCCCCAGCCGCGACGGTCGTACTCACCGAGGACCACAACCAGGCGCTCGGTGCCGTCTTCGTATTCACGGTCCTCGTAGGTGCGCCGGAGTGGAAGTTGCCAGCAGACCTCGGGCTTGGTCTCGATGAACGAGACTCCCTCGCGGTGGGCGAGGTGGTGAAGGGCACAGCCGTAGCCGCCCTCGAAGCCTTCGGAGTTGTGGAAGATGCAGGCGTTGTCGATCACCCGGGTCTTGCTTTGCCCGTCTTCCTTTTCGGTCCAGCCGCCTTTGTGGCCGATGTCGTGGTTCTCCCACAGTTCCGGGGTGAGTTTCTCGACCCACTTGGCAACGCGCTTGCGGTCAGACTTTTCGGAGAAGTGCGCGCCGTGTGTGCAACAGCCGGCATCGGGGCGGTCGGCGTCGATTCCCTTGCAACCACGACCGAAGATGCACGTCCATTTCGACGTGAGCCAGGTGAGGTCGGCGCGGATCAACTGATCGCTATCGGCTGGGTCGACGAACTCGACCCACTGACGGGGGAAATCCAAGGGCACTTCCGGCACCCGCCGAGCCTAGGCGAAACCGGTGCCGCGGGCGACGGCGCGGGGTGGGCTGTGGACATAGAGTGGGCTTGTGCGTATGGGCGTGCTGGACGTGGGCAGCAACACCGTGCACCTCCTACTGGTGGATGCGCACTACGGCGCCGCGCCGATCCCGGCCTCCAAGCACAAGAAGCAGATTCGGTTGGCCGAACACATCGATGCCGACGGCAACATCGATCGGGCACTCATCGACTCCCTGGTTGAGTTCGTCGAGGAAGGCCAAGAACTCGCGGAGGATCGAGGGGCTACCGAGATCATCTCGTTCGCGACCTCGGCTATTCGTGGAGCCGGCAACGGTGATGCAGTCATCGCCGAGATCCGCGAACGCACCGGCCTGGATATCGACGTGTTGTCCGGAGATGACGAAGCACGCTTGACCTTCTTGGCAGTTCGTCGTTGGTTTGGCTGGTCCTCAGGCCGATTGCTCGTGGTCGATATTGGTGGCGGTTCGCTGGAGTTGGCGTCGGGAGCCGATGAAGAGCCTGACGCGGCGGTGTCCCTGCCGCTGGGTGCGGGGCGGCTCACGCGCGAGTTCGTGACCAACGATCCGCCCACCGAGTCCGAGGTCAAGGCGATGCGCAAGCACGCCCGTGCGGTCATCGCCGATTCGATCGGCCCGCTGCGCAGGGCAGGGGCCCCGATGCTGTCCGTCGCGACAAGCAAGACGCTCAAGCAGTTGGCCCGCATCGCGGGAGCTCCAGCATCCTCGGAGGGGATGTATTTGCGTCGTCGCCTGAAGTCATCCGACGTTCGGCAACTGGTAACCCTGCTGTCGGGTTTGTCTTCGGTGGAGCGAACCAAACTTCCCGGTGTGTCGACCGGCCGCGCGAGTCAACTCCTGGCCGGTGCCCTGGTTGCCGAAGCCGCGATGGACCTACTGGAGGTCGAGGAGCTCGATGTGTGTCCGTGGGCGCTGCGGGAGGGGGTCATCCTCCGTCGCATGGACGGACTGCCTCGATGACCACAGCCACGGATGTAACGGGCCTGACGTCCGCGGAAGTAGCCGAACGAGTCGAACGTGGTCAGGTGAACGAGGCGCCGACCGCAACGTCTCGCAGCCTGTCGGACATCATCCGCAAGAACACCTTCACCTGGTTCAACGCCCTGATCGGCTCGATGTGGATCATCATGCTGATCGTCGCGCCGATTCAGGACTCGCTGTTCGGCTTCGTGATCGTGGCGAACACCCTCATTGGCATCATCCAGGAGTATCGAGCCGCGCGGACGTTGGAGAAACTCGCGGTCATCGGTGAAGCCAAACCGGTGGTGCGTCGAGACGGCGCAGATGTCGAAGTGCGACCGAGCGAAATCGTGGTCGATGACATCATCGTCATTTCCACCGGTGATCAACTCGTCGTGGATGGTGAAGTTCTCGAAGCGGCCGGCCTGCAAGTCGATGAGAGCCTGCTCACCGGTGAAGCCGATCCCGTCGACAAGCACCCCGGCGATGGCGCGATGTCCGGCTCGTTCGTTGTTGCCGGGTCTGGTGTTTACCGCGCCACTCGGGTGGGACGGGATTCCTTCGCTGCCGGGCTGACCGAGCAAGCCAAGAAGTTCGCACTCACCAACTCCGAACTACGCGATGCGATCAATCGCTTCATTCGGATCGTCAGTTACTTCCTCGTACCCGTCGGCATCCTGCTGCTCACCTCCCAACTGATTCGTGCCGATCTACCGATCAACGAGGCGATCCGCGGGACCATCGCCGGCGTCGTCACGATGGTGCCCGAAGGCCTGGTGCTGCTCACCTCCATCGCGATGGCTGTCTCGGTCATCCGGCTCGCCCAGCGGCGGGTCCTCGTGCAGGACCTCCCGGCGGTGGAGGTCCTCGCGCGCGTGGACACGGTCTGCGCGGACAAGACGGGAACGCTCACCGAACCGGGCATGCATCTGAACCGCATCGAGTTGCTCGGCGATACGTCCGAAGAGCGGGTAGGTCGGGTGCTCGGGGCGATGGCGGCAACTGAGACATCACCGAACCCGACGCTGTTGGCGATCGAAGAGGCTTTTGCTGATCCTGGGTGGACCGTGACGGGCTCGGTGCCGTTCTCCAGTGCCCGAAAGTGGTCCTCGGGTGCCTTCGAGGGGGAAGGCGCCTGGGTGCTCGGAGCACCGGAGATGGTTACCCCGAGCGATGCATCGGTCCTGGACGTTGCTGCACCTATTGCAGCGGAAGGGGCGCGAGTGCTGGTCCTCGCCGAAGGCGAACGCGAGCAGGTGCTCGATGCCGATCGCGGTCCCGGCCCGGTGCAGGCCGTTGCCCTGATCGTGATCGATCAGAAACTGCGGGATGACGCCGAACAGACGGTCGCGTACTTCTTGGAGCAGGGCGTTCGGGTGAAGGTCATCTCCGGCGACAACGCCGAGACCGTCGGCGCGATCGCGCAGCAGGCGGGCGTTCCCGGTGCTGACGATCCGGTGGATGCCCGGCAGGCACCGCACGACACCGATGAACTGGCCGGTGTCATGGCCACCCATTCGGTGTTCGGCCGGGTGAACCCGGCGCAGAAGCAACAAATGGTCGATGCTCTGCACCTGGGTGGATCGACGGTCGCGATGACCGGCGACGGCGTCAATGACGTCTTGGCCCTCAAGAACGCCGACCTAGGTATCGCGATGGGTTCGGGTTCGGGCGCCACCCGTGCCGTTGCCCAACTCGTGCTGTTGGACAGCAAGTGGTCGGTCCTGCCGGCGGTGGTGGCCGAGGGTCGTCGCGTACTGGGGAACATCGAGCGGGTTTCCGATGTGTTCTTGACCAAGAGCGTGTACTCGACGGTGATCTCGGTAATGACCGGGGTGTTCGCGGTTGCCTTCCCGTTCCTCCCCCGGCACCTTTCCTTGGTGAGTGCACTGACCATCGGTATCCCCGGTTTCTTCCTTGCCCTTATGCCGAATAAGGAACGTTTCCGTCCGGGCTTCTTCAAGCGCGTCCTGGTGTTCGCTGTGCCCGCCGGCATCATCGCGGCGCTGGCGGCATGGACGAGTTATGCCGTTGCTTTGTGGGTCGATGAGCCGGTGATCAAGGCCCAGCAAGCCGCCACCGTCACGTTGTTCATGGTGGCTATGGGTGTGCTGGCCATCTCCGCCCGGCCCTTGAACCTGGTGCGGTGGTCGATCATCCTCGCGATGGTCGGCGCCTTCGTGCTGGTCCTCTACGTGCCGTTCTTGTCGGAGTTCTTCGCCCTCAGTTTGTCGCCCGAGCGTTACAGCCTGGTTGCCGTAGGCGTTGGCGCGCTGGGTGCATTGGCGGTGTGGGTTTCGGGAGTGTTCGCCGATCGTTGGCGTAGGGCCGGCGCATGATCGAAATCGGTTTGTCGTCGTCGTCGGTGTTTCCCGAGTCCACCGCAGTGGCCTTCGAGTTGGCTGCGTCGATCGGCTACGACGGTGTCGAGATCATGGTCGGTACCGATGCGATGAGCCAGGATCTGGCGACCTTGCAGGGTTTGACCGATCACTACCAAGTTCCGGTGCTGGCGATCCATGCCCCTTGCTTGCTGATCACGCAGCGCGTCTGGGGAACCGAGCCGTGGGGGAAGTTGGATCGGGCACGGGAGGTAGCGGAAGTCCTCGGTGCGAAGACGGTCGTGGTGCATCCACCGTTTCGCTGGCAGCGGGACTACGCACGCTCCTTCGAGGACGGCGTAGCGCGGATGGAAGAGGTAACCGACGTGCGCTTCGCGGTGGAGAACATGTACCCATGGCGGGCTGGTCCGTCGGCTCTCGGCGCCTATGCGCCGGATTGGGACATCCGAAACCAGGACTACGCGCATACGACCGTCGACCTGTCGCATACTGCGGTCTCCCACACCGACCCGCGGGAGATGATCGCCGAACTCGGCTCGCGGGTTTCGCATCTCCACCTTGCAGACGGCACGGACTCACCGCGCGATGAGCATCTGGTGCCCGGACGAGGCGATCAGCCGGTGGCCGAGGTGCTGCGCCAACTCAGGCAGCAGTCCTTCCGTGGCAGCGTCATTGCCGAAGTTTCCACCCGCGGAGCAGCTTCACGGGAAGATCGAGTGGCCGACTTGAAGCAGACCCTCGAGTTCGCACGGACTCACTTGCGGGAGGACTGATGGACGACGACGCCTCACTTGATGGCAACTCGAATCCTTCGCGTCAGACCTCGGTGGAGAACGCTGCCCGCGCGATCTTCGAGCGCCGCGGGTATGCGGCCGCCACCGTGCGCTCGATCGCGTCGGCGGCAGGCGTCGCGCCCGCTGTGCTGTCCTCGTACTACCGAAACAAGGCGGATCTGTTCGCTGCGGTTATGAATCTGCCCTTCGACCCTGCCTCGGCCATCCCTCGGCTGGTTGCACCCGGGCTCGATGGCATGGGGGAGCGCTTGGTGCGGCTCGCCTTGCGGGCCGCGGAGGACGATCAACTACGCGCCGATCTGTCGTCGGCTGCTTCGGGGTTGTCCTCCGGGGTGTCGGGGGTTCCCGTCTCGACCGACCAGGTCCGGGCGGTCTGGGAGTTCGTTTCAACCGAGATCATCGATCAGGCATTGGCTCGCGTGGGTGTCCCCGATGCGCGCATGCGTGGGGCGCTGATCAGCGCTTACCTCGGTGGGGTGCTGGTCACCCGCTACGGAGCCCGAGTCGAACCGTTGGCTTCTGCACCCGAAGAGCAGGTGGTGGCGTTGGTGGCTCCAACGATCCAAGGGTTGATCGACCCGACGAATCCGCTGCCGCGCGCAGCGGACCGCTGACCTTCGCTGTGGCAAGGTAGCCCGATCCTGTCGAGTTCTGGGAGGCCCTCATGAGTGACCCGCTACGCATCACGATGGTCGGCGGCGGTGTCATGGGCGGGGCGATCTTGGAAGGCTTCCTGGGATCGACGATCGATGCCCGCCCGGTCGAGGTGCGCGTGGTCGAAGCCGACCCCGATCGAGCGCGATCCTGGCAGGAGCGGGGCGTGGAGGTTGCGTCGCTAACAGACGCGGTCAGTGGCGCCGACGTCGTATTCCTTGCGGTTAAGCCGCACCAGATTCTCGCGGTGATAGACGAGATGGCTTCGTCGCTTGCTCCGGGCGTAGTGGTGGTCTCCATCGCCGCCGGAATCCCGTTGAGTGCCATGCAAGAACGGCTCGGCTCCGACACCGCGGTGATCCGGGCGATGCCCAATACCCCGGTGCGCGTGGGCAAGGGCGTGATCGGACTGGTGGTGGGCCCGGCCTGCACGCCGGTGAACGTGGGTTTGGTGCGTCGGCTAGTGGAGCCGAATGCGGTCACGGTGGAGGTGGTCGAGGAGCAACTCGATGCACTCACGGCCACGTCCGGCAGTGGTCCGGCTTACGTCTTCTATCTCGCAGAGGCGATGCGTCGTGGCGCGCAGGAACTGGGTCTGCCATCCGATGTGGCAGCCGCACTGGTGGCCGAGACGATCACCGGGGCCGCCGAACTACTCAGCCGCGAACCGCGTGATGCCGAAGGGCTTCGCGAGTCGGTGACTTCCAAAGGAGGCACCACCGCAGCGGCCGTCGCGGTCTTCGATGAAGCCGGGATGCGCGAGATCGTGGCGGAGGCGATGCGAGCGAATGTTCGTCGCTCGCAGGAGATGGCCGATGAACGCGACTGACCACTCTTCTTCCCTGGTGTGGGACGAAGCGCTCGCGGAATACGACTTCGGTCCCGGTCACCCACTTGCGCCTATTCGGGTGCAGTTGGCGATGCGGTTGATCCGTGCGTTCGGGCTGGATCGGGCGTTGTCGATGATCGGACCTCTCGAACCGGTCGATGAGGACCTCATCGCTCGGGTGCACGACAGGGCATACATCGATGCGGTGAAAGCTGCGGGCGCGTCTGTTCCGCAAGCAGATCCGATTCGCGGGCTTGGCACCTCCGATGACCCGCTGTTTCCCGACATGCATCGGGCTTCGGCTCGGGTCTGCGCCGCGACCTTGGCCGCCGCTCAAGCTGTGTGGCGGGAGGAAAGCGCGCACGGGATCAACATCGCCGGCGGCTTGCACCATGCGATGCGTGATCGAGCGGCTGGGTTTTGCATCTATAACGATCTCGCCGTCGCGATCGCCTGGTTGTTGGACAACGGCGCCGAGCGTGTGGCCTACGTTGACCTAGACGTCCATCACGGCGACGGCGTGCAATCGATTTTCTGGGACGACCCGAGAGTGTTGACCATCTCGATCCATGAGAGCCCGGAGACGCTGTTCCCGGGTAGCGGTTGGCCCAGCGAGATCGGTGGCCCTGCCGCTCAGGGGTCGGCTGTGAACATTGCGCTGCCGGCCGGAACAGGGGATCAGGGCTGGCTGCGCGCCTTGCACGGCGTGGTTCCGGAACTGTTGGAAGCTTTCGCGCCCGATGTGCTGGTCTCGCAGAACGGCGTCGATTCACATGCCGAGGATCCGCTCGCGCATCTGGCGCTGAGCGTCGACGGACAGCGATTGGGATTCACCGCCGTGCATTCGTGGGCGCACGCTTTCGCCCATGGCCGTTTGGTTGCCACCGGTGGTGGCGGCTATGAGTGGGTGGATGTGGTGCCCCGTGCATGGACCCACCTTGTGGCGCAGGTGAGCGGACAGCAGCTTGATCCTGACTGCGATGTTCCCGAGGAGTACCGCGAATTCGTGCATGAGGCGATGGGGCGCAGCGGGCCATTCCGGATGACCGATGGGCAAACGCCGTGGCCGCGGCCGTTGCTCCAAGGGTGGGATCCACGGGATCCGGTCGATGCCGCCATCCTCGCCACCCGGGAATCGGTCTTCGGTTTCCACGGACTCGATCCTGATCCCGAGGGCTGGTGAGCCGGTGGATGGCACAAATGCCGCCGAGTGGTCATTTTCGGGAATCAACTTTCCCGATGCCCCCGACCCCCGCTAGTGTTCTCGGCTAGGCCACCGGGTTGCCGGTGCGAAGCGAAGGATGGATACGACCATGGCCCCTACCTCCGACCGTCCGTTGGGTGACGTGAAGTTCCTCACCGTCGCCGAGGTGGCCGCTGTGATGCGCGTATCCAAGATGACCGTCTACCGGCTGGTGCACAACGGCGATCTCCCCGCGGTTCGCGTTGGGCGTTCCTTCCGGGTGCCGGAGCAGGCTGTCAACGACTATCTCCGCGACTCCTACATCGAGACGGCATAGCACCACTTTTCCGCCCCCGGTAGGCTTCACGGCTGACCGTCTCGAAAGCCGGGGCGGCAAGACCGACATGGGTCGGACGTCTAGGGAGTAGAGGCAGTACATGGGCTCTGTGGTCAAGAAGCGGCGCAAGCGGATGGCCAAGAAGAAGCACCGCAAGTTGCTGCGCCGGACCCGGGTCCAACGCCGCAATAAGAAGTAGTCCGAACGAGCCCATGGGCGTTATCGCCGCGGTCACCGGTGTCTCCCGGTATCTCGGCGGCAAGACGGCGGCCTGGCTGGTGGATCAGCCGGGGATCGACCGAGTCATCGGACTCGATGTCGTTCCGCCCCGTGTGCCCCTTGCGTGCGAATTCGTGCGCGTTGACATCCGCGATCAGGGCATCGGTGAGTTGCTCGAACGCTCGAATGTCGACACCGTGGTGCATATGGGTGTGATCGCCACCCCGCGGCAGGCCGGTGGTCGTTCGGTGATGAAGGACATCAACGTCATCGGAACGATGCAGTTGCTGGCCGCGTGTCAGCGGGTTGCCAGCATCCGGCACCTGGTGGTGAAATCGACAGCGGCGGTGTACGGATCGGGCCCGAAGGATCCGGCCCTCATCACCGAGGAGACGGTTCCACGGCACCCGCCCACGTCTGGTTGGGCAAAGGACTCGGTGGAAGTCGAGCAGTACGTCCGTGGCTTCGCTCGACGCAGACCGGATGTGCGGGTGTGTACTTTTCGCTTCGCCAACATCGTGGGGCCGGGTATGCGCACCGGCATGACCGCGTACTTGACGATGCCGGTCGTACCCACGGTCATGGGTTTCGATCCGAGAATGCAGTTCGTGCACGAAGACGATGCTGTCGAGGTTTCCCGGCGAGCGGTGCTGCAGCGGACATCGGGGACTTTCAATGTGGCTGGGCGCGGCACCATCGTTTTGTCCCAAGTGCTGCAGATGCTCGGTCGACCGGCCGTGCCGCTGCCGCCCGGTTTGCTGCCGGTATTCGGGCGGTCACTCTCGCGGGGGTCTTGGGCGGACTTCTCCTCAGATCAGATCCGCTACTTGCGAAGTGGTCGGGTACTCGACACAAGTGCGGTCGAGGCGGAACTCGGATTCACCGGGGTCTACTCCACGCGGCAGGCCGTTGAGGCATTCGCTCAGGCGGTGCGCCATGGCTGATGATCGAATGCGGCCCTCACGGGCCGCCCGGCTGGTGGGAGCGACCGGCCCGGTGCCCTCCGGACACTCCACACCGGTGTCGCTCACGGAGGAGTCCACCGACACCTGGGACGTACTCAAGGCTCGACTGGCCGGCGAGTACGCGGTGGATGACTTCGGCTTCGATCCGCAGTTCACCGATCGAGTCCTCATGCAACTCGTGCGACCGCTCTACCGGCATTGGTTCCGGGTGCAGGTCAGCGGGATCGAGTCGATCCCCTCCGATAGCGGCGCGCTCGTCGTGGCCAACCATTCGGGGACGATCGCTTTCGATTCGGTGATGACGCAGATCGCGGTGCACGACGAGCACCCAGCTCACCGCAATCTGCGGATGCTGGGTGCGAACTTGGTGTTCCAAACCCCGTTCCTCGGTGATCTCGCGCGCCGCGCCGGCCATACGTTGGCCTGTCACGAGGACGCCGAACGGTTGCTGAGTTCAGGTGAGGTTGTCGGGGTGTGGCCCGAAGGTTTCAAGGGGATCGGTAAGCCGTTCGCCGAGCGCTATCGGCTGCAGCGGTTCGGTCGCGGCGGGTTCGTGTCCGCGGCGGTGCGCACGAAGACCCCGATCATTCCGACGGCGATCGTGGGAGCCGAGGAGATCTATCCGATGATCGCCGATGCGTCGGTGATCGCTCGGGTGCTGGGACTGCCGTATTTCCCCATCACGCCGACGTTCCCGGCGCTCGGACCCTTGGGTCTGGTGCCATTGCCGAGTAAGTGGTTCATCCACTTCGATGAACCGATTCCCACCGACCACCTACCGGAAGGTGCCGCCGATGATCCGGCGGTGCTCTTCGAGATCACCGATCAGGTGCGCGAGCGAATCCAGCGCACGCTGTATGACCTACTCGCCGAACGTGGTGGCGTATTCGGCTGATCTGCCTCAGCGGCGCTGGAGCCGGGAAAGCGCGTAACCCCCGGCCATACCAACCGCGACTCCTGCAGCGCCGGATGCGACGGGGGCGATGAACGGCTTGATGCGCGCTCGTCGTCGGAAGTCGCGGATCCGCCAGTCGTTCTGCCGGGCATGCGCACGCAGCTCCGGATCGGGGTTGACCGCTACCGGGTTGCCGACGAGCGAGAGCATCGGGACGTCGTTTACCGAATCGGAGTAGGCACTGCAGGCGGCCAAGTCCAACCCTTCGGCCTCGGCGAGGGCCCGAACCGCCTCGGCTTTCGCCAAGCCGTGTAGCGGAGGGCCATCCAGGCTCCCGGTGTAGACACCGCCGTTGCTGCGCGCAACTGTGCCAAGAGCGCCGGTGAGTCCGAGCCGGCGCGCGATCACCGCTGCGAGTTCGCGGGGCGTGGCCGTCACCAACCACACCTGTTGGCCGGCGTCGAGGTGGCCTTGAGCCAGCGCGAGTGTCCCGGGAATCAACTTGTCCACCATCTCGGAATCGAAGATGTCCTCTGCGAGGGCTTCGAGTTCGCTCACCGGACGGTCCTGCACGAAGGACAACGCTGCCTCGGTGGCCGATGCCATGTCCTCCATGTCCTCTGAGCCACTGAGTACGAACTTCAGTTGCTTGCGGGCGAAGCCGCTGATCTCACGAGCCTTGAAGTACTTGCGCTTGGCCAACCCGACGGCGAGGTGGAACAGGCTCGAACCGCGCATGATCGTGTTGTCGACATCGAAGAATGCGGCCGAGGTCGAGGCGGGATGCTCACCGAACTGGGCCGCCGAAGCACTAGCCGATGCCTGCCCGGCACGCCGGTAGGAAGTCAGGACATCGGGTGCGGTCACGATGGAAGCGTACGCGCGGACGACCGGCGCATCGCCTGAAACAATGAAGGTATGCCTCGGGTGCGGATCATCGGCCGATCGGGTTGTCACCTGTGCGCTGAGGCCGAGCGGGTGGTGGCCGAGGTGTGCGAGCGCACCGGGGAGGCCTACGAGGTCGTCTCCATCGAGGACGATCCGCGGCTGGCGGACGAGTACGCCGAGTTCATCCCGGTGATATTCGTCGATGGCGCCCGGCACGACTTCTACCGGGTGGATCCGGAGCGACTATCCCAGGCGCTGAGCCGATAATCGGACGCCTGTGTCCGTTTGACTTTGTGCATTCGTGCACGAAGCCCTAGTGTGACGCCGCCCGATCGGCAGCGCTTGCCCGAGCATGCAGCGCCGGTAACGACCAACCAGCAGGTGACCTAGGTGCCACTTCCCGATTCCTTCGCTGAGTCCTTCGCTGCCTCCAGACGTGCCCCCGGCCGGGGGATTCCCGAGGCAACCGTGGCGCGCCTGCCGGTCTACCACCGGGTGCTCGCGACGATGGCCGAAGCCGCGACGGTGACCGTCTCCAGCGAAGAACTCGCCGCCGCCTGCGGGGTGACGAGCGCGAAACTTCGCAAGGACCTGTCCTACCTCGGCTCTTACGGCACCCGTGGCGTCGGATACGACGTCGCCTTCCTGACTTACCAGATCGCCCGCGAGCTTGGGCTCTCCAACCCGTGGGGCGTCGTCGTTGTCGGCCTGGGCAACCTCGGCCGAGCCCTGGTGTCCTACCGCGGTTTCGCTACGCGCGGCTTCACAGTTGTCGGCCTCATCGATGCCCACCCCGACATCGTGGGCACCCGGGTCCAAGTGGCCGACCGTGAGTTGTCGGTTCGGCCTCCCGAGGAGCTACCCGACGTTGTCGCGCAGACCGATGCGCACATCGGAGTGATCACCACGCCAGCCGAAGTCGCCCAGGATGTTGCCGATCGGTTCGTTGCCGCTGGGGTGCACAGCATCGTGAATTTCGCGCCCGTCGTGCTGAACGTCCCGGACTCGGTCGAGGTGCGCAAGGTGGATCTCGCGGTCGAGTTGCAGGTGTTGGCCTTCCATGAACAACGACGACGACAACCCAACGGCTCGGTGGTCACCCCGCTAGATGCCGGCTGTCATGACGCGGTCAGCGAGAGTGCGGAGGCGATGAACGCATGAGCCCTGCCAAGAAGACGAGCACGAAGAAGACGAACAAGACAACTCAGGCACCGAAGAAGGCGGCAGGAAAACCAGTGAAGAAGGCATCGGC
>CAZWIW010000002.1:55741-70238 GCA_964634545.1 uncultured Rubrivirga sp.
AGACAACTCAGGCACCGAAGAAGGCGGCAGGAAAACCAGTGAAGAAGGCATCGGCGAAGAAGAGCGCACCGGCGAGCAAGCCCGCCGCGAAAAGTGTCGCGAAGAGTGCCACGAAGAAGAGCGCACCGGCGAGCAAGCCCGCCGCGAAAAGTGTCGCGAAGAGTGCCACGAAGAGCACTGCGAAGAAGAGCTCACCGGCGAAGAAGGTCTCGGCGAGCCCGGACATGAACGAACCGACCGAGGGTGCAGCGTTGCCTCCCACCGCCCGCCCGGAGGTCCCCGAGACTCCGACGATCGCGTTCGTGGCGGCGGGACCGGGTGAGCCGGAGTTGATCGCTTTCCGTGGCGCCCGGTTGCTCGCGGAAGCGTCGTTGGTGGTTGCCGACAAGCAGGCGGTTCCGGTCGCCGAAGCATTCGTCGATCCCCAACTGGTGACTTCGGTGGATCCGGAGTCGGTGACCAACGCGGGTGAGCGGATCAAGCCGGCGATCGATGCGGCCAAGGCCGGCGGAAGCGTCGTGCGACTGTTGGCGCAAGACCCTGCCCTGGGATCGGAGTTGCTCGGTGAGGTCGGTGCCGCGCGGCGGGCCAAGGTCGAGGTCGAGGTCGTGCCAGCGGTTAGCGCAATCACCGGTGTGCCGGCATACGCCGGCTTCGGACTTCTCGGCGGCAAGGCTCGCGAGGTTCGCGTCCTCGACGCGCAAGATTCCGGTGTCGCCTGGGAGCAGTTGACCACGCAGCGGACCACGGCCGTCTTCCCTGCGGGGGCGAACCGGTTGGTGCATATCGCGCGTTCGCTGCTCGATGCCGGCCGTGCGGGTAATACGCCGGTGGCGGTCACTCGAGATGGCACGACTGTCGATCAATACACCTACGTCACGACACTGGCCGAGGCCGCCGAATCATCGGCCACCCGCAAAGGCGGATTCGTGGTGATCGGTGAAGTTGTCGAGCAGCGCGAGCGGCTGGACTGGTTCGAACGCAAGTCACTCGTCGGTTGGCGCGTACTTATTCCGCGCACCCAGGACAACACAGCTGCACTTGTGTCGATGTTGCGCCGGCACGGTGCCGTGCCCAGCGAGGTGCCCACCATCTCGGTGGAGCCACCACGGACACCGCAGCAGGTCGAGCGGGCGGTGCGTGGGTTGGTAGAGGGACGCTACGAGTGGGTCGGGTTCACCTCGGCGAATGCCGTGCGGGCCGTGCGCGAGAAGCTCCAGGAGTACGGCCTCGATGCCCGTTCCTTCTCCGGTTTGAAGGTGGCGGCGTGCGGAGTCGGGACCGTGGAAGCCCTCATCGAATTCGGTGTCCGGCCGGATCTGACGCCGGGTGAGGATCAAAGCACCAGCGGCCTGCTCGAGGTATGGCCACCGTTTGATTCACTGCTCGATCCGATCAACAAGGTCTTCCTGCCGCGCGCCGACATCGCGACGGACACCTTGGTGGCCGGACTCACCGAACTCGGTTGGGAAGTCGAGGACATCACCGCTTTCCGCACCGTACGCGCAGCGCCGCCGCCGGCTCCGGTGCGCGAGGCGATCAAGACCGGTGGCTTCGACGCTGTGCTGTTCACCTCTAGCAGCACGGTCCGCAACCTCGTCGGGATCGCCGGCAAGCCGCATCAATCGACGATCATCGCCTGCATCGGACCGAACACGGCGAAGACGGCCGAAGAGCACGGCCTGCGCGTGGATGTGCTGGCCGAGGTCAGCACTCCCCAGGGGCTGGTGGCTGCGCTGGCCGAGAAGGGCGATTCCCTTCGCGAGCAAGCTGCCAGCGAAGGCCTCGAAGAGTGGCGGCCGAGCAAGCGCAAGGCCGCCGGCCGGCGCAAGTCCTGACCGGCAGGAGTCCTGGCCGGCAGGAGTCCTGACCAGCACTGCGCGAGTTCGAGGAGGACTGAGGTCATGCGCGTTCAGGTGCATTGCTTAGGCTCGCAGGCGTGAGCGGAACCCGAAGCGTCGTCCATCTGCTGAGGCACGGCGAGGTCTACAACCCCGAAGGGGTGCTGTACGGGCGCTTGCCGGGGTATCGCTTGTCCGACCTTGGTGAGCAAATGGCCCAACGGGCTGCCGATGCCCTCGCCGATCACGACATAGCCGCGGTGATCTCCTCACCGATGGAGCGTGCGCAGCAAACCGCCGAGCCGATCGCACAGTTGCACGGTCACGACATCGGAATCGAGCCGCTGGCCATCGAGGCGGACAACATCTTCGAGGGCCAACGGGTGAGCGTGGGTGATGGTGTCTTGCGTCAACCCGCGACCTGGCGTCATCTGTGGAATCCCTTCCGGCCAAGTTGGGGCGAGCCCTACGACGACGTTGCCTCGCGGATGCGACAAGCCATCCTCAACACCCGCGATCTAGCCCAGGGGCGCGAGGCGGTCTTGGTCAGCCATCAGTTGCCCATTTGGATCGCCCGACTCGACGCCGAGGGGCGTCGGCTCTGGCACGATCCGCGCTCGCGTCAGTGCAACCTGGCCTCGCTCACTTCGCTTACCTTCGACGACGACGATCTCGTTGCGATCACCTACAGCGAGCCGGCCCGCGACTTGCTGCCCGGTGCCAGCAAGGTGGCCGGCGCCTGAGCATGCGACGCCTTCTGCCGTTCGTGCTGCTTGGGCTTGTTGCGTTCTTGCTCGCCGGGTGCGGATCGGATCCTTCGGAAACCGCCTCGGGAGACGGTTCGGGTTTCGTCGGCGGTGACGGCTCGATCGTCATCATCGACCCGGATGATCGGGTAGCGGCCCCCGCGCTCACCGGAGCGACCCTCGAGGGCACCGACTTCACGCTTGCGGACTACCGAGGCGACATCGTGGTGCTGAACGTCTGGGCGTCCTGGTGCGCGCCGTGTCGGGCGGAGGCGCCGGAGTTGCAGGAGGTGTGGGAGGAAGTCGAACCCCAAGGTGTGCAATTCATCGGACTGAACACCCGCGACTCGACCACGGCGGCACGCGGGTTCGTCGAGACCATGGGTTTGACTTTCCCCAGCGTGGAAGACACCGATGGGCGCTTGCAGTTGCTGTTCGCCGACTCGCTACCGCCGCAGGCGATCCCCTCGACGCTGGTCATCGACCGGGAGGGGCAGGTTGCGGCGCGTGCGCTGGGGAAAGTGAGCGCCAGCACGTTGCGGGGGATGATCGAACAGGTCGACACTCGTGGGTGACATCGGCACGCTGATCACCAGCGGTTCGATGCTGATCGCGATTCCGATTGCGATCGCCGCGGGTTTGGTCGCCTTCGTCAGTCCATGCGTCCTACCACTGGCCCCGGGCTACGTCTCCTATGTGACCGGGCTGACCGGAGCGGAGTTGGCTACCGGCGCCCGCAAGTCCCGAGTGCTGCTGGGCAGCGTGTTGTTCGTCCTCGGCTTCAGTGTGGTCTTCGTCTCCTACGGCGCCTTGTTCGGCGGACTCGGTTCGGTGCTCTTGCGCTACGAGGGGATCATCACGCGGGTCATGGGCGTACTCGTCATCGTGATGGGTTTGGCGTTCATGGGGGTGCTGCCGTGGTTCCAGCGCGAGTACCGGATGCTGAAGGCGCCCACGTGGGGTCTGGCCGGTGCGCCGCTGCTTGGACTGTTGTTCGGCCTGGGCTGGACCCCGTGCATCGGGCCCACGCTCACCGCGGTCCAATCCCTCGCACTCGCCGAAGCCAGCGCCACGCGCGGCGCGATCTTGTCCTTCGCCTACTGCTTGGGCCTAGGCATTCCGTTCATCGCGTTCGGGCTGCTGATCGACCGCATCGCCCCGGCAACCGCCTTCATTCGGCGCCACTACGCCCTCATCATGCGCATCGGCGGAGGAATGCTCGTGCTCGTGGGCATCCTGCTGGTGAGCGGACTGTGGCTGCAGTTCACCATCTGGCTGCGGGTGACGATCCCGGGATTCGAGACAGCCCTGTGAAGCGCGATCGACGTTCATATCGCAGACTAAGAAGGCCATGACCGCCCCGCCCAGCCCGCCGTCGGTCCGTACCGAGGCGCCCGTACCCCCGATGGGAACAGGGGGGTTCTTGCGGTGGGCCTGGCGGCAACTCACCAGCATGCGCACCGCGCTGATCTTGCTGTTCGCGCTCGCGGTCGCGAGCATCCCCGGCTCGATCCTGCCGCAGCGGGGGAACAACCCGCTGCTGGTCGATGAGTGGATCGCCGAACAACCCACCCTCGGGCCGATCATGGATTCCCTCGGCTTCTTCGATGTCTACGGCGCACCGTGGTTCGCAGCTGTCTACCTGCTGCTGTTCATCTCGTTGATCGGCTGTGTTCTACCGCGGGTGGGCGTGCATTGGAAGGCGCTGCGTAGCCAGCCGCCCGCTGCCCCCCGGTACCTGAACCGGATGTCGGAGTTCACCGAGCAGCAGGTTTCCGTTCCTCCTGTCGAGTTGATCGATGAGCAAGCCGAACGGTTGCGCCGCGAACGCTGGCGAGTGCGAACCGGTTCCACCGAAGACGCAGTGTGGCTTTCCGCGGAAAAGGGCTACTTACGCGAGACGGGCAATCTGGTCTTCCACCTCGCCTTGGTTCTGGTGCTGATCGCGGTGGCTGTCGGTGGACTTTTCGGATGGCGGGGCAATGTGATCGTGAAGGAAGGTAGTGGCTTCTCCAACACGCTCACTCAGTACGACGCCTGGGGAGGAGGGCGGCTAGCAACGGCGGACACCATTCCGCCTTTCGCTTTCACCCTCGATGACTTCGCGGTCGAGTTCGAACGCAGCGAGGCCCAACGTGGATCACCCCGATTGTTCGAAGCCACCGTCGATCTGCAGCGCGAGCCCGCGGGGCCGATAGAGCGGGAGTCGATCGAGGTCAACTTCCCGATCTCGATCGCCGGCGCCAAGGTCTTCTTGGTGGGGCACGGGTACGCGCCGTCGTTCGTTGTTCGCGATTCGACCGGCGCGGTGGTCCTCGACGACGACATCGTGTTCTTGCCGCAGGACGGTAACTTCACCTCGACCGGGGTGATCAAGGTGCCCGACTCCTCACCCCAACTCGGCTTCCAGGGCATCTTCCTGCCGACCTCTGCGATCGACGACATCCGCGGGCCGCACTCGGTATTCCCCGATGCCGATGATCCGTCGGTGTTCCTTTCCGCCTGGGAAGGCGACCTTGGGCTGGATTCCGGGGTGCCGCAGAGCATCTACTCGCTGGAGACCGAGCAGATGGAGCAGATCGGGTTGCGGGCGCTCATCCCCGGCCAAACCTGGGAGTTCGCAAGCGGTGAGATCGAGTTCACCGGCTGGCAGCGCTGGGCGTCGTTCCAGATCGCCTTCGATCCAGGTAAGGAAGCCGCGCTGGCCGCCTCGATCCTGGCGATGGTCGGCTTGACGGTCTCGTTGTTCACTCGTCGTCGTCGGTTGTGGGTGAAAGCGCAGCCTGCGGCAGGCGGAAGTAGTCTCGTTCAGGTAGCAGGCTTGGCCAAGAGCGAAGCGGGCGATGTCGCCGAGGATGTCGCTCAGGTTCGCAGTTCGTTCAACGAGGATGATCGAAGGGATCAACCATGACCACCGGCACCGGCGGAATGGCTCTGGCGGAGGCGAGCAACGCGTTCATCTACGCCACGATGCTCACTCTCACCATCGCGATGGTTTTCTTCGCCGCGTCCTTCGCAAGCGGGCGTCGCCCGAGCACCGCGAAGGTGGCAGCGCAGGCGGCCGCCGCTGGCACCGGTTCGAGTTCGAGCCCGGTCGCAGTCCTCGATCGAGCAGACCGTTCCCCGATCGTCGATGCCGGCCGCCGGCTCGCCAACATCGGTATGTCCCTCACGTGGCTTTCGACCGGGCTGTTGACCGTCGCCCTCGTCCTACGCGGGCTATGGGCCGGGCGGGTCCCCTGGGGCAACATGTACGAGTTCTCCATCAGCTCCGCCTGGGGCGTGCTCGTGGTCTTCTTGGCGATGTCGCTTCGCCGCGACCTGCGTTGGCTCGGCTTGTTCGTCGTCATTCCCGCGCTGCTGACCCTCGGGCTGTCCGTCACCGTCCTGTACACCGAAGCCGCGCAGTTGGTTCCGGCGTTGAAGTCCTACTGGTTGGTCATTCATGTTTCGGCCGCCATCATCTGCGCGGGCGCGTTCACCGTTGCGGCGTCCTCAGCAGGACTGTCCCTTGTTCAGTCACGCCGCGAAGCCTCAGGTCGCGCGTGGGGCGGTGCGATGACATCGATGCCGAGCGCTGAGCGGTTGCAGACGTTCACCAGTCGCATCATCGCGTTCGCTTTCCCGGTATGGACCTTTTCGGTCATCGCCGGCGCTATCTGGGCGGAGAACGCTTGGGGTCGGTACTGGGGTTGGGATCCCAAGGAGACGTGGGCATTCATCACGTGGGTGGTGTACGCCGCTTACCTCCATGCGCGATCCACCGCCGGCTGGCGTGGCGATAAGGCTTCGTGGATCGCGATCTTGGGCTTGGTCACGTTCTTGATCAACTATTTCGGCGTCAACATCTTCGTCAACAGCCTGCATTCCTACGCGGGGTTGTAGGTCAGGACCTCAGTTCGCTTCACCGCGCTTGCGGCGCATCTTCTTGCTCCAAACGTCGTCGTCGAGTTGCCGGAGGAAGCGGGGATCGTCATCGGGTGCGATCGGACCGCGCTTACGCCGAAAGCCCCCACCCTCGGGCCAGGTCTTTCCCAGGACAAGCCAGATCACGCCGCCGAGGAGTGGCAGCACGATCACGAGGACTAGCCACAACCATTTCGGCAGCGTTCGGGCTTGGGCTTTCGGTGTGCGCGCAACATCGATGATGAAGTAGATGTAGAGCGCTACAGCGAGTAGGCCGAGGACAACGCGGAGCATGGTCGCACCATGGTAACCACGGTTCGCCCGATCAGCGTTTCTAGCGGGGTTCGCCCTGCGCGTACGGTGGTGGGGTGAGTGCGGATCGAGGGCGTAGGGGTGTGAGTCCGGTCGTGGTCTACACGGCGATGCGGCTCGGCCTGTTCCTAGCCGTGTGGTGGTTACTGCAGCTGGTTACCCCGCTTCGGGGATTGTGGGCGGTCGCCCTAGCGATCGTGGTTTCCGGGGTCGTCAGCATTTTCCTGCTGAACCGGCAGCGAACGGCCATGGGCGATGTGGTCGGTGGCTTCTTTCGACGCATCAACCAGCGGATCGACGAGGCCTCACGAACCGAGGATGAGCCCGAGGACCAAGCCGAGGGACAGCCAGAAGGCATAGGCGGCGACCAAGACACCGGTAGCGGACAGCGCGGGGACCAGGCCCACCCCGATGGCTCCGCCGACAACCACGCGGATCGGGGCGACGGCCCAGCCGATACCCGCCAAGGCGACTAGCGCCCAACCGGTTGTGGATGCCGCGATGAAGGGCACCACGAGGAACCCGATAGCGATCAAGGCGACGAACAAGCGCCGCGTAGCCCGATCACCGATGCGAACAGCCAACGTGTTCTTTCCGGCTTCGGTGTCCGAAGGGATGTCGCGCAGATTGTTGACGACCAAGATCGCGGTTATCAGTGATCCGACCCCCGCTGCGGCGGCAACCGCAGCGATGTCGATGGAATCGGTCTGCACGTACAGCGTTCCAAGCACCGGCACGAAGCCGAAGTAGACGAGAACGAAGACCTCACCTAGTCCGGCGTATCCGTAGGGGCGGGGACCTCCGGTGTAGAACCAGGCGGCCGCGATGGCCGACGCACCTACCGCCAACAACCACCAGTGGCCGGTCAGTGCAACCAGGACCAGCCCGGCGAGCGCGGCCACGGCGAAGGACAGGAATGCGGCGGTGCGTACGGCCCGGGGACGGGCCAACCCTTGGCCGACGAGCCGGACCGGCCCCACCCGCGAGTGATCGGTGCCCTTGATGCCGTCGCTGTAGTCGTTTGCGTAGTTGACACCCACCTGCAGTGCAACGGCAACGACGAGCGCGAGCGCCGCGCGCCCGGGTATCCACGAAGTGCCGGCCAGTGCGGTACCGATGGCAACCGGTGCGATAGCTGCGGGCAGCGTGCGCGGACGCGCACCCGCGAACCACACCGACGGTGGGGCGGTGCTCACAGCAGATCTCCACCCGGGCCTTGCGTTGCTCGATCATCGAAGCCGAGAGCGCGGGCGGTGGCGCGCCGGTCGATCTTGCCGGTTGCCGTCGATGAAAAGGACTCCACGCGTTTCAGGCGTTTGGGAATCGCCTCCTTGCCGAGGTGATCGCCCACCCATGCCCGAAGGTCGGATTCGGCCACGTCGTCGTCGGCCAGGAAAGCTGCGTGTAATCGGTGGTCGGATTCTGGGTCGGGGACGACGAGCACGATGGCGTCTTGGATTCGCGGGTGATCGCGGAGGCGATCCTCGATCGCCACGACATCCACGTTCACTCCGCGCACGGTCACGACGTCGTCCAGCCTGCCGAGGATCTGCAGTCGCCCGCCGCTCCATCGACCACGATCGTTGGTGCGCAGCCAGCCGTCGACTATCGAATCTGCGGCGTCGTCGCGGTAGCGCGTGGCCAACATCGGTCCGCTGAGGTAGAGGCGGTCGTCGGCACCGTGTTCATCGCCGATACGCACATGCACCCCGTCCAGGGGGTAACCGTCGAGGATGCAACCGCCGCTTGTCTCGGTCATCCCGTACGTGGTGGTGACCGAAACTTCGGCGGCTGCGCAATCGCGAGCGGCTTGCGGTGCGAGCGCCGCTCCACCCACCAAGACCAGCGTGCACTGGCGCAAGGCGCTGCGGCCGAGTTCGCTGGCCAGCAGCCGCGGCAACTGCGCGGGAACCAAGGAGACGGCGATCGGGCGACCGGTGGCGCCAGCCGCATCGACCCCCTTGGCGAACACCTCGTCGGTGAACGGCCGAGCCCCGGCGAGGCTGTCGAGGGCGATGGCAGGTGTGCCGGTCGCCTGCGCACGGATCAGCACGTTCAAGCCGCCGATGGAGGTGGCCGGGATGGCCAGCACCCACGCGGGATCCCCACCGGCGCGGGAGTTCACCTGGTCGGTGAGCGCGCTCACGGCGGCGGCGGACAATTCCACGCCGCGTGGGTTACCGGTCGAGCCGGAGGTCGCGACCACCAGCGCGGTGTCCGGCGCCAGCGGTTCCTCGGGTCGAGCCGCGGCGATCAGGGCATCGACCACCGGTTGCGGCGTGGCCGGCGATACCGCGGGGATCGGTGCAAGGGGCCGGCCACCGGCGAGTGCATCCGCAAGGGGTTGCCAGAGCACGTCGAGCGCCCCCGGGCCGGGTGGTACCTCGAGCAGCCTCGGGGTGCGGGGCGAACCACTCGTCGACATCGAGCCGAGCGTAAGGGCTGCGGGTAGCGTTCCGGCCATGGATACCCGCACGATGTATCAGTTGCCGCCGGTCGCCCCGGAGGATTCGCCGGTTTGGCAAGATCCCGCTCACAGTTCTATGCGCCCCGGTTGCGACTGGGAGTCCATCGGTGAATACCGGGATATCCGTTACGAGATTTCCACGGGCGAGGACGCCGGCATCGCGAAGATCACGATCAACCGTCCGCAAAAGCGCAACGCTTTTCGTCCGCAGACTCTGTTCGAGTTGTCCGATGCGATGAACCGAGCGCGCGACGACGATCGCATCGGGGTGATCATCCTGACCGGCCAAGGCGACCTCGCCTTCTGCTCGGGCGGTGACCAGGTGATCCGCGGCGACGACGGTTACATCGGCGATGACGATGTCGCAGGAAAGGGAATCGGCCGGCTAAACGTGCTCGATCTGCAGATTCAGATTCGTCGGACACCCAAGCCGGTGATCGCGATGGTGGCCGGCTACGCCATCGGCGGTGGCCACGTTCTGCACGTGGTCTGCGATCTGACGATCGCGGCCGATAACGCGCGCTTCGGGCAAACCGGGCCCAAGGTCGGTTCATTCGACGGTGGCTACGGATCCGGACTACTTGCGCGCACCATCGGGCAGAAGCGGTCCCGGGAGGTTTGGTACACCTGCCGGCAGTACGGCGCGGAGCAGGCATTCGACTGGGGTTTGGCGAACGCGGTCGTTCCCATCGAGGATCTGGAAATCGAGACCGTGCGTTGGTCCAAGGAGATGCTCGCTCTCTCCCCACTCGCGCTACGGATGCTCAAGGCATCGCACAACGCCGCCGACGACGGTCTGGCTGGAGTCCAGCAGCTCGCTGGAGATGCGACCTTGTTGTTCTACATGACGCAAGAAGCGCAAGAGGGCCGCGATGCCTACAAGGACAAGCGGGAACCGGACTTCGGGCAGTTCCCTCGACGTCCGTGATCTGGCCCCCTGATCTGGAGGAAGTGCTCGCAGCGGCGGTTCCGTTCGCTGTCGATCTGCGGGTGCCGTTTCGTGGGCTTTCGGTGCGCGATGGCCTGTTATTGAAGGGGCCATCTGGTTGGGGCGAATTCGCCCCGTTCGATGACTACGACGACTCCCGCGCGGGCCGGTGGCTCGAGGCGGCTCTCGAAGCTGCGTGGGGGCACTGGCCGATGCCGCGTCGGGAGTCCATCGAGGTCAACGCGATCGTCCCGGCGGTCGACTCCCGGCAAGCCGGTGCCCTGGCGCGTGAGGCGATCTGGGAGTTCGGGTGTCGGACTATCAAGGTCAAGGTGGGATCCGGGCTCGCCGAAGACGAGGCGCGAGTGGTGGCGATCCGGGATGCGCTAGATAGCGCGGGCATCGATACCGGTATTCGGCTCGATGCCAATGCCGCCTGGTCGCTCGATCAGGCGCTGGCGTCGATGCGGCGGTTGGTCGCCTATGGCATCGAGTTCGTCGAGCAACCGTGTGCGGATCTGGACGACGTTGCCCGGGTGCGTGCGCAGATCGATGTCGCCGTCGCGGTGGACGAGGGGATCAGGCTTGCCGATGCGCCCGAGGGCGTGACCCTCGATGGAGTCGCGGATTACGCCGTATGCAAACCGATGACCCTGGGTGGCGCGGCCGCCACGTTGCGCGTTGCCGAGAGCATTGGGGTCCCGGTTGTGATCAGCGGTTCGCTGGACACCGGCGTCGGTCTGGCTACGTCCATCGCCGCGGCTGCCGCGCTGGAGGACTTGCCGCTAGCCAGTGGCCTGGGAACCGGAGCACTGCTGGCCAGCGACCTGACCGATCCACCGCTGCGGCCCCGGGATGGTCGGCTTCCGGTGCAACGCGTCGCACCGGATCTGCAAGCGCTCGTGCGGGCAAGCGATGCCATCGATCCGGATCGAGCCGCGTGGTGGCGGAAGCGGTTGGCCAGTGCCTACGCCACCATCGCGCAGGCCGCCGATCGTGAAGTGGAAGGCTGAGGACGTGGAACCCTCAATCGCCCAGGGCCTGGTGATGATCGATGAACTGATCCGCTGCGGCGTTTCGGACATCGTGCTCGGCGCTGGTTCGCGTTCGGCTCCGCTCGCGCTGGCGGCCGCGGCCGCGGAAGAACGCGGCGAAGTGCGGGTGCACGTACGCGTGGATGAGCGGGTTGCTGGATTCCTCGCGTTGGGTATCGGTAAGGCGACGGGGGTGCCAGCTGCGGTCATCACGACATCGGGAACGGCCACCACCAACCTGCTGCCGGCGATCGTCGAAGCCCACGAGTCGAGCGTTCCGTTGCTGGCGGTCACCGCCGATCGTCCTCCGCGACTTCGTGGGGTCGGGGCGAATCAAACGATCGATCAAGTCGGTGTCTTCTCGATGTTCACGCGGATGGACGTCGATATGGGAGTCGCTGATGCTGATAGCGCGGCGAACCGGTACTGGCGGTCGACCGTTGCCCGATGCGTGGCGGTGGCCACGGACTCCATCACTCCGGGCCCGGTGCACGTGAACGTTCCGTTCGATACACCACTTGTTGGTGAGCAACTCCTGCAACCGCTGCCGCAAGAGTTGCGAGGTCGAGCCGATGAGAAGCCGTGGACTGCCGATGCCCGGCTGGTCGCTGGCATGAGCATCCCGTTGGACGAAGCTCTGTCCTTGCTCGACGAGCAACCCAGCGTGCCCGGTCGCGGCGTGATCGTGGTCGGAGACCATGACGATGACGATGCGGTGGACCTCATCGACGAACTCGCCGATTCCCTCGGCTGGCCAGTGATCTCCGAGCCGTCGGGTCGAGCAAGCGCGGCGGAGACCGGACTCGCGCACGGCCCACTCGTGTGCGACGACGAAGCCTTCAGGAACGCGCACACTCCCGATCTCGTCGTGACCGTTGGACGCGTGGGCCTGTACCGATCGGTGCTGCAATTGGTTTCTTCGGCTGCGATGCACATTGCTGTCGATTCCTCAGCGCAGTGGAGCGATCCGACACGAAGCGCCGATCTCGTGCTGGCGGCGGTCCCCCTGCCACCCACCGAAGCGACCAGCGATCCGCTGTGGTGGGACGCATGGGAGCGAGCGGATCTGCTCGCTGCCGCAGCGGTCGAGACGGTGCTGGGTTCCTATCCGCATGGCGAGACAGCGGAAAGCGAGCCGACGGGGATGCACGTGGCGCGCGTTGTCGCCGATGTCGCGCCGGCCGACGGGCAACTGTTCCTCGGTGCATCGTCGGTGGTCCGACACGTGGGTAGTTTCGCCGGGCGTTCGCTGGCTGGCGTGAGCGTGGTCGGTAACCGCGGAGCATCCGGTATCGACGGGTGTGTGAGCACGGCATGGGGTGTGGCGATCGGCGCCCAAGGCGCCGGCGGCGGACCGGCGATCGCACTGGTGGGTGACGAAGCCTTTTGGTACGACTCCAACGCTCTTGCCGTACCGGCGAGTGAAGGACGTCCGGACTTGGTGATCGTGGTCGCCGACAACGACGGCGGCGGCATCTTCTCCACCCTCGAGCAGGGAGCAGCCGAGTACTCATCGCATTTCGAGCGCGTGTTCGGGGTGCCGTTGGGTATCGACGTGGATCACCTGGCCTCGGCCTACGGAGTTCAGGTACACCGCGCAACCGATCTCGATGCCTTGCGGGAGAACCTCGAGGCCGCAGTGGGTAATGGCGTTCACGTGATCGTCGTGCGGACGTGTGATCGTGCCCGCGAGGCGCAAGTGCTCGGGGAGATTCGTGACGCGGTGCGTCAGGCTGTAGGAAGCGCGTAGCGCGATGGATGCGGACAGACGCGAACGCATCATCGCTGCCGCTGCTGAACTGTTCGCCGAGTACGGGGTCGTCAACACCAGCCGCCACGACATCGCGCGTGCCGCGGAGGTCTCGCTGCGTTCGGTGAACGCGGTGGGCGATCACCGAATCGACCTGCTGCGCGAGGTTCTCGAACGATTACCCGAAACCCCGGTTGCCGAGACGATGCGACGGCAAGCTTCGGATCCGAGAACTCCGGCCATGGAGACCTTGCTCAGTGCCGCGCATGACATCTTGGGTGACCCGACCCGCGCATGGGATGCCCGGGAACTCGAAGCAATGGTGGCGGCGCCGCACGATGAAGCGCTGCGTGGTTTGGTCGGCGTGCGGCTCGAGCGCCGGTGGAAGACCGCGCGGGAAGTGCTGCGTCAGCTGCGGATGACCGGTGAGTTGGACGACACCGTCGATACCGAAGCTGCCGTCCTGCACGTGCTCGCAGTCGGAGTCGGACTAGCCATCCTCGCGCCGTTGGTTCCCGCGGCCCATGACGTTCGTGCGTGGACGGCTTTGGCGGCCCGCCTACTCGAGTCGATTTCGGCCGCCGATCCCGAACTTGCCGAGCGCCCTCGGGAGCGCGTGTGGCGGGTGCGGTTGTCCATCGCGGTGGGCCCTTCCGCGATCGCGCATTTGACCCGGGTGCTTTCACTACTCGATGTGTCCTTGGTGAGCTTGTCCACCGCATCGGCAGGACGCGACTCCCGCCGGCAATCGGTCGACGTGATCGTGCGCTCGGCTACCGACACCACCCGGTCGATGCTGATCGATGCGTTGTCTTCAGTGGGCACCGATGTGGTGGTCGGGCGCGGTGAAGGGGTGGATACCGACGACGTTGCCGCTCGGGTGTTGGAGCTGAGCACGCGCCTACTGGCCAACCCGGACTACGCCCCGCAGGCGGCCGCTGACTTATTGCTCGCCGACTCCTGGGAGGTCGTGGAGGCATCGGTCGGAGAAGATTCCTCGCCTACTGCCGCGCGGTTGCAGTGGAGTGTCGACCGGCATGTGATCGTCCGAAGGGAATCCGCGCCGTTCACCGCCGGAGAGTACGAACGCGCCTCGGCTCTCCTGGAACTGCTCGACGCCGTGACCGTCGCCCGCGGAACGCCGGGCTTCGGTTGGCGCGACCTCCTAGCCGACGGCATGGAAGTGGTGACCCGGCTCGCGCGACCGGAGGACACCGCGGGTGTGGAGGCACTGCACGCCCGATGCTCGGCTGCGAGCTTGTTCCAGCGCTACTTCACGCCCAAGAACACCTGGCGGGAGGAAAACCTGCGTCGCATTTCCGGAGGCCATCGGGGTTCGACTCTGGTCGTCACGAGTGGGGTCGATGAGCACGGCGAGGACGAGGTGGTGGCGATCGGCAATATCTTCCCGCTCGATCCGCAGGACACCTCGCTGGCCGAGGTGGCGTTGCTGGTCGACGATGCCTGGCATGGGCGCGGCATCGGGCGACTACTCCTCGCCCATTTGCTCGAG
>CAZWIW010000002.1:70338-81729 GCA_964634545.1 uncultured Rubrivirga sp.
CGAGCTAGTTGTCGAGCGCCGTCCGGATGGGAACGAGTTTGGCGCGGGACTCGGCCAGTTCGCGCTCGGGATCCGATCCGGCGACGATCCCGCAACCGGCGAATGCGCGAACCGTTCCTGCTTCGACATCGAGCTCGGCGCACCGCAGCGCGATCCCGAACTCGCCGTCTCCTCGGGCGTCGAACCAGCCGACCGGTCCGGCGTATCGACCGCGGGACATCTCCTCGAGGTCGGCGATCATGGCGAGTGCGCGCTCGGTCGGGGTTCCACAGACCGCGGCGGTGGGGTGCAGTGATGCGGCCAAGGCGAGGATCGAGGCATCGTCGGCCAACCGACCGGTCACATCGGTTGCCAAGTGTTGAACGTTGGCTAGTTCCAGCACCGTGGGCTTTTCCGGGATGTCCAAGTCGGTGCAGTGAGTGGCGAGTGCCTTCGCTACCGACTTGACCGCGTAGGCGTGCTCGGCGAGGTCCTTATCGCTGGCCAGTAGCGCTTGCGCGAGGCCTTCGTCCTGTTGGGAATCACCGCGCCGGCGGACGGTCCCGGCCAGTACTCGGCTGGTGACGAGGTCGCCGGTGCGTCGAACCAACAACTCCGGTGTCGCACCGAGCAGTCCTGCCACCTGGAAGGTCCAACAGGTCGGGTAGTCATCCGCGAGTCGCCGCAGCATCAGCCGCGGGTCGATGTCGCCTTCGATCGTGGCGATCACATCGCGGGCGAGGACGACCTTGTCCAACTCGCCGCCGGCGATCCGTTCGACGGCCCGCGCCACGGCCTTCTCCCACTCAGGTGCGCTGAGCGCACCGTCCTTCCAGGCGACCGCCGTCGGTTCGCCGACCACATCCGCGCTCCACGTCGTATCGGGCGGTTCCTTGCCCTCGGTGTGGATGGTGGTCACCCAGGTTTGCCCGGAGCGCTGACCGATCAGCACCTTGGGCACGATCAATTCGGAGGCGTCGTCGGGGTCGAAGGCGAAGGAAGCGAAGGCGATGGGTCCGGTGCCCGGGACCGAGACCGAATCCTCGATCGTCAATCGATCGCACAACTCGGTCCACCACCGCTGCGCCCGCGAGAAACGCTCCACTCCGCGCACCTGGAGTTTCGCTGCGATTCCCCAGCCGACAAGGCCTTCACCGCGCCGCACCCAGCACAGGCCACCGATGCGTGGAAGCGCGGCGAGCAGATCGTCCACATCGGCGATGGGCGAAGTCGTCGCGATCAGTTTCGGTGCCGTCGTCTCTGGCTGGGTTCGGTGCACCCGATCAGGGTAGGGCGAGCGGTGATGCTTGTCCTCTGCGACTATGCGCGCATGTCGCGAGCGGGATTGGACAAGACCCCACAGGACGTCGCGGCGATGTTCGACGACGTCGCCGCGCGATACGACCGCACCAACGACGTCCTCGCCCTTGGTCAGACCCGCAGGTGGCGGACCCAGGTGGCCAAAGCCGTCGGTGCGTTGCCCGGCGACCGAGTGCTGGACCTCGCGGCTGGAACCGGAACCTCCAGCGAACCGATCGCGGCGGCCGGGGCGTTCGTCGTTGCCTGCGATTTCTCCCAGGGGATGCTGGCCGTCGGCCGGCAGCGCAACCCGCGGATGTCCTTCGTGGCCGGCGATGGACTGGCCTTGCCGTTTGCCGACTCCGCCTTCGATGCCGTGACGATCTCCTTCGGGCTGCGCAACATGGCCGACCGACAGGCCGGTTTGGCGGAAATGCTTCGGGTGACCCGTCCAGGCGGGCGCATCGTCGTCTGCGAGTTCTCCCACCCGACCTGGGGTCCGTTCCGGGAGGTCTACGGCACCTACCTGATGGGGGCGTTGCCGGCGGTTGCCCGCAAGACGTCCTCCAACCCCGACGCCTACGTCTACCTCGCCGAATCGATTCGCGCGTGGCCAGATCAACCGACGCTCGCCAAGGATCTCCAGGTGGCCGGATGGGAACAGGTGGGCTGGCGGAACCTGACCGGGGGCATCGTCGCGCTGCATCGCGGGGTGCGTCCGTGACCGTGCTCACTTCCGCCCGATGGGGGTTCACCGCAGGTCCCTGCGGCCACTATGCTTCGGGGGATCGTGAACTGTTTCACGAGTGCGCAAGCAGCGCTCGGGCGCGAAGCGATCGACACGCAGCAAGACACCGATCACACCTGCACCGACCACTCGAGGAGTCCGCGGCGCCGTGAACGTCTACACGCCGATCTTCGTCCTAGGCGCACTCGCCTTCGGGTTCGCCGCTTTCTCGGTCGTGATCGCTAGCTTCACCGGCCCCAAGCGCTACAACCGGGCGAAGTACGACGCCTACGAATGCGGCATCGAACCCACGCCGCAGCCGATCGGCGGCGGCCGTTTCCCGGTGAAGTACTACCTCACCGCGATGATGTTCATCATCTTCGACATCGAACTCGTGTTCTTGTACCCGTGGGCGGTGGCGTTCGATCAGCTCGGAGCGTTCGGACTAGTTGCGATGATGTTGTTCTTGTTGAACCTGGCCGTTCCGTACGTCTACGAGTGGCGTCGTGGTGGATTGGAGTGGGACTGACATGGGTTTGGAAGAAAAACTCCCGTCGGGAGTACTGCTCACCAGTGTCGAGAAGGTCGCGGGGTACGCCCGCAAGGGCTCGCTGTGGCCGGCCACGTTCGGTTTGGCCTGCTGCGCCATCGAGATGATGGCCACCGGCGGCCCGCGCTATGACATCGCCCGATTCGGCATGGAGGTCTTCCGCGCTTCGCCGCGGCAAGCGGACTTGATGATCGTGGCCGGTCGCGTCAGCCAGAAGATGGCCCCGGTCTTGCGCCAGATCTACGACCAAATGCCCAATCCCAAGTGGGTGCTGGCCATGGGCGTGTGTGCCTCCAGCGGCGGCATGTTCAACAACTACGCCATCGTGCAAGGTGTCGACCACGTGGTGCCTGTCGACATGTACCTGCCCGGCTGCCCGCCGCGCCCGGAGATGCTGATCGACGCGATCTTGAAGATCCACGACGACATCCAGGACATGAAGCTAGGCGTGAACGCGCAGCGCGAGGTCATGGAGAACGAACAACTCGCACTCGCCGCTCCCAGCACGTTGGAGATGAAGGGGCTCTTGCGGTGAGTGGGGACATCACGCCAGCAGCGCCGGCGGTTCCCGTCGTTCCGGACGGCGTCGAGGAACTCGACATCGTCGGTGTGCGTCGTGGCGCCTTCGGCGTCGAGGGTTCGGGCGACACCAGCGGTTTCGGTGGCTTGGTATCCCCGATCGTCATGCCCGGTGCCACCCCGAGGCCCTTCGGCGATGGATTCGACGAGATCGCCGACGAAATCGAGTTATCGATGCGCGATCGGAATCTGCCCGTCGAATCGGCCGTGGAGAAGATCGTCGTCGATCGTGGCGAGATCACCTTCCACGTGCGCCGCGAGCACTTGCTGGAGTTCGCTTCGATGTTGCGCGATGAACCGGCGCTGCGTTTCGAGATGTGCATGGGTGTCAACGGGGTGCACTACCCCGATGACATCGACCGCGAACTGCACGCGTGCTACCCATTCCTTTCCGTTACCCACAACCGTCGCATCCGGGTCGAGGTGAGTGCACCGGATAGCGATCCACACATCCCCTCGATCGTGTCGATCTACCCGTCGAACGATTGGCACGAGCGCGAGACCTGGGACTTCTTCGGCATTGTCTTCGACGGCCACCCTGGACTTACCCGCATCGAGATGCCCGACGACTGGGTCGGTCACCCGCAACGCAAGGACTACCCGCTCGGCGGCATCCCCGTGGAATACAAGGGCGCAACGATCCCTGCTCCGGACAATCGGAGGGCGTATAACTGATGGCCGACGTCACCTACACCACCGCAGCGACTCCCGGCGAAGATATCTACGCCGGAAGTTACGAAACCACCGAAGGCACCATCTACAACCTCTCGGGTGGGGACTGGGACACCATCGAGGTGGCACCCGAAGGCGAGAAGGAACGCCTCATCGTCAACATGGGGCCACAGCATCCATCCACGCACGGCGTGCTCCGCTTGATCCTGGAGCTCGATGGTGAGTCCGTGACCGAAGTGCGTTGCGGCATCGGCTATCTGCATACCGGTATCGAGAAGAACCTCGAGTTCCGCAACTGGACGCAGGGTGTCACCTTCGTAACGCGCATGGACTACCTGAGCCCATTCTTCAACGAGGCCGCGTACGTGCTGGGCGTTGAGAAGCTTCTCGGCATCGAGGAGCAGATCCCCGAGCGCGCCAATGTCATCCGAGTGATGATGATGGAACTCAACCGCGTCTCCTCGCATCTCGTTGCCCTCGCAACCGGCGGCATGGAACTTGGCGCTCTCACGGCGATGACCTTCGGTTTCCGCGAGCGCGAGTTGGTTCTCGATCTGTTCGAGATGGTCACCGGCTTGCGGATGAACAGCGCGTACTTCCGCCCTGGGGGCGTGGCACAGGATCTGCCACCCGATGCGGTGCAGACCATCCGCGACACCTTGCCGCTGCTGAAGAAGCGGATGAAGGACACCACCGACATGCTCGTGGACAACGCGATCTGGATGGGTCGCACCGTCGATGTCGGCTACTTGGACCTGCAAGGGTGCATGGCCCTGGGCATCACCGGGCCGGTCCTGCGCTCTACTGGGCTGCCGCACGATCTGCGCAAGTCCCAGCCGTACTGCGGGTATGAGACCTACGAGTTCGACGTCCCAACCCAGACCACCTGCGATGCCTACGGCCGGTTCCTGATCCGTATCGCCGAGATGCAAGAGTCGCTGAAGATCGTCGAACAGTGCCTGGATCGGTTGCAGCCCGGGCCGGTGATGGTCGAGGACAAGAAGATCGCTTGGCCGGCGCAACTTGCGATCGGTGCTGATGGTCAGGGCAACTCCACCGAGCACATCAAGCACATCATGTCCCAGTCGATGGAAGCGCTGATCCACCACTTCAAGTTGGTCACCGAAGGCTTCACGGTCCCACCGGGCCAGGTCTACTCGGCCGTGGAATCACCTCGCGGGGAACTCGGGGCTCACGTAGTCAGCGCCGGCGGAACCCGTCCGTACCGGGTGCACTTCCGGGACCCGTCCTTCAACAACCTGCAAGCCACCGCCGCCATGTCCGAGGGCAGCATGGTCTCCGACGTCGTCGCCGCCGTCGCGAGCATCGACCCGGTCATGGGTGGCGTGGACCGCTAACGAGACGTCGAACTAAGCCAGGAAGGGCACACATGCCGATCAGCGACACCACGCGCGAGCAGATGCGTGAGATCGCCGCTCGCTATCCGAGCGCGCGCAGCGCCCTGCTACCGATGTTGCACCTCGCGCAAAGCGAGGAGGATGAGATCACGACCGATGGCATCAATGCCTGTGCGGAGGTCTTGGACATCACTCCAGCCGAGGTCACGGCTGTGGCGACCTTCTACACGATGTACAAGCGCGAGAAGGTCGGCAAGCACCACATCGGTGTGTGCACCAACACCTTGTGCGGGCTGCTCGGCGGCGATGCGGTGTGGGACTCCCTCGTCGAAGCAACCGGTGCCGGGCACAACGCCGCGAGTGCCGACGGCGAATTCTTCCTCGAGCGCATCGAGTGTCAGGCGGCTTGCACCCACGCGCCGGTGATGACGGTGGATTGGGAGTTCATGGACGACGTCACCCCGAGTAGCGCGGTCGAGGTGATCGAGTCTCTGCGGCGTGGCGAGACCGTTCAGTCGACGCGCGGCCCGGCCATCCGCGACTTCCAAGCCACCGAGCACACGCTCGCTTTCCCCGACGACGGCCTCGCCGATGCGCCCAGCGTGGACGACAAGATGCTCGCCGGCTTGCGGATCGCCAAGGAACGTTCCAACGAGCTTGCCAACGAACACGGCATGACGGGAGGAAACGCCTGATGAGCACACCCCTGACCCCGGTCATCACCGAATTCTGGGACCGCCCGGACCTCTACACCCTCGACGGCTACCGTGCGGTCGGCGGGTACCAGGCCCTGGCCAAGGCGCTGCAGATGGCCCCCGACGACATCATCGCCCAAGTCAAGGAATCTGGACTTCGCGGCCGCGGGGGAGCGGGCTTTCCCACCGGCATGAAGTGGGGATTCGTTCCACAAGGCGACGGCAAGCCGCACTACCTGGTGGTCAATGCGGACGAATCCGAGCCGGGTGCCTGCAAGGACATCCCGATCATGATGGCCAACCCGCACGCGCTGGTGGAAGGCGTCATCATCGCCTCCTACGCCATCCGTGCCAACCACGCGTTCATCTACATCCGCGGAGAAGTTCCCAACGCCATCCGCAAAGTGGAATTCGCCGTCAAGCAGGCCAAGGAAGCCGGACTCATCGGCACGAACATCCAAGGCAGCGGCTTCGACCTGGACGTCGTCGTGCATTCCGGCGCCGGCGCCTACATCTGCGGAGAAGAGACCGCGCTGCTCGATTCGCTCGAGGGGTACCGCGGCCAGCCGCGGCTGAAGCCGCCGTTCCCCGCAGTGGCCGGCTTGTACGCATCTCCGACCGTCATCAACAACGTCGAGACCATCGCGAACATTCCGTACATCGTCGATCGTGGTGTGGAGTGGTTCCGCGGGTTCGGCACCGAGAAGTCCCCCGGCTTCAAGGTGTTCGCGGTCTCCGGTCACGTCAAGCGGCCCGGTATCTACGAGGCTCCGCTGGGCATCACGATGCGTGAGCTGCTCGAGTACGCAGGTGGCATGCGCGAAGGCAGCGACGTGAAGTTCTGGATCCCCGGCGGCTCCTCGGTTCCGATGCTCACTCCTGAACACTTGGACCTGCCCCTCACCTACGAGTCGATGGCTGAAGCCGGCACGATGCTCGGCACGGGAACGCCGATGGTCTTCGACCAAACCGTGAGTGTGGTCAAGGCCGTTACCCGGTGGTTGGAGTTCTACAAGCACGAGTCCTGTGGCAAGTGCACTCCCTGTCGCGAGGGCACGTACTGGATCACCGGGGTGCTCGAGAAGTTCGAGCACGGACATGGCGAAGAGCAGGAGATGGAGACTCTCACGAGTCTGTGCTCGCAGATCTCCGGGCGCTCCTTCTGCGCTCTCGGCGATGCCGCTGCCACCCCCTACCCGGCAGCCATGAAGTACTTCCGCGATGAGTTCGTCGCCGCGACCCACACCTCGGCTGACGAGCAGTTCGATCCGATCGCCTCCTATGTGTTCGCGGGAGCTGCTGCACGATGACCATCACGAACGATTCGGGTACCGACGTAGCAGTACCGAGTGAACTGATCACGGTGATCGTGGACGGTGTGGCGATCGGTGTTCCGAAGGGCACGCTGGCCATCCGCGCGGCTGAGATGCTCGGCATCGAAATCCCGCGTTTTTGCGACCACCCGCTTTTGGACCCGGTGGCCGCCTGCCGCGCCTGCTTGGTCGAGATCGAGGGAGTGCCCAAGCCGCAGCCCGCGTGCGCCCAGGTGGTCAGCGATGGCATGCAGATCCGCACCCAGTTCTCCTCCGACGTTGCGCGCGAAGCCCAAGAGGGCGTCATGGAGTTCTTGCTGCTGAACCATCCGCTGGATTGCCCGGTATGCGACAAGGGCGGGGAGTGTCCACTGCAGAACCAGGCGATGAGCGTTGGTCGGCCGGAGTCCCGGTTCACCCTCGACAAGCGCGAATTCGAAAAGCCCATCAATGTCAGCGCGCAGATCCTTCTGGACCGTGAGCGCTGTGTCTCGTGCGCGCGTTGCACGCGCTTCGCCGACCAGATCGCCGGCGATCCGATGCTCGAGCTCCTCGAGCGCGGTGCGCAGCAGCAGGTTGGAACAGCCGACGACGAACCCTTCGACTCCTACTTCTCCGGCAACACCATCCAGATTTGCCCGGTCGGTGCGCTGACCAGCGCCACCTACCGCTTCCGGGCGCGTCCCTTCGACCTCGTCTCGGTGCCCACCACGTGCGAGCACTGCGCATCGGGTTGTTCGCTGCGCACCGACTACCGGCGCAGCACCATCACCCGGCGTTTGGCATGGGATGACCCGCAGGTGAACGAGGAATGGAACTGCGACAAGGGTCGTTTCGCTTTCCCGTACCTGCAGGAAGGTCGGCTCGAGTGGCCGATGATCCGCGAGAACGGCGAACTGCGCACCGCCTCGTGGCCGGAGGCCATCGATGTCGCCGCCCGGGGCCTCAAAGCAGCCGGTGCAGACACCGCTGTCCTGGTCGGTGGGCGCAGCACGATGGAAGATGCCTACGCCTACCAACGCTTCGCCCGCGCGATCTTGGGCACGGACAACATCGATTTCCGCGCCCGCGCCAACTCCTCCGAAGAGCATTCCTTCCTGGCAAGCCAGGTGGCCGGCACTGCGATTCGAGTCGAATACTCCGATCTCGAATCGGCTCCTGCGGTCCTGCTGGTGTCCTTCGAGCCGGAGGACGAATCCCCGATCGTCTTCCTGCGCTTGCGCAAGGCCTCGCGGTCGGGCACCCGCGTTTTCTCGGTGGGCTCTGGCGCCACCCGCGGCTTGGAGAAGATGGCCGGCACCTGCATCCCGGCTGCCCCCGGCTTGGAAGCCAGCGTTCTCGACGAACTCCCGCAAGACGTTCGCGACACCCTCGCCGAGCCCGGTGCGGTGATCATGGTCGGCGAACGCGCCGCCGCCTCCGCCGGCGCCCTGTCCGCCGCGGTGCGACTTGCCGAATCGACCGGTGCGGCCCTGGCTTGGGTTCCTCGCCGGGCTGGTGAGCGCGGGGCTCTGGACGCCGGCGCGCTTGCCGGTCTGCTGCCCGGTGGTCGCCCGCTGACCGAAACCGCTGCTCGCGCCGAGATTGCGCAGGCGTGGGGGATCGCCGAGTCCGACCTCCCGCAGCCGGGCTTGTCCGGTGTGGAGTTGCACGATGCAGTTGCCGCCGGTCGCATCAGCGCAGCGCTCGTCGGCGGGGTCGAGCCTGCGGACTACCCGCTCGATGCGGTGGAAGCGCTACGCGAACTCGACTTCGTGGTCTCGCTGGAGAACCACCACTCGGCCGTCACCGAACTGGCCGATGTCGTCCTTCCGGTTGCCGTGGTGTCCGAGAAATCCGGCACGTTCCTGGACTGGGAGGGTCGCCCGCGGCCGTTCGGGCAGGTCTTCCGCGACGCGATGATGGGCTCGGACGCCTACGTCCTCGGGATGCTCGCCAGCGCGCTCGATGCCCACCAGCCCTCATCGGTGGGTGACATCCGCGCAGAACTCGGGCGGCTCGGACCCTGGCACGGTTCTCGTGCCCCTTTCACCGCCACCGCGCCGGCGTCTGCGGAGCCCGGAATCCGACTGGACACCTGGCGTCTGCTGCTCGACCTCGGTGTCATGCAAGAAGGCGACCCGCACCTGGCTGCTACTGCTCGCCCAACCGTTGCTCGGATGTCGCCAGGGACCGCGCAGCAACACTCGATCGGCGCGCACGTACGCCTCGAGGGCCCCGGCCGCTTCGTCACCCTCCCCGTTGAACTCGATGAGTCGATGATGGACGGCGTCGTGTGGGCGCCGATGAACTCGCAAGGCTGCCGGGTCTACCGCGATCTCGGTGTCGGCTACGGTCACACCGTCCGCATCACCGGGGGAGGCACGACATGACCGACGGCCAGTTCGGCCTCTTCGGCTCCGACCCCTGGTGGCTGGTGATCGGCAAGGCAGTCGCCATCTTCGCGCTCCTCGTCCTGCTCACCTTGTTCACCATCTGGTGGGAGCGCCGAGTGGTGTCCCGGATGCAAAACCGCATCGGCCCCAACCGCGTAGGCCCGTTCGGCTTGCTCCAGTCCTTGATGGACGGGTTCAAACTCGCCTTCAAGGAAGAGGTCATCCCCAAGGCCGCGCACGTGGGTGTGTACTGGATCGCTCCGGTGATCTCCGCTACCGCCGCCTTCATCGCCTTCGCGGTCATCCCGTTCGGGCCGACTGTGTCGGTGTTCGGCGTCGAGACCCCGCTGCAACTGACCGATTTCCCGGTCTCGGTGCTCTACGTCCTGGCTATCGCCTCCATCGGCGTCTACGGACTCGTACTTGCGGGCTGGTCCTCCGGTTCCACCTATCCGCTGCTCGGTGGGCTGCGTTCGACCGCGCAAGTGATCTCCTACGAGATCGCCATGGGCCTGTCCTTCGTCGCGGTGTTCATCTACGCCGGGTCGATGTCCACCTCGCAGATCGTGCTCGCCCAGCAGCCCATCTGGTTCGCGGTCATCTTGCTGCCGAGCTTCTTGATCTACGTCACCTCGATGGTCGGGGAGACCAACCGGGCGCCGTTCGACCTGCCCGAAGCCGAGGGCGAACTCGTGGGTGGATTCCACACCGAGTACTCCTCGCTGAAGTTCGCGATGTTCTTCCTCGCCGAATACATCAACATGGTCACCGTCTCCGCGCTGGCCACCACCTTGTTCCTCGGTGGCTACCTGGCCCCGTGGCCGTTGTCCCTTTGGGATGGCGCCAACTCCGGCTGGTTCCCGGTGCTCTGGTGGGTCATCAAGGTTCAGTTGTTCATCTTCGTGTTCATCTGGCTGCGCGGGACACTGCCACGGCTGCGCTACGACCAATTCATGAAGTTCGGCTGGAAAGTACTCATTCCCGTCGCCTTGATCTGGATCGTGGTCGTCTCCATCGCCCGGTTGTTCCGCACCGACGTCGCACTGACCAACACGGAGTTGCTGGTGGTGGGTGCGGTGTCGATCGCCGTCTTGCTAGCCGCAGCGTGGCTGTTGCAGGTGCGCTCGGATCGACGTGCGGACAAACGGGCACAGGCCGAAGAGGAGCACGCGCGTCGAGCCAGCGAGGTGCTCACCGCGGCTTCCACCGGGCATCCGGTCCCGCCGCTGCCGGGTCAGCGTTTCGAATACACTCCGCGGCGCTCGACTGTCACGGTGCCCGTCGCCGCCGAGGTAACGGACTCCGGCGAAACCGAGGAAGAGGACCCGCATGCCTGAGTTGCCCCAAGCCGTCCGCGGGTTCGGCGTCACCTTCGGAACGATGTTCAAGAAGGTCGTCACCGAGCAGTACCCCGAGGACAAGCAGCCCACCAAGCCCCGTTACCACGGCCGGCACCAACTCAACCGCTGGGCAGACGGCTTGGAGAAGTGCATCGGCTGCGAACTATGCGCATGGGCCTGTCCCGCCGATGCCATCTACGTGGAGGGCGCGGACAACACCGAAGACGAGCGTTTCTCTCCCGGCGAGCGCTACGGCCGCGTGTACCAGATCAACTACCTGCGCTGCATCTTCTGCGGTCTGTGCATCGAGGCCTGCCCCACCCGGGCGCTAACGATGACCAACGAGTACGAGTTGGCCGACAGCAGCCGTGCGGATCTCATCTATGAGAAGGACCAACTCCTCGCGCCGTTGCTGCCCGGTATGGTTGCGCCGCCCCATCCCATGGTGCCGGGCACGAACGAGCAGGACTACTACGCGAACAAGGTCACCGGAGCGGTGCAAGA
>CAZWIW010000003.1:0-35056 GCA_964634545.1 uncultured Rubrivirga sp.
CCAGACGGGTGGAGACATAGCAAACACGACCGAATTCAAATCATTCGACGTCACTTTCACCCTGACACGACCACGCAGCTACACCCACGGCAAAGGCGAGAAGAAGCGCACGATTCGGACCTACACACGAGTCAATGCCTCGTTCCCAGATGGCGGCCCGCATGGCCAAACCTCTATGACATTCAAGCCACCACGAAAAGCGACCGAGTAAGGCGGAGTTCTAGATCGCTCGTGCCCCGGGTGATCGCTTCGCTCGCTCGTGCCCCGGGTGATCGCTTCGCTCAACCCGTGGCACTCGCTCGGAAACTCGAGCAAGCTCGGCTTCGCTCACTCGTGCCCCGGGTGATCGCTTCGCTCAACCCGTGGCACTCGCTCGGAAACTCGAGCAAGCTCGGCTTCGCTCACTCGTGCCCCGGGTGGGATTCGAACCCACACTGGACGGTGTTTGAGACCGCTTCCTCTACCGGTTGGGATACCGGGGCGCGGGGTAAAGGTTAGCGGGGGTCAGGACGAACGAACGGTCACGGTCAGTTCGGTGATGTCCGCTCGGCGATGGGCGATGACCCGCACCGTTCGGGTTGCTTGGCGGTAGTCGCGGACGTACTGGTCGCCGAACACTCGCATGGCGTCGGACTGGAAGCCACGGGCGAGCAGGCGAGCGTGGTACCTCTGCAGCGCCGTTCCAGCGGAGTGCGTCGTCTCCCAAAGAGCCGTCGCGACCCCGTAGCCGTCAGCCGTGGCCAAGATCAAGTCACCGGAATCGAATGCCGGCACCGAACTCGGCCACTGGACTGTCAAAGGAGGGGAGGAGGCTGCAGGCTGCCCGTGCATGGCCCGCAGGTTCGAGTACTCGATACCGCTCAGCGTGCTCGAATCACGACATCCGAGGGTGCCCAGCATCAGGAACGCCAAGCAAGCAGCCAGCCCGCCACCGCGCGATCGAAACATCCAGCATCACCCGCAGGTGACGCTAGGAATTCGATTACCGGCGCGAGGGGGTCCGGGATGTCAATGACCGAGCACATCTTGCGGGGGCCGAAGCCCTACCCTGTCGTTGTGGCCAACGCGACCGACCCGACCGCAGGCGTTCGTGTGATCGTGGCCGAAGACGAAGCTGTGATTCGCATGGACCTCGTGGAGATGGTGCGCGAACTCGGACACGACGTCGTTGGCGAAGCCTTCAACGGGCAGCAAGCAGTCGATCTGGCACGGGACTTGCGCCCGGATGTGATGTTCATGGATATCTCCATGCCAGTGCGTGATGGCCTGTCGGCAGCAGAGGAGATCGTCGCCGAGGATCTATGCGCGGTGATCATGGTCACGGCTTTCAGTCAGCGTGACGTGGCGACGCGTGCGGCGCAGGCAGGCGCCGTTGGCTACGTCGTCAAACCCTTCACCATGGCCGACCTCGAGCCGGCGATCGCCGTTGCACTCGCGCGCTGGGAGCAGGTCCAGGCCTTGCGAGGTGAAGTCGCGAACCTGACCGAGCGTGCTCACGCGCGCGAAGTTGTGGAACAAGCCAAAGTGTTGCTGCAACGGGACCACAAGATGACAGAGCCAGAGGCGTTCGCCTGGCTCAGGCGCACCGCCATGGACCGCCGGGTCACCCTGGCCGAGGTTGCTGCGGATGTGGCCTCCGGCACCCTCAGCCCCTGATTAGGGCCCGAGAAGGTCACAGTCCTATCACGAATCGGACTCCGAGCACGCTGCGCTTACCTGCCGGTAACACGAGTGCGCCTAGGCTATTGGGCAATGCGACGGCAATCGCCGTCGTTTCGTATGTCCAAGGAGAACTGCATGAAGCGCACTATGGCTCTCAAGGCCGTCGCTGTGCTCGGCGCTGCTTCCCTCGCTCTCGCTGCCTGTGGCGGCGGGGACGATGATGCGACGTCGGCGGAGACGACTGCTGAAGAGACTGCAGCTGAGGAAACCGTCGAGGAAACCGTCGAGGAGACCGTCGAGGAAACCCCAGCTGAAGAAGACGCAACTTGCGAGATCGACACCTTGGCTGTGGGCACGCTGCTCCCGGCCACCGGTGACCTCGCGTTCCTCGGGCCGCCGGAATTCGCTGGCGTCGAGAAGGCAATCCTCGAGATCGACGCCGGTGGCGGCGTTCTCGGCAGCCCGGTCACCTACATCGAGGGCGACTCGGGCGACACCACCACCGACATCGCTAGCCAGACGGTCGACTCGCACCTCGCGCAGGGCGTGCAGGCCATCATCGGCGCTGCGTCCTCGGGTGTGTCGCTGACCGTCATCGACAAGATCACCTCCAACGGTGTCGTGCAGATGTCGCCGGCCAACACCGCACCGGCGTTGACCACCTACCCGGACAACGGCCTGTACTTCCGTGTCTCGCCGTCTGACGTGCTCCAGGGTGCGGTCATCGCGGCCGACGCTGTGGAGAACGGTGTCGAGTCCATGGCCGTTATCGCCCGTCAGGATCCTTACGGTGAGGGCCTGAAGGACGCCGTGGTCAAGGACTTCGGTGCTGCTGGTGGCACCGTCACCGCGGAACTGCTCTACGACCCGGCTGCTCCGTCCTTCGAGGCTGAGGTTGCCGAGATCGTGGCAAGCGAGCCGCAGGCCGTGACCGTGATCGGCTTCGAGGAGTCGGTGAAGCTGGTCCAGGAAATGATCCGTCAGGGCGCCGGTCCGCAGGACATCCAGATCTACCTCGTGGATGGCAACCTGTCGACCACCGCGTTCGAGGACTTCCCGGACGGCACCATGGTTGGCGTTCGCGGCACCGTGCCTTCTGGTGAGGCCGACCTGACCGCGTTCAACGAGTCGCTGCTCGAGGTCGACCCCGACCTCACGGACTTCCTGTACGCGGGACAGTCCTACGACTCGATGATGCTCATCGCGCTGGCCGCTCAGGCTGCCGGTTGTGCTGATGGCGCCTCCATCGCGGAGTTCCTGCCGCAGGTCGCCGGCAACGGTGGCGAGCAGTGCTCCACGTGGGATGACTGCGTTGCGCTGCTGGACGCTGGTACTGACATCGACTTCCAGGGCGTTACCGGCCCGGTCGATTTCAACGAGTACGGCGACCTGGCTCAGGGCACCATCTCGATCAACGAGTACACCTCGAACACTGAGTTCGATGAGATCGGCAAGGTGACTGCGGAGGTGCCGCTGCCGTAAGGCACGCACAGCCGCACACCACGTGGGCCCTGTCTCCTTCGGGAGGCAGGGCCCACGTCTTCCCCCGCCCCCCGCGAGATAGCAGAAATATGTGCTTGAACTCGCAAAAATATGTGCTTGAAACTGCACGTAAGGGTTCCTTCCCTATCCACAGGAGCCAGTGCAGGTGGAATTTTCCACAGGCTGAATCATGGCCGTTGAGTCGGTGGTTGGTGTCGCGCACGCTTGCCTCATGACACGTGGACGCGATCAGCTTTTCGTCGATCCTGAGCATGCGGCAAATTCGGTTGCCGATGCCCTGGAGCGTGTTCGCGGTGATGTCGTGGTGTGCGGTCCCAGTGCCGCAGCGCTCTGGGGTATGCCGCTGCCGCCTGGGGTAGCGGCTCGGATTCGGACTGATGGCGTCGTTGTGAGCTCCGGACCCAAGGCTGCCGTGTTGAGACGAAAAGGCGTCCACGGCCATTCACTCGACGTACCCGAGGGACATTCCGCTGTTCTCAACGGTGTGAGGGTGACCTCGCCCGCGAGGACCTGGCTTGACTGTGCTGCCTTCATGGCGCCCGACCATCTCCTAGCGATGGGTGACTGGACACTCAACCATGAGCTGATGAAGTTGTCGGAGATTTCCGGCCTCGTAACGTGGGCCCGCCGAAGGCGAGGTGTTGTTCGTGCCCGACAAGTACTGCCCTGGTTACGCGTGGGTGCGGAATCGCCTCAAGAATCACGATTGCGGTGGATGGTGGTGGCCGACCAGCTTCCGGAGCCCAGCATCAATCCGGAGATTGTGTTGCCGAATCAACGATTGGTCAGATTGGACTTGGCTTACGTTGCCTTTCGTATCGGTTTGGAGTTTGACGGCGATTGGCACGTAGGCACGCAGCGGCATGATGAGGAACGACGCCGTCTGCTCACTGCGTGCGGCTGGAAGGTGATCGTCGCTGACAAGGAGGATCTACATAACCCGGCCCGTGTCCTTCGAGAAGTCCACCAGGCCTTGAAAGATCGGCGGGTTGGCGCGCGCCCAATCAAGTGGTGACCTGCGATACTCAGGCTGTGTCGGCTGACGCATTTGTGGCGTTCGTGGTCGCCGTCGTTTTGATGGCAGCTGTACCGGGTCCGGCGATGGTGTTGATTCTTCAACGGTCTGGGCTGTCGGGTTTCAAACAGGCTATCCCCACGGTTCTTGGTGTGGAGGTTGGGTTGCTCGTCTGGGCACTCGTCGCAGGTTCGGGCATGGCGGCACTGGTAGCGGCTTCCGAGATCGCCTTCTGGGTCTTGAAGGTCGTAGGCGCAGGTTTCTTGGTCTACCTCGGGGTCCGATCCATTGTTCGTGGCAGAAAAGCTCAGATCGGACTGTCGGATGCTCGTGTCTCGGCTCATACGCGCTCCTGGAACTTCACGCACGCCCTAGGCATTCAGTTGGCGAACCCGAAAGCTGCGCTGTTGATTTTGGCTCTGTATCCGCAGTTCATTCCGAGCGGTGGATCGGTACTCGCCTGGAGCCTTGGGCTTGGGCTCGTTCAGGTTTTCGTTGAAACAATCTTGTACTTGTCTTTGGCGGCGGCCGCTAGCGCGGCCCGTGCTTGGTTCCAGCGGCAAGCGGTCAAGGCGACCTTGGAGTATGCAAGCGGCTCAGTCTTGGTGCTCCTGGGAGTGCGAACGGCACTGGCCACCCGCTAGTCAAGGCATGGTGCAGCGTGCGGCGAATGCACTCGGAGACATCACCCCTTCATGCCTGCGCGCCAGAACGAGCACACAGATTTGCAAAATCAAGCACACAGATTTGCAAAATCAAGCACACAAATTTGCGAAGTCGCGGGGGGTTTTAGGCTTGGGCGAGGGTGCCGAGATAGAGCTCGATGACCTTGGGGTCGTTGGCGAGGTCTTTACCGGTGCCCGTATAGGCATTCTTGCCCTGGTCCAATACGTAACCGCGGTCCACGATCTGCAGGCAGCGGCGGGCGTTCTGCTCAACGATGATCACGGTCACGCCGGTCTTGTTGATTTCCCGCACGCGGACGAAGACCTCGTCTTGCAGGGCGGGGGACAGGCCGGCACTGGGCTCGTCGAGCAACAGCACGCTGGGCTCCATCATGAGGGCGCGTCCCATAGCGACCATCTGGCGCTCACCACCGGACAGCGAGCCGGCCCGCTGCTTGCGCCGCTCACCGAGGGTGGGGAACAGGTTCACCACCTTGTCGAAGCGCTCGGAGAAGGACTTGGGGTCCTGGTAGGCACCCATCTCCAGATTCTCCTCGATGGTGAGTGAGGGAAAGACATTGTTCGTCTGCGGCACGAAGCCCACACCACGACGCACGAGTTGGTCGGCACGCAGGTTGGTGATGTCTTCATCGCGCAGCAGGACCGCGCCGGTGTTGACGTGGACGAGGCCGAAAATCGCCTTCAGCAGTGTCGACTTGCCGGCTCCGTTCGGGCCGATGATGCCGACGAGTTCGCCCTCTTGTGCGTAGAGGTCGGAGCCGTTGAGGATGTTTACTCCGGGGAAGTACCCGGCGTACAGACCGTCTGCGCGCACGAGGGCACCGAGCGCCTCGGACTTGTGGATTTGCTCCGCATCGGCGATGTGCCCCTGAGCCAACTGCTCGGCGTTGACGTCGAGTTCGGTCTCGAAGACGTGGGCGTCGTCCGGATCGTCGGGACCGGGAAGATCGGCAGGTTCGGTGTAGTTCATCGCGGATCTCCGTCGGAGGACTCGGTGAGGGCTTCGCCGGTTTCGGTCAACTGGGAATCGTGGTGAGCACCGAGGTAGGCATCGATCACCGCTTGGTTCTTCATGACGGCATCGGGTGGACCTTCGGCGATGACCGAGCCTTGGGCCATGACGATGACCCAGTCGCTGATGTCGTGGACCATGTCCATGTCGTGTTCGACGAAGAGCACGGTGGTGCCTTCCTCGCGCATGGTTTTGATGTGGCCGAGGAGGCTTTGCTTGAGCGCCGGGTTCACGCCCGCCATGGGCTCATCGAGCATGATCAACTCCGGGTCAGCCATCAAGGCCCGGGCCATCTCTAGAAGCTTGCGCTGGCCTCCGGACAGGGAGCCGGCGAAATCATCGACCTTCTCGTGCAGGTTGAAGCGCTCGAGGAGCTTCGTGGCGCGCGAGGCGATGGTCTTCTCTTGGCTGTTCCACAAGAACGGGAAGACCGCTGCGTAGAAGCGCTCGCCGATCTGGCCCTTGGCTCCCAAGCGCATGTTGTCCATGACCGTCATGCGGCTGAGGGCCTTGGTCAGCTGGAAGGTGCGGACCATGCCGATGCGGGCGAGTCGGTAGGGGGCCATGCCGGCTACCTGTCGTCCGTTGAACGACCATTTGCCTTCGTCGGCGTCGTCGAAACCGGTGATCAGGTTGAAGAACGTGGTCTTGCCGGCACCGTTGGGCCCGATGAGTGCGGTGATCGCGCCACGTTGGATCTCGAGGTGCTCGACGTTAACTGCAGTGAGGCCCCCGAAGGTCCGCCGTACGTGGTCGGCGACCACGATGGGGTCCGGCTTGGGGACACCCGGTCGTGCTTCGATCCCGGCGAGGGCAGCGCGGGCGGCTTCACCTTGGGCTCCGGCGACAGCGTTGTTACTTGGCATCGAGCGCCAACTCCCTTCTGTCACCGAATATGCCCTGCGGGCGGAAGACCATCAAGGCGATCAGTCCCGAGCCCATGAGCACGAAGCGGATATTGCCGACGTCGGTTGGTTGCAGGAAGTCGATCCAGCCGGCCTGGATGGCCTGGCCGAGGAACTCACCGGTGCCGGCCAGGACGATCCAGAACAAGATCGCGCCAACCACGGGACCCATGACGCGGGCTGCTCCGCCGAGCAGCAGGATCGTGTAGGCGAAGAAGGTGAACTCCGGCCGGAAGGTGTCCGGTTGGACAGACTGCTTCGCAACTGCCCACACGATGCCGCCGAAGGCGCCGATGACGCCACCCAGGATGAGTGCTTGGAGTTTGTAGGCGAAGACGTTCTTACCGAGTGAAACGACCGCGTTCTCGTCCTCGCGAATGCCGCGGACGATGCGGCCCCAGGGTGAGCGCACCAGCAGCCAGACGAGGACCGTGAACAAGGCGACCAGGATCCAGCCGACGATGACGACCCACAGGTCCTGACGCGTCCAACTCAGGACAGGCAGGCTTTGGAAGTCCGCGGGGAGCGGATTGGTGTCGTGGAAGTCTTGGCCGATCTTCCCGTTCAATCCTTGGGCTCCGCCGAAGACATCTTTGAAGGCGATAGAGCGAACGGTGAGGCGTACGAGTTCGCTGAACGCGATGGTAACGATCGCCAGGTAGTCGGCTCGGAGTCGAAGCGTGGGGATACCCAGCAACAGCGCGATGATCGTGGCGACCACGATGCCCACCAGGATCGCCAACCACAGGCTCAAATCGAAGGTGAGGACGATGACGCCCACCGCGTAGGAACCGGCTGCGACGAAGGCGACCTGCCCGAAGTTCAGCAGGCCGGTATAGCCGAACTGCACGTTCAAGCCGATGGCTGCGAGGCAGTAGATGATCGCTTGGATGCCGATCGCCTGGGTCAGGGTCTGTGTGAGGACGAAACTCCAATCCATGTCAACCCACCCGCTCTCGTCTGCCGAGGATGCCTTGAGGCCGGATCATCAAGATCACGATCATCACGAAGAGGGCGCCGACGGTCTTCATCTCGGTGGGGATGATCAGCGAGGTCAACTGGATGAAGACACCGACGACGAGGGCGCCGACGATCGCGCCATAGACGGTTCCCAGCCCGCCGAGGATGACCGACGCGAAGATGATCAGCAGCACGCGCTGGCCCATGTTCCAGATGTTGTCCTGGGTAAGGCCTAGGTACACGCCGGCGAAGGCGGCCAGTCCGGCGGCCACGATCCAGACCACCGCGATGACTCGCTCGACATCGATTCCGGTTGCCGAGGCCAGGGCCGGGTTGTCCGATACCGCCCGGGTTGCCTTACCGATGCGGGACCGCTGGACCCAAATGACGGTTGCGACGAGGGCGACGACCGCGAGCCCGGCGAGGATGAGCGCTTTCGGGGTGGTACCGACCGGTCCGATGCTGATGCCGGGCTGACCGGCGTACTGGTTGTAGTTCTGCGGGCCGTTACCGAAGAACAGGGCGACCCCGTAGCGGATGACGATCGCCAGCCCGATCGAGATGATCATCATGGCGATCAAGCCGGTCTTGCGTCGGCGAAGTGGCCGCCACAGCACCTTGTTCTGTCCCCAACCGAACAAGATGGCAGCGATCACGATGGCGATCGGCCCGGCGATGATGATGTGTAGTCCCGCCTCGTTGAGGAGCAGGGCGGTGAACGCGCCGAGGGTGAGCAGATCGCCGTGCGAGAAATTGGTGAGTCCCGTGGTCCCGAAGACCATGTTCAAGCCGAGCGCACCGAGGGCGATCATGACGCCGAACAAGACGCCGTCGAAGAGCAATTGGATGAATTGATCACCGGTGACGTCGATGAATCCACCGCCGCCACCGCCGCCGCCCTCGCCCTCGACGAGCTTGGTCAGGATGCGCTTCTCACCACCGAGGACTAACAGGGACCGGCTGGCATCCTCTGCCTTTTCCAGTGCGATGCCGTCGGGGAGGGTCGTGGTGTCGATCTCGATCTGGTACGTGCCGCCACCGGGTAGCGGAATCGCGAAATCACCGGCTGCGTCGGTGGTGCCGGTCTCGGCGAATCCGTCCTCGGAACTCACGGCGACGACGACGCCCTCAACCGGGGTGCCGTCGGGTGCGGTGAGGTTGCCGACGAGGGTGGTATCGGCGGCGTGAGCCGCGGAGGCGCCCAGCACGGTAACCCCGAGGAAGCTAGCGGCGGCGATCAGCAGCGCCAACAGGGCAGAGCGCACGCGTGATGGCACGAGGCGAGCCTCCCTTGGACGAACGAACCGGCGGAAATGTTCTGGCGATCTCGAGTGCCCAGAACCTTAGCCCTGTGTCGCAGCGATTGCGCCAGGGTTTGCCACATTCATCGGATTGTTACCCGTTCGTAGCAGGGCGCACCAGGCAGGTGAGTCGCGCCGTGCAGACCGGACGCCCCCGCTCATCGGTGATTCGAATCTGACTGCACACGATCGTCCGTCCAACTGTCAGGGTTGTTGCCTCACCGGTCACGACACCCTCGGTAAGTCCGCGGTGGTGGGTGCAATTGAGATCCAGACCAACGACGACGTTCTCCAGGCCGGCGTTCATCGCGGCGTGCACCGAGCCCAGCGACTCAGCAAGCACGGCACTGGCACCCCCGTGCAGGAGTCCGTAGGGCTGGGTGTTGCCTTCGACGGGCATCGTGCCCACGACTCGTTCGGCGCTTGCCTCGAGCAATTCGATACCCATCTTGTCGGCGAGTGCCCCCATGCCGAAGGCCGATACTTCCTCGGGGATTGCGTCAGAAGCCATGCGGTGAGCGTAGAGGCTGGACATCGCTTAGGTGCCTAGGATCGGGTAATGGCCGATCGTGGGAAGTTGCTCCTGCTCGACGGGCACTCGCTGGCCTACCGGGCCTTCTACGCCCTTCCCGTGGAGAACTTCTCGACTTCCACCGGGCAGCCGACCAATGCGGTGTACGGGTTCACCTCGATGCTGGTCAATCTGTTACGCGATGAGCGCCCGACGCATGTCGCCGTTGCCTTCGACGTTTCGCGGCGAAGTTTCCGCACCGAGCGTTTCGCCGACTACAAGGCAACTCGCTCTGCTTCGCCGCCGGAGTTCAAGGGCCAGGTTGAACTCATCAAGCAAGTGGTGCACGCGCTGGGGATCACCACCGTGGAACTCGAAGGCTTCGAAGCCGACGACCTCATCGCCACATTGAGTACCCAGGGCGCCGATGAAGGTCTTGATGTGGAGATAGTCAGTGGTGACCGGGACACCTTCCAATTGGTCGATGATCACGTCACTGTTCTTTATCCCCGTAAAGGTGTGTCCGACCTGGCCACGATGACCCCGACGGCGATCGAGGAGAAGTACGGCCTGACTCCAGCGCAGTATCCGGACTTCGCCGCGCTGCGCGGCGATCCGAGTGACAACCTGCCGGGGATCCCGGGGGTGGGGGAGAAGACCGCCGTCAAGTGGTTGTCTGCTTACGGAGACCTCGCGGCACTTGTCGAGCATGTGGACGAAGTCAGCGGGAAGGTCGGTCAGGCGCTGCGCGAGGCGGTTCCGCAGGTTCTCATGAATCGCGAGTTGACCGAGTTGGTGCGCGATGTTCCGCTTGATGTGCGCGTCGGAGACACCGCATGGTCCGAATGGTCGCAGGCGGATGTCGAGGAAATCTTCGAGGCTTTGCAGTTCGCTGCGCTGCGTTCGCGGGTCTCGGCCCTGCCCGGCGCAGTGGGAGGTGAACCGGCTTCGGTCGCGGTTGGCGAGCCGGTGGCGGAGCGCGACCCCACGATCGTGCCAGCCGGCGGTCTGGGCGAGGCGCTCGCGGGTATCCGATCCGCGGCCATCGCGTGTGCCGGTTCGTGGGGAGCTGGGCGGGGGCGACTCGAAGCCCTGGCAGTGTGTGACGACGAGCACTTGCTTGCGAGTGCGCTGGACAACGACGACGACCACGCCGCGGCGATGGCTTGGCTGAGCGATGCCTCAGTGCAAGTCGACATCCATGACGTGAAGGGCCCAGACCTTGCGGTGCTGACTGCGGAAGGTCCACCGTCCGTCGTGACAGGTGTGCGCATCGATACCGCACTGGCGGCATACCTCGATGCGCCCGGAGCGCGCACCTACGCGCTAGCCGATGTGATGCAGCGATACCTGGGGGAGTCATGGGAAGCGTCGGCCAACGATGGCGAGCAACTGCAGCTCGACGCAGATCCTTCTGAGGCATTGACATCACTTGGTCGCGAAGCACATGCGGTGCATCGCCTTGCAGCTGTGCTGCAAGACAAACTTGCGGCTGAGGAGTTGACTCCGCTGTTGGCGCAAATGGAAGTGCCGCTGGCGGGATTGCTGGCGCGCATGGAGTACGCCGGCATCGCGGTAGACGTGGACGGCTTGCGTGCACTGTCCGATGAATTTGCCGGTCAGATGCGCGCTGCAGAGGAGCGGGCGCACGAGATCGTCGGACGCGGATTCAACCTCGGATCACCGAAGCAGCTCCAAGAGATCTTGTTCGTCGAACGCGGGCTGCCGAAGACCAAGAAGATCAAGACCGGGTACACGACCGACGCCGAAGCCTTGCAGAACCTGTTCGTGACCACCGAAGACCCACTGCTCGAGCAACTCCTTGCCTGGCGGGATGTGTCGAAGTTGCGACAAACAGTCGAAGGCCTGCTTCCCCTGGCCGACGACGACGCCCGGATCCATACGACTTTCAAGCAAATGGCTGCAGCGACGGGCCGGTTGTCCTCGGCCGATCCGAACCTGCAGAACATCCCGATTCGTACCGAGGCGGGGCGCCGCATCCGCAGTTGCTTCGTTGTCGGCTCAGGATTCGAAACCCTGATGACGGCCGATTACAGCCAGATCGAGATGCGGATCATGGCGCATGCTTCGGGCGATGACGGCCTGATCGAAGCGTTCAGTGAAGGCGAAGACCTGCATTCCACGGTGGCGGCGAAGGTGTTCGATGTTGCCGAGTCCGATGTGGACCCGGAGATGCGACGTCGCATCAAGGCGATGAGTTACGGCCTGGCCTACGGCCTGTCCGCTTACGGTCTGTCCCAGCAGTTGCACATCACGCCGGCCGAAGCCCAAGGTCTGATGGACGATTACTTCACCCGATTCGGCGGCGTTCGCGACTACCTGGCGGGTGTGGTCGAGCAGGCACGGACCCGCGGCTACACCGAGACGATGCTCGGACGGCGCCGGTATTTGCCCGATCTCGCGCACGACAACCGGCAGCGCCGGGAGATGGCCGAACGGATGGCGCTGAACGCCCCGATCCAGGGGACCGCTGCCGACATCGTGAAGGTCGCGATGCTGGGAGTGGATCGGGAATTGGCCGATTCCGGGCTGTCGAGCCGATTGCTGTTGCAAGTCCACGACGAACTCGTCGTCGAGGTGGCCGCCGGCGAGCAGGCCCAGGTCGAGGAGATCCTGCGCGCGCAGATGGGTCAGGCGGCTGACCTGCGGGTTCCGCTCGAGGTCTCGGTGGGCGTGGGTACCGATTGGCAAAGTGCTGGTCACTAGCGCCGGCCACTAGTGCCGGTCGCGGGAAGGCGCCCGCCCCTCGTGCGACGAAGCCGGGCACCTCCCGTACGCTTGGGGGGCCCAGCGACCGCTGGATCGGACCACAACGCATCGGATTCCCCACTACATGACCGTTCCTACGACTGACACCAGCCCCACCCAAGTAGCCGTCAACGACATCGGCTCCGCCGAGGACTTCCTCGCTGCGATCGACGAGACGATCAAATACTTCAACGACGGCGACATCGTCGAGGGAACCATCGTGAAGGTGGACCGCGACGAGGTCTTGCTAGACATCGGCTACAAGACCGAGGGCGTCATCCCCTCCCGCGAGTTGTCCATCAAGCACGACGTCGACCCCAGTGAGGTTGTCGGCGTAGGCGACGCGGTCGAGGCACTCGTCCTCCAGAAGGAGGACAAGGAAGGCCGGCTGATCCTGTCCAAGAAGCGCGCCCAGTACGAGCGCGCCTGGGGCACGATCGAGAAGGTCAAGGAAGAAGACGGTGTGGTCGAAGGCCAGGTGATCGAGGTCGTCAAGGGCGGGCTGATCCTGGACATCGGTCTGCGTGGCTTCCTGCCGGCGTCCCTGGTGGAGATGCGCCGGGTGCGCGACCTGCAGCCATATGTCGGAAAGACCCTCGAGGCGAAGATCATCGAACTCGACAAGAACCGCAACAACGTTGTGCTCTCCCGCCGCGCTTGGTTGGAGCAAACGCAGTCCGAGGTGCGCCAGACCTTCTTGACCCAGCTGCAAAAGGGTCAGATCCGCTCGGGCGTCGTCTCCAGCATCGTTAACTTCGGCGCGTTCGTCGATCTCGGTGGCGTGGACGGCCTCGTGCACGTTTCCGAACTGTCCTGGAAGCACATCGACCACCCGTCCGAGGTTGTCGAGGTCGGCCAGGAAGTCACGGTCGAGGTGCTCGATGTGGACATGGACCGCGAGCGGGTCTCGCTGTCGCTGAAGGCCACACAAGAAGACCCGTGGCAGCACTTCGCTCGCACCCACCAGCTCAACCAGGTGGTCCCGGGCAAGGTCACGAAGTTGGTGCCGTTCGGGGCGTTCGTTCGCGTCGAGGAGGGCATCGAAGGTCTGGTGCATATCTCGGAGTTGGCTGAGCGGCACATCGAACTGCCCGAGCAGATCGTCCAGGTTGGCGATGAGCTCTTCGTGAAGGTCATCGATATCGACCTCGAGCGTCGCCGTATCTCGCTGTCCTTGAAGCAGGCCAACGATTCCGCCGACACCCAAGGTTCCGAGGAGTTCGATCCCTACCTGTACGGCATGGCCCCCGCGTTCGACGAGGCTGGCAACTACATCGGCCCGGACGGTTTCGACCCGGAGACCGGCGAGTGGAAGGCCGGCTTCGAGGAGCAGCGCGCGGCGTGGGAGCAGGAGTACGCCGAGGCGCATGCCCGCTGGGAAGCACACCGCAAGCAGATGAGCGAGGCTCAAGAGGCCGATCAAGCTGCAGCGGTCGAGAGCGGCGAAGCCACCACCTACTCCTCGGACAGTGGCGAGGACGAAGGATCGTTGGCTTCCGATGAGGCGCTTCAGGCGCTGCGCGACAAGCTCACCACCGAGTAGCGAACCCGGTGCGCGTGGGCCTGACCGGCGGGATCGGTTCGGGAAAGTCCACGGTCGCGGCGATGTTCGCGGACTTAGGTGCGGTTGTCGTCGATGCTGACGAGATTGCGCGGCGCATAGTCGAACCCGGTTCGCCGGTGCTGTCTCGGCTTGCGGAGGAGTTCGGCCCGGACATCCTCGCGGCGGACGGCAGTTTGCTTCGGGGGGAGCTCGCTCGTCGTGCGTTTGCATCCCAGCGAGCAACCCGACACTTGAACGAGATCACCCATCCCGCCATTCGCGAACTCGCTGAGGTGGAGATCAGCGATGGCGAAGAGAGCTCGCCCACCGGGATCGTTGTGTATGAAATGCCGCTGTTGGTCGAGACCGGACAGGTCTCGCTGGTGGATGTGGTGGTCGTGGTCGATGTGCCCGAGAGCCTGCAGGTGGAACGGGCGGTGGCCAGGGGGCTGACTGAATCGGATGTCCGGGATCGGATGAAGCAGCAGGCATCCCGCGCAGATCGCGCTGCTGCTGCGGACATCGTCATCGACAACAATGGCGATCTGGCGAACACGCAAACTCAAGTGGAGAAGGCCTGGGAGACGGTGCAAAGCTCATGACCCGACCGGTAACCGACCTTCAGCGAACTGTCGCGCCGTTCGAGGTGATCTCCGATTACCAGCCGGCGGGCGATCAGCCGGAAGCGATCGAGGAGATCGCCAAGCGCATCGGCGCAGGTGAGGGCAACGTGGTGTTGTTGGGAGCCACGGGTACCGGAAAATCGGCAACGACGGCCTGGTTGGTGGAGCGACTCCAGCGCCCCACGCTGGTGATGGCGCCGAACAAGACATTGGCCGCGCAACTGGCCACGGAGTTCCGGGAGCTGCTGCCGAATAACGCTGTTGAGTACTTCGTCTCCTACTACGACTATTACCAACCAGAGGCGTACGTACCGCAAACCGACACCTACATCGAGAAGGACTCCTCGATCAACGAGGAGGTGGAACGGCTTCGGCACTCCGCGACGAACTCGCTGTTGACTCGACGCGATGTCCTGGTTGTTGCATCGGTATCGGCCATCTACGGGTTGGGTACACCCCAGGAATACGTGGACCGCATGGTGCGCTTACGGGTTGGCGAGGAATTCGAGCGCGATGTGCTGTTGCGCCGGTTGGTTGATATCCAGTACACGCGCAATGACATTTCCTTCGAGCGCGGGACTTTCCGGGTGCGTGGCGACACTGTCGAGGTGTTCCCGGTCTATGAGGAGCATCCGGTCCGTATCGAGATGTTCGGGGATGAGATCGAACGCTTGATGACGCTGCACCCGCTCACCGGAGAGATCATCACCGAGGACAACGAGATCTACGTTTTTCCAGCATCGCACTACGTTGCAGGCCCTGAACGCATGGAGCGGGCGATCGCCGAAATCGAGACCGAACTGCACGAGCGCCTGACCGAACTCGAGCAGCAGGGTAAGCAGCTCGAGGCTCAGCGTTTGCGTATGCGTACGAGTTACGACATCGAGATGATGCGACAGGTGGGTAGCTGTTCGGGTATCGAGAACTACTCCCGGCACATCGATGGGCGACCACCTGGGTCCGCCCCGAACTGTCTTCTGGACTACTTCCCGGAGGATTTTCTGCTGGTCATCGACGAGTCACATGTAACCGTTCCGCAGATCGGGGCCATGTACGAAGGTGACATGTCGCGTAAGCGGACGTTGGTGGAGCACGGTTTCCGGTTGCCGTCGGCCATGGATAACCGCCCGCTTACCTGGTCGGAGTTCGTGGAGCGGATCGGACAGACCGTGTACCTGAGTGCCACGCCGGGGCCGTACGAACTTGGCAAGGTGGAAGGCGATGTGGTCGAACAGGTCATCCGTCCGACGGGTCTGGTCGATCCGGAGATCGTGGTGAAGCCGACCGAGGGTCAAATCGACGATCTCATGTACGAGGTCCGTACCCGCGCTGAACGCGGTGAACGCTCATTGGTCACGACCCTCACTAAGCGGATGGCCGAGGACCTCACGGACTACCTGACCGAACACGGCATCAAGGTCCAATACCTGCACTCCGAGGTCGACACCCTGCGGCGTGTGGAATTACTGCGCGAGTTGCGTGCCGGGGTGTTCGACGTGCTGGTGGGTATCAACCTGCTGCGGGAGGGTCTTGACCTACCAGAGGTCTCGCTCGTTGCGATCTTGGATGCCGACAAGGAAGGCTTCCTGCGCTCGGAAACATCGCTGATTCAAACGATCGGCCGAGCGGCTCGAAACGTGTCGGGTCAGGTTCATATGTACGCGGACACCATCACCCCATCGATGCGTCAAGCGATCGACGAGACCAACCGGCGCAGAGCCAAGCAGGTCGCCTACAACACCGAGCGAGGAATCGATCCGCAGCCGCTTCGCAAGCGGATCGCCGACATCACAGACCTGCTTGTCCGAGAGGAAGCCGACACCCAGGAGTTGATCGGTTCGACGTCACCCGACACCCCGATGCCGGCGAGGCGCAGTTCCTCGATGGCGGAAGGTGAACTGGTGTCGCTCATCGAACAGTTAACCGCGCAGATGCACCAAGCCGCGACCGACCTGCAATTCGAACTGGCAGCACGGCTGCGCGATGAGGTGTCGGAGTTGAAGACCGAACTGCGGGGGATGCGCGAAGCGACCGGCTGAGGTGTCCTAGGACCCCGAGTTCTGCTGGGTGAGATCGGTAGCCGGGGTTCGGGGTTTGATGACCCCGGCGTCGGCGAGTTCCTGGCGTAGTGAGGCGACCTCGGCAAGTAGTTGCTTCATTTCGGAGCGCACTTCGTCTTGGCCTTGCTGCTGTTTACCGCTGAGCCGGCTGACCACCGCGGAGGCCACGGAGGCACCTACGAGACCGAGAAGGCCGACGCCCACGATCATGATGCCGACGGCGATGATGCGACCGTTGGTCGTCACGGGCGTGTAGTCCCCATAGCCGACGGTTGACATCGTCACGAGGGACCACCACAGGCTGTCCCCGAAAGTCTCGATCGTGGCGCCCTTCGCCCCGCGTTCGGCGTTGAGAACCGCCAAGGCGCCGAGGTAAGTAATGAAGATCACCGCGATGACGACGGCTGTCGCTGTACGGCCGATACGCAGACGGCTTCCGCGGCTGATCAGCCACTGGCCAGCGGTGAGTACCCGCAGCACGCGCAGTACTCGGAACGCCGGAACGGCAACGGCGAGAACGTCGATGGGATGATTGACCAGATACGCGATGTGACGCGGCGCCAAAATCGTGCGGATCGTTAAGTCGGCGATGAAGATGCCCCAGATGATGTTCATCACCGTGTTGAGGGTGGATCGATCGCTCGCCGAGAGGTCGAGGTCGAGTACGTAGAAGGAATACACGACGAGGTACCCGAGCGCGAGGATGACCATGGCGAGGGCGGTCTTGCTCTCGTAGGAATTCAACCGCCCGGCCGCCCGCACCTGGCGAGCGTTACCCGGATCGGGATTCTGGTCGGTGAGGTGCTTCCAGATCCGATCAGCGCGGCCTTGCTCCTCTTCTGTGGCTGCTTCGCCGATACTCACGGCCATCTCACCAACCGCGCTCGCGCCATTCGGCGAGATGCGGGCGCTCGTCGCCGAGGACGGTGTCATTGCCGTGGCCTGGGTAGACCCAGGTTTCGTCGTCGTAGTGTTCGAAGATCTTGGTGACCACGCCGTCGTAGAGGGAATCGAAATCCTCCGGCGACCAGGTGCGCCCGACGCCTCCCGGGAACAGGCAATCGCCAGTGAACATGTGGTGGTGGCCAGTGGGGTCGTCATAGACGAGCACGAGTGAACCCGGTGTGTGCCCGATGAGATGGATGGTGCCAAGCGCGATGTCGCCGAAGGTGATGACGTCGCCTTCGTGTAAGTGGTGCTGGACCGGGACGTCGATGGCGTCTGCATCCGCAACGTGGGCGTAGACCGGTGCCCCGGTGGCTTCGACTACCGAGCCGAGGGCCCCCCAGTGGTCTGCGTGCCGATGGGTGGTGATGATGCCGCTGAGGCCATCTGGGCCGATCAGTTCGAGGAGCCGTTCCGGTTCGGCGGCAGCGTCGATGAGGACCTGCGCTCCGGTTTGGGCGCACCTGAGCAGGTAGGCGTTGTTGTCCATGTCGCCCACGGCGAGTTTGCTGATGGTCAGCCTCGGCAGTTCGCGTACGTCTGCAGCACCGCCTACGCTGACGTTCCCGGAATACACATCCGGCACGATAGCGACGAAACTCCGCGCGCGTGGTGAGGCGTCAGGGAAGGGGCTGCTGTGGTCGGCGATCAGTTGGTCGTCCGAGGGGCGCGCGAGCACAATCTCAAGGACGTTTCACTCGACATTCCGCGCGATGCCTTGGTCGTGTTCACCGGCCTATCCGGTTCGGGGAAGTCCTCCCTTGCCTTCGACACCATCTTCGCCGAAGGTCAACGGCGATACGTGGAGAGCCTGTCGGCCTACGCCCGGCAATTCCTCGGCCAGATGGACAAGCCAGACGTCGATTTCATCGAGGGGCTCTCGCCCGCGGTGTCGATCGATCAGAAGTCGACCTCGCGTAACCCCCGGTCGACGGTCGGCACGATCACCGAGGTCTATGACTACCTGCGGCTGCTCTACGCACGTATCGGTAAGCCGCACTGCCCCGTCTGTGGGGATCCGATCAGCCGGCAGACCCCGCAGCAGATCGTCGACCAAGTTCTCGAATTGCCGGCGAAGACCAAGTTCCAGGTGCTGGCGCCATTGGTGCGCGAGCGCAAGGGCGAATACGGCGAATTGTTCCGGCAACTGCAGACCCAGGGCTACTCCCGGGTGCGGGTGGATGGTGTGGTCTATGGACTCGACGACGTCCCTCGGTTGAAGAAACAGGAGAAGCACACGGTCGAAGTGGTGGTGGATCGGCTCACGGTGAATCCCGAATCCCGGCGCCGCTTGACCGACAGTGTCGAGACCGCGCTCGGACTCGGGCATGGCTACGTGTCGTTGGATTTCGTCGACCTCGACGAATCCGACCCGGGGCGAGAGAAGGTCTATTCCGAACACCTGGCCTGCCCGCGGGACGGCTTGTCCTTCGAGGAGCTCGAACCGCGCTCGTTCTCCTTCAACTCACCCTTCGGGGCCTGCCCGGAGTGCTCTGGGCTGGGCACCACCCGCGAAGTGGACGTCGATCTGGTGGTGCCAGATGCGGATCTTTCGCTGGCGGAGGGGGCGATTGCACCGTGGTCCCGGGGAACCGTCTCCGGTTACTTCAACCGCTTGCTTGAAGCAATAGCCGACGAACTAGATATCGATGTCGACACTTCCTGGCGTTCCTTGCCGGCCAAGGCGCGCAAGGTCATCATGAACGGCTATCCGGACGCGATTCATGTGCAGTATCGAAACCGTTATGGGCGTCGTCGTTCTTATTACACCGAGTACGAAGGTGTCATGCCGTACATCAAGCGACGGCATGCCGAAGCGGAGACAGATGCGTCCCGGGAACGCTTCGAGGGCTACATGCGTGAGGTGCCGTGTGCGGCATGCGCAGGCACGCGGCTCAAGCCGTTGTCTCTGGCAGTCACCATCGCGGGCCGCTCCATCGCAGACATCGCGGCGCTACCGATCGGCGAGGCGGCGGAAGTCCTTCGCGAGTTGACGTTGTCAGATCGCGACGCCGCGATCGCCGCCCGGGTGCTGAAGGAAGTCAACGAGCGCCTGCAGTTTCTCGTGGACGTTGGGTTGCACTATCTGTCTTTGGATCGAGCGGCAGGAACCCTCGCCGGTGGTGAGGCGCAACGGATCCGCCTGGCCACACAGATCGGCTCCGGCCTGGTCGGTGTGCTGTACGTCCTGGACGAGCCGAGTATCGGACTGCACCAACGCGACAATCACCGGCTCATCGAAACGTTGGTGCGTCTGCGCGATCTGGGGAACACGCTGATCGTGGTCGAACATGATGAGGACACCATCCGCACAGCGGACTGGGTGGTGGACATCGGTCCCGGTGCAGGCGAGCATGGTGGGCAAATCGTGGTGAACGGGCCGGTGAAGGAGTTGCTGGCCAGCAAGGAATCGTTGACCGGGCAGTACCTATCCGGCGCGAAGCAAATCGAAGTACCCATGGTGCGCCGCCCCCAAGAGCGGGGATGGGTGAGTGTCACCGGTGCCCGCGAGCACAACCTGCAAGGTGTGACCGCCAAATTCCCGCTGGGGAATCTCGTGTGTGTCACCGGGGTGAGTGGCTCCGGCAAATCGACATTGGTCAACGACATCCTCTACGCGGTCTTGGCTCGAGACCTCAACGGCGCTCGAGTGGTTCCCGGCAAGCACACCAAGGTGACCGGTACCGAAGCGATCGACAAAGTTGTTCATGTCGATCAAAGCCCCATCGGACGTACCCCGCGCAGTAATCCCGCTACTTACACCGGTGTCTTCGACCATATCCGCAAGTTATTCGCCGCGACCCCGGAGGCGAAGGTCCGCGGCTACCAGCCGGGGCGGTTCAGCTTCAACGTCAAGGGCGGCCGATGCGAGGCGTGCAGCGGCGACGGCACGTTGAAGATCGAAATGAACTTCCTCCCGGACGTATACGTGCCATGCGAGGTCTGTCATGGCGCCAGGTACAACCGGGAAACCCTTGAAGTCCACTACAAGGGCAAGACCATCGCCGAGGTGCTTGACATGCCCATCGAAGAGGCAGGGAGTTTCTTCGAGGCAGTACCGGCGATCGCGCGGCATCTGTCCACCCTGGTAGACGTCGGACTCGGCTACGTTCGGATGGGGCAAAGTGCGCCGACCCTCTCCGGTGGCGAAGCGCAGCGGGTGAAGCTCGCCAGCGAACTGCAAAAGCGGTCGACCGGCCGCACGGTGTACGTGCTCGACGAACCGACAACGGGACTGCATTTCGAGGACATCCGCAAGTTACTGGGGGTCCTGCAGTCGCTCGTGGACAAGGGCAACACGGTGATCGTGATCGAGCACAATCTCGATGTCGTGAAATCAGCGGACTTCGTCATCGATCTCGGGCCCGAAGGCGGATCCGGGGGCGGGAACATCGTGGCCTCGGGAACCCCCGAACAGGTGGCGGCGACGAAAGGCAGCTACACCGGGGAGTTCCTGGCACCGCTGCTCGGCACGCCGAAACGCCGCGCGAGCCGACGCCGCTGACCTGACGTACGCTGCCTCCATGGCGAGAACAGTGGGGCGTAGGGAAGTCATCGCCGGCGGCGGCCTGGTGGCTGTTGGCGGCATCTTGGTCGCGTGCGGTGGCGGAGGCTCAGCCACCGAGGAGACCGCGGCGGCGGATCCGTCCCCTAGTGAGACCGAGGCTGCCACGGCGGAGGAAGCCGAGGTCGCGGAGGACATTGCGCAGGAGGAAGTCCAGCAAGACCAGGGCGATGCGCTGGTTTCGGTCTCGGAGGTGCCCGTCGAGGGCGGTGTGGTCTTCCCGGATCCGGCGGTGGTCGTGGTGCAACCGGCAGCCGGCGATATCAAGTGCTTCAGTGCGGTTTGCCCGCATCAAGGTTGCCTCGTCGCCTCGGTCGAGGCCAACGAGATCCTGTGCCCGTGTCATGGATCGCTGTTTTCAGCGCAAGACGGCTCGGTGATCCAGGGACCGGCCCGACAAGGGCTACCACCCGTCGACATCGCCGTCGAGGGGGACTCGGTCATCTTGGGCTGAGGCGCCCATGGCCGACCCTTCGACATACCGCCCGGCGCCGGGCACTATCCCCACCGACCCGGGCGTCTACCGATTCCGAGACGACCATGGCCGGGTCGTGTACGTCGGCAAGGCTCGCTCGCTGCGGTCGCGGCTGAACTCCTACTTCGCCGATTTCGCCTCACTGCACCCGCGCACCCAGTCGATGCTGCAGGCCGCTTCCTCGGTGGATTGGGTGGTGGTTGCCAACGAAGTCGAAGCCCTCGCGCTGGAGTTCACCTGGATCAAGGAGTTCGATCCGCGCTTCAATGTGAAGTACCGCGACGACAAGTCCTATCCGTACTTGGCGGTAACCGTGGGCGAGGCGTTTCCGCGGGCTTCGGTGGTGCGAGAACCCAAGCGCAAGGGAACCCGGTACTTCGGGCCATATGCCCACGCCTGGGCGATCCGCGAAACCCTCGACGAACTCTCCAAAGTGTTCGGGGTGCGCACCTGTCGCGACGGTGTCTACCGCAGGGCCGCCCAGATGGGTCGACCGTGCCTGCTTGGCTATATCGATAAGTGCGCCGCACCCTGCGTGGGTCGGATCGACGAACAGGACTATCGCGAACGAGTCGATGACCTGTGTCGTTTCCTCAGCGGAAACACGCGTCCCTTCGTGCGTGCGCTCGAGGAATCCATGCGCGCCGCCGCCGAACGCCAGGATTACGAGGAGGCGGCCCGCCTGCGAGATCGCCTTGGCGCGCTTCGGCGAGCAATGGAGCGCAATGCCGTTGTGCTGTCGGATGGCACCGACGCCGATCTCATCGCCGTCCACGACGATCCGCTCGAACTCGGCGTGCAGATCTTCCATGTGCGTGATGGTCGACTTCTCGGTGAACGAAGCTTGATCGTGGAGAAGGCCGAGGACCTGCCGTTCGGCGGGTATCTGGAGCGGATCGTCCAGCAGGTGTACGCGGGCCGTGACCGCAGCGGAGTGCAGATAGAAAGTGCGCGCCCCGCACGGGAAGTCCTGCTGTGTGGGCAAACGACAGACCCGATAGCCCTGCAGCAATGGCTAGCGGATCGGCGGGGCAGCGCGGTCGATCTGCGCATCCCACAGCGCGGGGACAAGCGGGTGCTGATGGATACGGCCTTGGCGAATGCTGCCGATGCACTCGCCCGCCATCGGCTCAAGCGCTCGAACGATCTCACCGCCCGCAGCGAAGCGTTGGCCGAACTCCAGGAGTACCTCGACCTAGCCGAGGCTCCGTTGCGCATCGAGTGCATCGATATCTCGACCCTGCAGGGCACCGACACGGTCGCCTCCTTGGTGGTCTTCGAGGATGGACTGCCGCGCAAGAGCGATTACCGAACCTTCACCATCCGGACCCCCGGTGCGGATGACCTCGCCTCGGTGCGTGAAGTCGTGGAACGGCGCTTCACCCCGCGTCCGGAGCAGGCGGGCGAGTCTGCGGGGGAGTCGGAAGCTCAGGTTGAACCCGTGCGAAGGACCTTCGCCTACCCGCCGGGACTACTGGTGATCGACGGCGGTGCACCCCAGGTGGCCGCCGCGCAAAGTGCACTCACCGAAGTCGGCGCCGGGGATATCCCCGTTGTCGGGTTGGCCAAGCGGCTCGAGGAAGTCTGGCCGCCGGATTCGACAGACCCGGTGATCCTGCCCCGTACGAGCGAAGCCCTGTACTTGCTGCAACGGGTGCGTGATGAAGCCCATCGCACCGCGATCGCCTTCCACCGCAAGCGGCGCTCTGCGCGGCAACGGCGCAGCGCCCTGGACGACATCCCAGGTCTAGGTGAGGTGAAGGCGAAGGCGCTGGTGAAGCACTTCGGGTCGGTCAAGGCAATCAAGGCGGCCTCGCCGGAGGAATTGCAGGCCGTACCGGGAATCGGTCCCGCGCTGGCTGCCACGATCGCCGGGGCGCTAGCGTCGGGGTCTTCGCAGGCAGTGGGATCAGCACAGGTGGCGGGCCCCGGACCCGTCATCGAGGCAGGAGCCGACCATGGGTGAACGAGAGTCGAGCTTCGACGTCCTCCTGGTAACCGGCATGTCGGGCGCAGGACGTTCGACCGCCGCGCGCGCCTTGGAAGACGGCGGATGGTTCGTCATCGACAACATCCCGCCGATGCTCCTCGGCGCAGCCATCGATGTCGCGGCGGATAACCCCGACGTGGATCGAGTGGCGGTGGTGGTGGACGCCCGTGGCGGCTCTTTCTTCCCGCAGTTGGCCGAGGCCATGGACGGTCTGCGGAACCGTGGCGTGCGCGTTGGGGTGTTGTTCCTCGAGGCATCCGAGGAATCGCTGGTACGCCGCTTCGAATCATCCAGAAGGCCGCACCCGCTCCAAGAGGGGGCGCGCATTCTCGATGGCCTGCGTCGGGAGCGACTTGTCCTCGGCGACTTGCGGTCCCAAGCGGACCTCGTAATCGACACCACGAACCTCAACGTGCACGAACTCCGGCGGGAAATCGATGCGGCGTTCGCCGATCCTGACGAGCGGCTGCGCATCACCGTGATGTCCTTCGGCTTCAAGCACGGCATTCCGGTGGATGCCGACATGGTGGCCGATGCCCGCTTCCTACCGAATCCTTACTGGGATGAAGCGCTACGCGATCGGACCGGATTGGACCCCCAGGTGTCCGAAGCCGTCCTGGCTGGTGAAGGTGCCAGTCAGTTCCTCGAACACTTGGCAGCCCTCGTGCGCACCACGCGTGACGGTTATTTGCGTGAAGGCAAACGGTTCGTCACCGTTGCCGTTGGCTGCACGGGCGGCAAGCACCGCAGCGTTGCACTGACCCAGGCACTGTCGCGAACCTTGGAAACCCCGGACGTACTCGTGGGTATCGAGCATCGGGACATAGGCAAGGAGTAACGGTGGGAGTTGGCATCAGTGCCGCACCCACCCGGAATGTCGTCGCTTTGGGTGGCGGGCACGGACTTGCGGTCAGCTTGCGTGCGCTGCGTCGAGTCACGGATCACCTGACGGCGATCGTCGGTGTGGCGGACGACGGTGGATCCAGCGGGCGACTGCGTCGCGAGTTCGGGATCTTGCCGCCGGGCGACCTGCGGATGGCCGTGGCCGCACTGTGTGCCGACGAGCCGAGTGCCCGGGATTGGGCGGAGGTTCTGCAGTTCCGATTTCCCGGGCCAGGTGAGTTAGGCGGTCACGCCGTGGGCAATGTCCTGATGGCCGCCCTATGGGAACGCACGGGTGACCCGGTAGCCGGGCTGGCCGAACTCGGGTCACTTGTGGGTGCCGTCGGACGCGTCTTGCCGTGCAGCCTGGAACCCCTGGAGATTCACGCGCGCATCCGAGGTCATGATCCAGTCGATCCCAATGCGGTAGTCGACGTCCGCGGGCAGGTCGAGATCGCCACGACCCCAGGCAGGGTCGAGCGGGTATGGCTCGAGCCACCGAATGCCGATCCCTGTGCGGCGGCGCTCGATGCCGTGGGTGAAGCCGACGCCATCGTGCTAGGTCCTGGTTCGTGGTTCACGTCCCTCATGCCGCACCTGGTGCTGCCCGAACTCGGTGCAGCTGTTGCATCGGCTCCGGGTCGGAAGATAATCGTGTTGAACCTCGATCCGCAGGAGGGTGAGACGTGGGACTTCTCGCCCGCCGAGCACATCGAGGCGCTGATCACGCATGCCCCGCAATTGCGGTGCGATGTGGTGCTGGCCGATGAACGCCACGTGGGTGCGGCGCAGACCAGGACCGAATTGGCGAAAGTGTGTCGGCAGTGGGGTGCACAGCTGGTCCTGTCGGACGTCGCGGGGTTCGGGGATCGCCATGACCCGCACAAGCTCGCTCGCGCCTTCGATACGGTTCTGGCCTGATGAGGGAGACACGAGCACTATGGCGATGACGGCTGCAGTGAAAGACGAACTCAGCCGGGTCGAGGTCACGAAGACCTGCTGCCGCAAGGCCGAGGTCGCGACCTTGCTGCGTTTCGCGGGTGCTTTGCACATCGTCGGCGGTTCGATCGTCATCGAGGCCGACGTCGATGCTGGTGCCACAGCGAGACGCTTGCGCAAGGACATCTTCGACGTCTACGGCCATGACAGCGAGATCGCGATGGTTCAGGGCACAGGCATCAAGAAGGGGACCCGCTACCTGGTGCGCGTCAGCGACGGTGGCGAGGCCCTCGCCAAGCAGACCGGGATCGTCGATGGCGGAGGGCGCCCGGTGCGCGGCCTACCCCCGGCGATCGTGGCCGGGGGGCTGTGCGATTGCGAAGCGGCCTGGCGTGGGGCGTTCTTGGCCCATGGGTCGCTGACCGAGCCTGGTAGGTCCTCGTCGTTGGAGGTAACCGCCCCAGGACCTGAAGCCGGGCTGGCGCTGGTCGGAGCGGCTCGCCGGCTGGGAATCGGTGCGAAGTCCCGCGAGGTCCGCGGAGTCGACCGGGTGGTCATTCGCGACGGAGATGCCATCGGTGCACTGCTGACTCGCATGGGCGCGCACGAATCGGTCTTGGCGTGGGAGGAACGTCGGATGCGCCGTGAGGTGCGCGCGACGGCCAACCGGTTGGCGAATTTCGATGACGCCAACCTGCGCCGTTCGGCACGGGCCGCGGTGGCTGCCGGTGCGCGCGTTGGGCGGGCCTTGGAGATCCTGGGTGACGATGCACCTGACCACCTCGTGGTGGCCGGCCGCCTTCGGATGGACAATCAGCAGGCGAGTTTGGAGGAACTCGGCGCGCTGGCCGATCCGCCGATGACCAAGGACGCCATTGCCGGACGCATCAGGCGGTTGCTGGCACTGGCCGACAAGCGCGCGAGCGAGTTGGGGATCGCTGACACCGAGGCAGCGCTCGAGGATGCGGACTTGTCAGACGATTGACGCGCCGACTTCACATCGCCGTTACCTACCTCACTAGAATGTAAGCGTTGTCGGCGTGCGCGCCATGATGCTGTGGGGGATCGACCCCGACGCTCTGCGCGGCGCTTGCGGCACTAGCCCGGAACGGCTCTATCGGAGGAGAACCCTGTGACCATCAAGGTCGGCATCAACGGATTCGGACGTATCGGACGCAACTTCTTTCGGGCTTTGCTCGAGAGCGGAGCGGACGTCGAAGTGGTCGGTATCAACGACCTCACCGATACCGGAACCCTCGCCCACCTGCTGAAGTACGACTCCATCCTCGGCCGCATCGGTGTCCCCGTTGCTGCGGCAGAGGGCGCGATCGTCGTCGACGGCGCGAGCATCCCGGTCTTCGCCGAGAAGGACCCGGCAGCGCTGCCGTGGGGTGAGGTCGGAGCCGACATCGTGGTCGAGTCGACCGGCATTTTCACGAACGCCGACGATGCCCGCAAGCACGTCACCGCCGGTGCCAAGAAGGTGATCATTTCGGCGCCCGCCAAGGGTGAAGACATCACCATCGTGATGGGGGTCAACGACAGCGACTATGACCCAGCCACCGACGTCATCATCTCCAACGCCTCGTGCACCACGAACTGTTTGGCCCCGATGGCCAAGGCCATCGACGATGCCTTCGGAATCGAGCGCGGCCTGATGACCACGATCCACGCCTACACCAACGATCAACGGATCCTCGACTTCCCGCATAGCGACCTGCGCCGTGCGCGAGCGGCCGCGATCAACATGATTCCGACGAGCACGGGCGCCGCCAAGGCGATCGCACTTGTCATGCCGCATATGAAGGGCAAGTTGGACGGCTACGCGATGCGCGTCCCGGTCCCGACCGGATCGGCTACCGATCTCACGGTCGAGTTGAAGACCGCGGCTACCAAGGAAGAGATCAACGAGGTGGTCAAGAAGGCAGCGGAAGGGCCGATGAAGGGCATCCTGCAGTACACAGAGGATCCGATCGTCTCCACCGACATCGTGACCGATCCGTCGTCGTGCATCTTCGATGCCGGCATGACCAACGCCAACGGCAACATGGTCAAGGTCCTTGGTTGGTACGACAACGAGTGGGGTTACAGCAACCGCCTCGTCGACTTGGTCGGCCTCGTTGGCTCCAAGCTTTGAGTATGCGCAGTCTGGATGACCTCGACGTCGCCGGAAAAGTGGTCGTCGTCCGGGTCGACTTCAACGTCCCGCTAGCGGATGACGACACCGGGAACCGGGTCATCACCGATCCAGGGCGCATCGAAGCGGCTCTTCCGACACTGGATTACCTGCGCGAGCAGGGTGCCCGGGTACTCCTTGTCGCCCATCTCGGGCGACCGAAGGGCAAAGTCGACCCCGCCTTGAGTCTGGCCCCGGTTGCTCAGGCATTGTCGGAGTACTTGGGGACAGTGGTCGATCTCGCCGCCGACATCGACCAAGCGCGGGAATTGCTCGAACGTGTGAGCCCCGGCGAGGTGGTGCTGCTGGAGAACATTCGTTTCGACGCGCGCGAAACCAGCAAGGATCCCCTCGAGCGTGCTGAGTTCGCCCGCGAACTAGCGGCCCTTGGTGATGTGTTCGTCTCCGACGGCTTCGGGGTGGTCCACCGCGAACAGGCGTCGGTTACCGACATTGCCCGCTTGCTACCCAACGCAGCGGGCCGGCTCGTGCAGCGGGAGTCTGAGGTGTTCTCCCGTCTCCTAGGTGACCCGGCGCGTCCGTATGTGGTTGTCCTCGGTGGTTCGAAGGTCAGCGACAAGCTTGCGGTAATCGGGAATCTGATCCCGCGGGTAGACCGACTCCTGATCGGCGGTGGGATGGCTTTCACCTTCCTGGCCGCACAGGGTTATTCGGTGGGGTCTTCACTTCTGGAAGAAGACCAGATCCCCGTGGTGGAGGGCTTTCTCGAGCAGGCCGAGCGCCGCGGAATCGAGGTGGCTTTGCCGGTCGATGTGGTTGTTGCCGACCGATTCGCTGAAGATGCCCAGGTTCGGGTCGTGCCTGCCGTGGCGATTCCCGATGGCTGGATGGGGCTGGATATCGGACCGGCAACGGCGCAGCGCTACGCCGAGCGCATCGCGGCCGCCGGCACCGTCGTCTGGAACGGGCCCATGGGGGTCTTCGAGATGACGCCGTTCGCGGCCGGAACGCGAACGGTCGCCGAGGCGATGGCGGCGGCACCCGGTATGACGGTTGTCGGTGGAGGGGACTCCGCGGCGGCGATTCGAGCATTGGGTATCGACGAATCCAGCATCGACCACATCAGTACCGGCGGGGGAGCGAGTTTGGAATTCCTGGAGGGCAAGGAGCTCCCCGGGCTCACCGTCTTGGAGGACAACGCATGAGCAGCCGCAAGCCACTGATGGCGGGCAACTGGAAGATGAACCTGAACCATTTCGAAGCCATCGCGCTAGTGCAGAAGTTGGCATTCGGCCTCGACGCGGAGGATCTCGAAGCGGTCGAAGTGGCTGTGCTCCCACCGTTCACGGATATTCGCAGCGTCCAGACCCTCATCGAAGGCGATCACTACGACATCGCCTACGGGGCGCAGGACCTCTCGGTGCACGCTACAGGCGCCTACACCGGTGAAGTCTCCGGAGCGATGTTGGCCAAACTCGGGTGCACTTTCGTTGCCGTGGGTCACAGCGAGCGCCGGCAGTATCACGGAGAGGACGACACTCTCGTCGCCGCGAAGGCTGCCGCAGCGATCGCGAACGAGATCGTTCCGATCGTGTGCGTGGGGGAAGGCCTCGAAGTCCGACAGTCCGGAGGGCACGTCGCCTATGTCCTCGAGCAGGTTCGTGGCTCGCTGGAAGGACTCACCGATCAGCAGATCGCCGATCTGGTGATCGCCTATGAGCCGGTCTGGGCCATCGGTACCGGCGAAGTAGCCACCGGGGAGGACGCCCAAGAGGTGTGTGCTGCCATTCGCGCCGACATCGCTGAGCGCAACGCGGCGGCGAGCGAATCGGTGCGGATCTTGTACGGCGGATCGGTGAAAGCCAGCAACGTGGCCCAGATCATGGCCCAGCCGGACGTCGACGGAGCCCTCGTCGGCGGAGCCTCACTCGACGCCGACGAATTCATCGGCATCGTCCGTTACCGGCTACATCCCGCACCGGCGCAGTGAGCCCGATGAGGCGCGGGGTATCGTTGGTGTCCTCATGATCACCGTTCTCACCATCGTCCTAGCCGTGCTCCTGGTCATCACCAGCGCTTTGCTGATCGTGTTGATCCTGTTGCACCGGGGCAAAGGTGGCGGGCTATCGGATCTTTTCGGCGGTGGCGTGTCGTCGTCGATCGGTGGATCGTCGGTGGCAGAGAAGAACCTCGACCGGCTTACTGTCGGTATCGGATTGGTCTGGGCCGCGAGCATCGTGGGCGTCGGCCTGATCATCAGCACCTAACACGCAGCACGCGCCCTCACGGGGCGGAACCGACGAGTCGACAGGAGTTATCGATGGCAGGTGGCAGTGCGATCCGCGGCAGTCGAGTAGGCGCTGGACCCATGGGGGAGGCCGAGCGGGGCGAGGCTGCACCGCGCATCCATATGTCCTTTTGGTGCGCCAATGAGCACGAATCGCGGCCGAGCTTCGCATCCGACGCCGAAATCCCCGAAGAGTGGGATTGTCCGCGCTGCGGGCTCCCGGCCGGAACCGACAAGGCCAATCCGCCCGCTGCGCCCAAGATCGAGCCGTACAAGACGCACCTGGCATACGTGAAGGAACGGCGCTCGGACAAAGACGGCGCGGCAATCTTGCAAGAGGCGCTTGACCGGCTTAGCTGAAGCGGCTCAACCGACTCAGCCGACTCAGCCGACTTCGTTTCTCGGGCCCACCGCTCGCACGACCTCTCCGAACTCGCTATCGGGTGCAAGGTGCCGAAGTTCCTCGGCCAGGAGTTCATCAAGGCCGCGAATCGGCAACATGATCCCGGTAGCAGGGGCGCCTGGGCGGGACAAGGTGGCGTTCTGCCAGCGTCCGTCGTCATGCCGGTGATCGTGATCCGTGCTGCTTGCTGGCCGGCGGCGCACGTCGATGGGACCATCGGGAGTGGACAAGGAGACCGCCTCAATGTGGGTGCTGTCGACATCCACCAGCCGCACTGGCACCGATAAGCGAAGGCCCAGCCAAGCGCCGAGGAGTTGGGCCGTGGGTAGCCCCGCACCTGCCTCGATCACGACCTCATCGACTTTCGGGGTCGGGTGGGTATCCAGCGAACCGGCCAGCACGGTTCGCCATGCGGTTAGTCGGGTCCACGCGAGGTCGCTGTCGCCGGGTTCATAGGTGCGGGAGCGTTCCTGTAGGTCGGCGAGCGGATCGATCCCCATCGCGGCGTCGGTAATGCGCCTCGAGGCATGCCGACCGATGGGATCGACGCTGGGATCGACCGGGGCAATGCCCGGCCAGTAGGCCACGATCGGGGTGTCGGCCAGCAGTAATGGGATGACAACGGAGCCGGCGTGCTCGGCCAAAGTGCCGCGTAGGCGCAAGATCGCCAGTTCGCCAGGCCCCTCGTCACCACCGACGGAAACCAGGGCATCCAGCCGCGCTGGTGTTGGGGAACTGGTCGGGCGGGGGATCACCGTGATGATGCGCATGGGGTGCTGGCGAGCGGCCCGCACCGCCGCCGAGGTGGCCTCTTCTTGATGTTCCTCATCGGCCATGATCAACAAGGTGAGCACCATCCCCGTGGTGGGCGATCCCTGCCGGTGTCGCTCGGCCGCAATGGCCGCTGCTACTTCACCACCACTGGTGTCTTCGAGCCGAATCATGGCCGCCGCCACATGCGGCCGTCGTGCTCGACCATGCGGTAGGCCGAGTCTGGTCCCCAACCACCCGAGGCGTACTCCTCCGGGCGTCCCTTGTCAGCCCAACGCTCCAACATCGGATCGATGATGGACCAGGAGAGTTCGACTTCCTCGCGGTTGGGAAACAGCGGCGGATCGCCGAGCAGGACGTCCAAGATCAAACGTTCGTAGGCCTCGGGGCTGGTGTCGGCGAATGATTCGCCGTATTGGAAGTCCATCGTGACGTCACGCACTTCGATTGCCTGGGTGTCGGGCACTTTGGATCCGAAGCGGACGGTTATTCCCTCGTCGGGCTGAATGCGGAAGACGAGCGCATTGTTACTCAATTCCGACACGCTGCGGTCAGGGAACGGTGAATGCGGTGCGCGTTTGAAGATGACGGCCACCTCGGTAACCCGACGTCCGAGGCGTTTGCCGGTTCGTAGGTAGAACGGAACACCCGCCCAACGTCGGGTATCCACGTCGAATCGAGCAGCCGCGTAGGTCTCAGTGGTCGACTCCGGGGAGATGCCGTCTTCCTCCAGGAAGCCCTTAACGGGTAGGCCGCCTTGCCAACCGGGTGCGTACTGACCGCGAGAGGTATGCGCGTCGATGTCTGCGGGAAGACGAACAGCTGCCAGTGCCTTGGTCTTCTCCGCGCGGACATCGGCTGCGGAGAAGGTCAGCGGTTCTTCCATGGCCGTGAGTGCGAGGAGTTGTAAGAGGTGGTTTTGCATAACATCGCGCGCAGCACCGATGCCGTCGTAATACCCGGCGCGTCCGCCGATTCCAATGTCCTCGGCCATGGTGATCTGGATATTGTCGACGAAGTTTGCGTTCCACAGCGGCTCGAACATGGTGTTGGCGAAACGCACGGCCAGGATGTTCTGCACGGTCTCCTTGCCGAGGTAGTGATCGATACGGAACACCGACTCGGGCGGGAAGACGTCGTCGACTAGTTGGTCGAGTTCCTCGGCACTGGCCAGATCATGACCGAAGGGCTTTTCGATCACAACGCGGCGCCAGGCTTGCGGATTCGGTGGCTCGGCCAAGCCACTTTCGTGCAGATGCGTCAACACCGTGGGGAAGACCGACGGCGGTATGGACAGGTAGAACGCGTGGTTGCCACCGGTGCCGCGCTGTGCGTCGAGGGCCTCGATCTCGCGGCCAAGTCGGCGGTAGGCCTCGGGGTCGGAGGCATCACCGGCCACGAAGCGGATGCCCTCGGCGAGCCGTTCCCAGGTCGCTTGATCGAACCCGGTGCGCGAATGCTCCTTGACTGCCTCACGCACGGTCTCGGCGAAGTCCTGGTCTTCCCAATCACGGCGCGCGAATCCAACGAGTGCGAAGCCGGGCGGTAGGAGACCGCGGGCGGCGAGGTCGTAGATCGCCGGCATGACCTTCTTGCGAGCGAGATCCCCGGTGACACCGAACAACACGATGGCGCACGGTCCGGCGACTCGAGGCAAGCGGGTGTCGGCGGCCGAACGCAGCGGATTCGTCATTGGTCGCTCGTCACTAGTCGAGGTGTTCCAGCGATTGCTGAACGGTGGCGCGCAGCGCCTCCCAGGAGTCGATGAAGGATCGCACTCCTGCACTTTCCAATTCCGCGCAGACCTGCTCGATGTCGATGCCCAACTCGGCAAGCTGTGCCATGACGGAGGCGCTTTCATCGGCGGTGCCGCTGACGGTATCTCCGCGGAATCGACCGATTTCGGCCACTGCCAGCAAGGTGGGTTCGGGGACTGTGTTGACGCACCCGGGAGCAACGAGATCGATCACGTAGCGATCGGGGCTGAAGGCTGGATCCTTCACGCCGGTGCTGGCCCACAGCGGGCGCTGGGGACGAGCTCCTGCGGCAACCAATTGCTGCCAGTCCTCCGAAGCGCAATGCTCGACGTAGGCCTGCCAGGCAAGACGAGCGTTCGCGATGGCGGCCTGACCGCGCAGCGCCGTTGCACGAGAGTCGGTGATCGCGTCCAAACGCGCATCAACGGCAGTGTCGACCCGGCTGACGAAGAACGACGCCACCGACTCGATTCCCTCGAGCGGGATACCGGCGGCCCCGGCGCGCCGGATGCCCTCGGCATGCGCCGCCATCACCTCCCGGTATCGCTGGATCGAGAAGATCAACGTGACGTTCACGCTGATTCCCTGGGCCAATGTTTCAGTGATCGCCGGGAGCCCGGCTTCAGTGGCAGGGATCTTGATCATCACATTGGGCCGATCCACGATGCGCCATAGTTCGCGAGCCTGCTCGATGGTGCCGCTGGGATCGTGTGCCAAGCGTGGATCGACTTCGATCGACACCCGTCCATCTTTGCCTCCGGTGGCCTGCCAGACCGGATGCAAGATGTCGCAAGCGGCTCGGACGTCGTCGGTGGTGATGGAGCGAATTGCCTCGTCGATACCGACGCCGTTGGTGGCGAGTTCGTCAAGTTGACCGCGGTATGCGACCGCACCGGATTTCAGCGCACGATCGAAAATCGTCGGGTTGGTGGTTACTCCACAGATCGAGTAGTTCGAGGCGAGGTAGGACAGGCCGCCGTCGTTGCGATCAGGATCCAACCGAGTTCGGTCAAGGTCATCGAGCCACAAGCTGACACCGGCGGCGGTGAGTTCGCGCAGGACCGCAGGACTCATGCGAGCAACCCGCGAACCCGGTCGGCCACGGCTGCGGCTGTGATGCCGAACTCCTCGAACAGCAACGGGCCGGCAGCGCTGGCCCCGAAGTGATCGAGACCGACAACCGCCCCTTGCAGTCCGACGTACCGATACCAGCCCTGTGGCGAACCGGCTTCGACCGCAACGCGGGCGGTGATAGCCGGGTCGAGCACGGAATCGCGGTAGTCGGCTTCTTGGGAATCGAACCATTCCAGGCAAGGAAGGCTCGCGACATTGACCTCGATGCCCTCGGCTGCCAAGAGTTCGGCCGCTTGGAGCGCCACCTGCACCTCCGAACCGGTGGCCAGGATCAACGCCTGCGCCTGCGCTGGGCCGCTTTGTCCGGCATCGCCGAGCTGGCGGACGAGGTAGCCGCCGCGCGCCACACCCTCACGTACCTGCTCCACCGGGGTCCCGGCCACTGGTACTGCCTGCCGGGTGAGAACCAGCCCTACAGGTACCCGCTTGCTCATGATCGTCAACCAGGCGGCGGCGGTCTCCTGTGCATCGGCCGGCCGGCAGACGGAGAAACCTGGTATGGCTCGCAGCGACCACAGATGCTCGATCGGTTGGTGGGTGGGGCCGTCCTCACCCAAGCCGATGGAGTCGTGAGTCCACACGAAGGTGCTCGGCACCTGCATGAGCGCTGCCAGTCGAACAGCGCCGCGCATGTAATCGCTGAACACGAGGAACGTGCCGCCGAACGGCCGCGTGAGACCGTCGAGCGCGATGCCGTTGACGATCGCTCCCATGGCATGTTCGCGGATACCGAAATGGATGATGCGGCCGTAGGGGGAGGAGGTTGTGGTGGTTTCCGGCAGGAAACTGGTCGATCCCTCGATGGTCGTGTTGTTCGACTCGGCGAGGTCAGCGGACCCACCCCACAATTCCGGTAGTACCCCCGCGAGTGCATTGATCGTTTCGCCTGACGCCTTGCGGGTCGCGACGCTGGCACCCGATTCGTAGACGGGAAGGGCATCGGGCAGGTTCGGCGGAACTGCATGGGCCAGGAGCCGATCCAATAGGGCCGACTTTTCCGGGGTTCGCGCCCGCCAGGTTTCGAAGAGCGACTCCCACGCCGAGCGCTCGGTGTGGGCGCGCTCAGCGCGGTCACTCCGGATGGTTGCCAGCAGCTCGGAATCGAACGCGAAGTCCTCGGCCGGGTCGAGGCCGAGTTCGATCTTGGTGGCAGCCACTTCGTCGGTGCCTAGCGCGGCGCCGTGTGACTTTGCCGTGCCTTGGGCGGTGGGTGCCGGCCAA
>CAZWIW010000003.1:35156-64081 GCA_964634545.1 uncultured Rubrivirga sp.
GCCTAGCGCGGCGCCGTGTGACTTTGCCGTGCCTTGGGCGGTGGGTGCCGGCCAAGCGATGGTCGTGCGCATCCGGATGAAAGTGGGTCGGTCCGCGGTCGCGGCGGCGGTCCGAAGTGCGGTGTTCAGCCCCTCAAGGTCTACGTCACCTGATGCGAGGGCCTCCACTTCATGGACGTGCCAGCCGTAGGCGCGGTAACGCGCGGCGACATCCTCATCGATCGCAACGTTCGTGTCGCCTTCGATCGAGATGCGGTTGTCGTCCCAGATCACGCAGAGGTTCGACAGACGTTGCCGGGCGGCGAGTGAGGAAGCTTCGGCGGATATCCCCTCTTCGAGATCGCCGTCGGAGGCGATGACCCATACCCGATGATCGAACGGGCTGACGTGGGAGGCGCCTTGCTGATCTGCGTCCGGGTCGAGCAACCCGCGTTCGAATCGAGCCGCCATCGCCATGCCGACGGCCGTTGCCAGGCCTTGACCCAACGGGCCGGTGGTGGTTTCGACGCCCGCCGTGTGTCCGTACTCGGGGTGCCCGGGCGTGGCCGACCCCCAGGTGCGGAACTCGCGCAGATCCGCCAGTTCGAGGCCGTACCCGGATAGCAGCAACTGGCTGTAGAGCGTGAGGCTCGAATGCCCGGCAGACAACACGAAGCGGTCTCGACCCAGCCAGGCGGGATCGCGGGGATCGTGTCGGACGTAGTCGCGAAAGAGCAGGTAGGCCGCTGGCGCGAGGGCCATGGCGGTGCCCGGGTGACCGTTTCCGGCCCGCTGGACCGCGTCCATGGCCAGCGCCCGTAGGTAGGTGACGGCTTGGGAGTCCGCGGCGCTCCAGTTCAGGTCGGCGGTATCTGATTCAGCAGTGGAAGGCACGCTGGAAGCCTAGGGGAAGTAGAGTCGAGATACGAGGGCGGTTCGAATGCAGGGTGGTGCTGTTCTGGGGGGTGCTCGGCAGGTACCCTCGCAAGAGAAATGAACGACGTTCTACGTAAACGGTCAACGTGAACACTAAGGAGTAGGGCGTGGCGCTCGCCGGACAAACCGACAGCCGTACCCCCACTCGATCGGCTCTCGCCGATCGAGTCCGAGCGCATGTTGGACTGACCAAGCCGCGCATCATCGAGTTGCTGCTGGTTACAGCACTTCCCACCATGTTCCTCGCAGCGCGCGGTCTGCCTACCTGGCAAGCCACCGTCGCTGTCCTGATCGGCGGCGCCTTCGCGGCAGGCGCTGCGAATACGTTCAATTCCCTCTACGACCGGGACATCGACTCGGTGATGCACCGCACCACGAAGCGCCCCGCGGTCACCGGGCAGGTTTCGATGTCTGCCGGCTTCATCCAGGGCCTGGTTCTAAGCGCGTTGAGCATCACCACGCTTACCGTGCTAGCGAACCCGCTGTCTGCGCTGTTGGCTGCATTGGCGATCCTCGGCTACGCCGTTGGTTACACGATGTTGTTGAAGCGTCGAACGGATCAGAACATCGTGTGGGGTGGCGCCGCCGGTTGCATGCCCGTGCTCATTGCCTGGAGCGCGGTCACAGGCTCCTTGAGCTGGACGCCGGTCGTGCTGTTCTTGATCGTGTTCTGGTGGACCCCGCCGCACTACTGGCCGCTGGCAATCAAATACCGCGAGGACTATCGGGCGGCGGATATTCCGATGCTCCCGGCTGTGCGCACACCCATGAGCGTGGCGCGGCACATCGTCGGGTACTCCTGGGTGTTGGTCGTCACGTCCCTTGCACTCATCTTCGTGGCGCCGATGGGCGTGGTGTACACGGTCGGTGCGAGCGTGTTGGGCGTTGCATTCCTCGCCCAGGCCTACCGCCTATGGCTGAGCATTCGCCGTGATCGTCGCGACACCTCGTCGGAGTACTCGCCGCAGAGTTTGAAGCTCTCCATGCAACTGTTCCACGGATCGATTACTTACCTCGCGGTCCTATTCCTACTGGTCGGTATCGACCCATTCGTCGTTTAGCCGGCGTAGGCGCGATCGTGTGTCGACTCACTTTCGGCACTGGGCGGGTTTCCGCGAGAGCGCAAAGTGGGCGGCAGGAATAAGACGGCGATCCAGACGAGTACTGCACCGAGTACGTGCAAGGAAACCAGCAGTTCCGGCAGCCCGGTGAAGTATTGCGAGTAGCCCAGTACGCCCTGCGCCAGTGAGACACCCAGCAAGATCAGCACGCGTTTGGTCAACTGCCGAGGCGCAGAAGCCACGTGGGCCGTCACTAACAGGCCGATCGTCAGTCCGAGGAACAGCAGCACTGAATCGGCATGTAACCAGGCAACAGTTCGTGGGTCGAACCCGAATCGCACAACCACGTCCGCATCGCCGGAATGGGGGCCGCTACCGGTGGTGATCACACCGAGGATGACGACGACGAGGGTGGCGGCAACGAGTGCCCAGGTGAGCAACCGAACGGGCATCGCCACCAACCAGCGCATCGGGCGGTCTCCGGATTCACCGGAACGAACGACGAGTGCTACGCATGCGGCGATCAAGCCGATGGAGACCAGGAAGTGCGCCGAGACGGTAAGCGGGTGCAAACCAGTGAGGACCGTGATGCCTCCCAGGACGGCTTGCACAGCCGTACCGGCCAGGGGAACCACGGCCAGCATGGTCAAGACGGGTCGAGGAGCTAGCCCCTGCTGCCGCCGGCGTCGACGGTCGATGAGGGCAGCAACCACGGCGGCGATTGCGGCGAGTGCAAGGACGAAGGTCAGTAGGCGGTTGCCGAATTCGATGAATTTGTGCCAGGTCTCGACTTGGTCGGCGGTGGGGACGAAGGACCCCTCGGTGCACTCCGGCCAGGTGGGGCAACCCAGGCCGCTACCGGTGATGCGCACGACCGCACCGGTCACGACGATGCCGCCCTGGACCACAAGATTGGCGATGTAGACACCGCGGATCCAGCGGGGGGATCGCCCGGACACCGCTCGAAAACCACCCAGGGGGGCCTCAGAGACCACGGATGCGCTCACCTGTTCAGCGTAACCGGACAACGCCCCTTCGGCTGAACGGTGTTGCACACGTCACGCTCCCCGAGATCACCGCCAGCGGAAGGTCCGGGTGGCAAGCACCGACCCGGCGGCAGCCCAGCCGACCAGCGCGAGCACCGATGCGATCGCCGGTTCGGTGGCCGGCCCGGTAGCCACGAGTACGACGGCCCCCGGAGGTAGATACGGCAAGGCGGCGCCGTAGGGCAGTGAAGCGGCGGGAATGAGGACACCACCGAAAACGATCGCCACAACGAAGACAGCATTTGCAATGACCAAGACTGTCTCGGCCCGAGCGGTTCCAGCGACGACGAAGGCCCACGGCACGACCGCGAGGAGTCCGAGCACGATCGCCGCAACGAACCCGGCCAGTGCGGCTGGTTCGATGCCGGTGCCCACGACCGGCGCAAGCGCGCCGACCACGGCCGATGCCAGCAGAGCGCTAACGACGATGGACCCGATAGTCCCGGCGATGATGGCCGATCGGGGCATGGGAGTGGTTCCCAGGAATGCGTAACTGCCGTACCGGCGTTCGAACGCGATGCTGATGGCCGGTGAGGTGAAGCCGCTGCCGAGGACGATCATGGCGGAGACGACAGCCAGTGGCGCGGCGGTACTCGAAAGTAGGTCGGTGCGCGTCAGTGCAAGTAGGGCGATGACGGGTATGCCCACAACAAGGAGAAGTTGTTCGCCGTTGCGCCAGGTGGTGCGCAGGACCCAGCGGGCGTGGACGGTCGCGAGGGCTAGCCAGGAGCGATGATCGACGGGTGCAGACGGTTTCATCGTTGGGAATCTCCGCTTTCAGACGCCGATCCGGCAATGGCTTCGTGAAGGGCCGCACCGAGGTCAGCGACCGACACATCGGGTGCTGCTCCGTGCTGGGCACACCACGATGTCACGGTGCCAACAATCGCGGGATCGACATCGTGGGGAGTGCGTACGGTGTAGCGCCCCGGCCGTGATTCCTCGATGCTCGACCCGGCCGGGAGCGCGTCCAGGAGGCCATCTAGGCGTAGGTGGGCCGGGGCGTGCAGGTCCAGCCGGCGCCGCGGCCGCAAGTCATCCGGGGTGCCGGCAAGAGCGAGCCCACCATCGCGCAGCACGCAGATGTAATCCGCCATTGCCGCTACGTCCTCCACCAGGTGGGTCGCCACGAGCATCGTCGTACCGCGATCTCGTTCCGCGATCAAGACCTCGTGGAGCCGGCCGCGGGCCACCGGATCCAAGGCAGCGGTCGGCTCGTCGAGCAGGACCGCTGCGGGGTTTCCGATCATGGCGGCCGCCCAGGCCACGCGCCGGGCTTGCCCGCCCGATAGCCGTCGAATGGGAGTGCGGGCGCAGTCGGAAATGTCGACGAGCTCGATCATTTCGGCGACGCCCCGAGGGTGCGGGTACAGCCGGGCTACGTACTCCAGGAATTCCCGGGGCCGCGCGCTGCCCGGTAGCCCACCGTCTTGCAACATCACCCCCAAGCGTGAGCGATTCACCACGCTGCCCGGGTCCCGGCCTAGCACGGTCAAGTGGCCTTTCGTGAGTGGGCGCAAGCCGCTGGCCGCTTCTAGGAGGGTCGTCTTTCCGGCACCATTGGCTCCCAACAGGCAGGTGATGCCGCTTCCGGGGATGTCGAGGTTCAGGCCGTCGAGGGCGACGACGGCGGGGCGGCCGGGGTAGCGAACGACCACATCCGCTGCCTGGAGCAACGCGGGTTCGGCCACCGCGCGAGTCTAGGTCGCCCACCCGATTTGCACCGGCGGTGAATTATGCAACACTAGTGTTGTGAAATTCCCGACCGAGGCTGCCGAACGAGTAGCACGGGTGCTCGCCGAGCGGGGCCCGTCGACGGTCGCATGCCTAGCCGAAGAGTTGGGGACGTCCGCAACGGCGGTGCGTCGACCGCTGCGCGCGCTGACCGAGGCCGGTTTGGTCCAAGCCCGAGAGCGCTCGCCCTACGGTCCAGGCCCGGAGCGCGGACGCGGCCGACCCAGCGCTGTATTCACCTTGACCGATGCGGGCCGCGCAGCCTGCGACCAGGACTACGACACCCTCGCGCTGGAGGCGCTGCGCTTCCTCGCCGAGCGAGATGGGCGAGAGGCGGTCGCCGATTTCGCCGCCCAGCGGGCCCGGCGCGTCGTGCACGGCGCCGGAACTGCGGGCTCCATGAACGTGGAGCAGGTCGCCGACCGGCTCACCGAACAAGGATTCGCCGCAACCGTCGAGCCGCTCGCTGCCGGCGGCGCACAACTGTGCCAGCACCACTGTCCGGTGGTCGAGGCTGCAGGGGAGTTCCCCGAACTATGTGAAGCCGAGACCGAGGCATTGAGCCTGGCCTTGGGCACACACGTGACGCGACTCGCGACGCTCGCGCACGGAGATGGAATTTGCACGACTCTCATACCCGACACGAAGGAAAGGTAAAGGTGACGAAATGAGCACGACAGCCGATGAGCAGGCCGCAACCATCGCCGAACTCGGGAAGTACGAGTACGGCTGGCACGACGCAGACTCCGCGGGTGCCACGGCGCGCCGCGGGCTGAATGAGGAAGTCGTGCGCGACATCTCGGCGAAGAAGAACGAGCCGCAGTGGATGCTCGACCTGCGCCTGAAGGGCCTGCGGCTGTTCGACAAGAAGCCCATGCCGACCTGGGGTTCCTACCTGGGCGACATCGACTTCGACAACATCAAGTACTTCGTGCGCTCGACAGAGAAGCAAGCAACGAGCTGGGATGAACTCCCCGAAGACATCAAGAACACCTACGACAAACTCGGTATTCCCGAGGCCGAGAAGCAGCGCCTGATCGCCGGCGTTGCCGCTCAGTACGAGTCGGAGGTCGTGTACCACCAGATTCGCGAGGACCTCGAAGAGCAGGGTGTGCTGTTCTTGGACACCGACACCGCGCTGCGCGAGCACGAAGACCTCTTCCGCGAATACTTCGGGTCGGTGATTCCTGTAGGGGACAACAAGTTCGCGGCACTGAACACATCCGTGTGGTCCGGTGGATCCTTCATCTACGTGCCCAAGGGTGTCCATGTGGAGATCCCGTTGCAGGCATATTTCCGGATCAACACCGAGAACATGGGGCAGTTCGAGCGGACTTTGATCATCGTCGACGAGGACGCCTACGTGCACTACGTCGAAGGATGCACCGCGCCCATCTACTCCTCCGATTCGTTGCACTCGGCGGTTGTGGAGATCATCGTCAAGAAGGGTGCGCGCTGCCGCTACACCACCATCCAGAACTGGTCCACGAACGTCTACAACCTGGTAACCAAGCGCGCCATCGCCCACGAAGGCGCAACCATGGAGTGGATCGACGGCAACCTCGGATCAAAGGTGACCATGAAGTACCCGGCTGTGTGGATGACCGGACCGCACGCCAAGGGTGAAACCCTCTCTGTGGCGTTCGCCGGCGAGAAGCAGCATCAAGACGCTGGTGCCAAGATGGTGCACGCAGCGCCGTACACATCATCGACGATCATCTCCAAGTCCGTCGCCCGTGGAGGTGGGCGGACTTCCTACCGAGGGCTGGTCCAGGTGCAAGAGGGTGCCCACCACTCCAAGAGCACGGTCAAGTGCGATGCCCTGCTTGTCGATGACATCTCGCGGTCCGACACCTACCCCTACGTCGACGTCCGCGAAGACGACGTTGCGATGGGACACGAAGCCACCGTGTCGAAGGTGAGTGAAGACCAGCTGTTCTACCTGATGTCCCGTGGCATGGACGAGGACGAAGCGATGGCGATGATCGTGCGCGGTTTCGTTGAGCCCATCGCGCGCGAGTTGCCGATGGAATACGCCCTCGAACTCAACCGCCTGATCGAACTGCAGATGGAAGGAGCTGTGGGTTGAGCAACACCGCAGCACTCACCCGACCACCATCCGACCTCGCGCCACGGATCCACTCGAACGATCCCGCTGCCCACGAGGTTCCTACGGGTAGAGAAGAGGAATGGCGATTCACGCCCATCGCCCGGGTCAGCGACTTCTTCGACGAGCAATCGTGGGGGAGTATCGGAGCCGACGCAGGGGTGTTCGTTTCGTTGCGTGACGTCGACGATGCCGAGGAGCCCAGCGCACTCGAGCGGGCCGCGGAATGGATGGCGACGGACCGACCATCGGCCATCGCTCGCCGTCGTGCGTCCCAAGTCGTCGCGATCACCATCCCGAAGGAGCACGAAGCGACGGACGTCATCGTTGTCGATCTGACCGCAGCGGGGGAGGCGAACTACGGGCGCATCGAGATAGACGCCGGAGCGTTCTCCAAAGCGACGGTGGTCCTTCGTCACGACATGACAGCGGACGTCAACGGCGTGATCGTCACCAATGTGGGCGATCAGGCCAATCTCACTGTGCTGAACATGTACGACGGCCCGCGGACTTCCCGACACATGTGGCAATGGGCGGCCACCGTAGGTCGCGATGCCACGTTCCTAGGTCTGACTATCGCGCTGGGTGGAAGTTTCATTCGGTTGTCACCGTCGGTGCGCTACGCCGGTCCGGGCGGTTCGGGGCAGATGCTCGGTGCCTTCCTAGCCACCGATGGGCAGTTTCAGGAGTTCCGACTACTCGTCGACCACAACCAGCCGCATTGCACCAGCAACGTCGTGTTCAAAGGCGCTCTTGCGGGTGTCGATACGCACACAGTGTGGATTGGCGACGTTCTGGTCCGACGAGAGGCAGTCGGTATCGAGACGTACGAGATGAACCGCAACTTGCTGCTCGATGACGGACCACGTGCCGATTCGGTCCCAAATCTTGAGTTGGAGACCGGAGACGTCGTTGGGGCCGGACACGCCAGCGCCACCGGTCGGTTCGACGACGAACAGCTCTTCTATCTGCAATCACGCGGCATCTCCGAAGCATTGGCTCGGCAGTTGGTAGTCCGCGGCTTCTTCGTCGAGGTCCTCGATAAAGTCGCCGACGACAACCTTCGAGCCGATGCGTTGCGCCGCATCGAAGAGCGAATCGGAATGGACGCTCTGGAGGTGAACGCGTGAGCAACGACTCACTCGTCGAGGTCGGAACCGTTGGTGACCTAGCGATGGAAACCGCTCGCAAGGTGGACGTCGCAGGACAAGCAGTTGCCTTAGTTCGGTGCGAAGAAGGAATCTTCGCGATCGGCAATCAATGCTCGCACGCTGATGTCGACCTCTCCGAGGGGGAGGTCGAAGGGTGTGCCCTCGAGTGTTGGCTGCACGGCTCGCAATTCGATCTGCGCACCGGCAAGCCGCTGTCACTACCGGCTCTGGGCCCGGTACCCACCTTCGAGGTCACGCTCGAAGGTGTGGGCGACGATGCCCGAATCCTGATCGACCCCACACCACACCTAGCCACCGACTGACGTTCAAACCGAACTGGAGCAACGATGAGCACCCTCGAAATCAAAGACCTGCACGCAAGCGTCGTAACCGATGCCGGTGAAACGCCCATCCTCAAGGGCGTCGACCTAACCGTGGAATCGGGCAAGATCCAGGCGGTCATGGGCCCCAATGGCAGCGGTAAGTCCACGCTGGCGTACGTCATCGCCGGGCACCCGAAGTACGTCGTCACCTCCGGATCGATCACCCTCGATGGCCAAGATGTCCTCGACATGAGTGTCGACGAGCGCGCCCGGGCCGGCTTGTTCCTAGCGATGCAATACCCCGTGGAGATTCCCGGGGTGTCGGTCTCGAACTTCTTGCGTACGTCGGCAACGGCAGTTCGCGGTGAGGCGCCGAAGTTGCGCACCTGGATCAAGGAGGTCAAGGATTCCATGGCCGACTTGCAGATGGATCCCGCGTTCGCCGAGCGGAACGTGAACGAAGGCTTTTCCGGAGGCGAGAAGAAGCGGCACGAGATCTTGCAGCTCTCGCTCCTCAAGCCCAAGATCGCGATCCTCGATGAGACCGACTCCGGTCTCGATGTCGACGCACTTCGCGTTGTCTCCGAGGGCGTCAACAAGGTGAAGGCAGACACCGACGCGGGCATTTTGTTGATCACGCACTACACGCGCATTTTGCGGTACATCCAGCCCGATGTCGTCAACGTCTTCTCCGGTGGGCGGATCGTCGAGACCGGGGGTCCGGAACTGGCCGAGGCCCTCGAGGCCGACGGCTATGAGCGCTTCACGGCGAAGGTCTGATCATGTCGGCCGCTTTGGACGTGCCGCGGATCCGCAAGGATTTCCCGATCCTGTCGCGGACGGTCCGCGGTGATCGGCCGCTGGTCTACCTCGATAGTGCGGCGACCAGCCAGAAGCCAACGGCCGTTCTCGATGCCGAACGTGCTTTCTACGAAACCAGCAACGCTGCCGTGCACCGCGGTGCGCACCAGCTCGCTGAAGAGGCCACAGATGCGTACGAAGATGCCCGCAGTGCGATCGCTCGTTTCGTGGGTGCGCGGTCCTCGGACATAGTCTTCACGAAGAACGCCACTGAGGGCCTCAACCTCGCGGCGTACGCGTTCAGCAACGGCACAGACAAGGTGCGGCAAGGCCATCCGGTTGACCCGCGTTTCGTCATCGGACCGGGCGATTCGGTGGTCATCACCGAAATGGAGCATCACGCCAACCTGATTCCTTGGCAAGAGTTATGCGCGAAGACAGGCGCGCAATTGAAGTGGATCGGTATCGAGGACGATGGGCGCTTGCGTTCGCAGGACTACGGGCTGATCGATGAAACGACGAAGGTCGTGTCCGTCGTCCATCAATCCAACATCCTCGGCACCCTCAATCCGGTCGGCGACATCATGGCGCGCGCTCGGGAGGTCGGAGCCATCGGAGTTGTCGATGCCTGTCAGTCGATTCCGCATATGAGCGTCGACATCTCCGACCTCGGTGCCGACCTCGTTGCCTGGAGCGGTCACAAGATGCTCGGGCCCACAGGGATCGGGTTGCTGTGGGGGCGTCCTGAGATTCTCGAGGCGATGCCGCCCTTCCTCACCGGCGGCTCGATGATCGAGATGGTGCACATGGAGTCCAGTACCTTCGCCCCGCCACCGCAGAAGTTCGAGGCTGGCGTGCCGATGGTCGCCCAAGCTGTGGGTCTCGGTGCTGCCGTGCGGTACTTGGAAGATGTCGGGATGGAATCCATCGCCCAGCATGAGCACGAATTGACCGGATATGCCCTAGATCGGCTTGGACAGTTGCCGGGTGTGCGGATTATCGGTCCGACCGAGAACGTGGATCGTGGAAGTGCCATTTCGTTCGTGGTCGATGGTCTGCATCCGCACGACGTGGGACAGGTTCTCGATGACCGCGGCGTTGCGGTCCGCGTCGGGCATCACTGTGCTTGGCCGACCTGCCGGCGTTTCGATGTCCCGGCTACCACTCGGCTGTCGACCTACCTTTACAACGACACCACCGACATCGATGCCGCCGTAGAAGGCATTCAGGCGGCGCAACAATTCTTCGGAGTGGCATGAGCAGCAACGTCGAATCCCTCTACCAAGAGATCATTCTCGACCACTACAAGCATCCGCGGGGTTCGGGCCCATTGCCCGGAGCGGCCGGCGAGAGTTACCAGGTCAACCCCACATGCGGCGATGAGGTGACCGTCGGGGTGAACGTGGATGACACCGGTCACATCCACGTGGGTTACGAAGGTCAGGGCTGCTCGATCTCCCAGGCCAGTGCCAGTGTCATGACCGAATTGGTCGAGGGCGCAACTCTCGCGGATATGGCAAGAGCCGAGCGGGCCTTCGTTGAGCTCATGCATTCCAAGGGCAGCGCGGAGCCCGATGAAGAGGTACTGGGGGACGGGGTTGCCTTCGTTGGCGTTGCCAAGTATCCAGCGCGCATCAAGTGTGCGCTCCTGCCGTGGATGGCTTTGCAGGATGCTCGACTCAAAGCAGGTATCGAGATAGATAAGTCGGAAGGGTAGGTGCGGCATGGAATCGACTGTCGCGAATGAGGACGATGTCATCGAGGCGATGAAGGACGTCGTCGATCCAGAGTTGGGCATCAATGTCGTGGATCTCGGGCTGGTGTACGGCGTCTCGGTGGAAGAGGGCAACATCGCCACGATCGACATGACTCTCACCTCGGCGGCCTGCCCGCTGACAGATGTCATCGAGGATCAAACGCGCGCCGCCTTGACCCCGGTGGTAGACGACTTCCGGATCAATTGGGTGTGGATGCCTCCGTGGGGCCCGGACAAGATCACCGACGATGGTCGGGAGATGCTGCGTAGCTTGGGCTTCAACGTCTGAACGATTTCTCGCCGGGCCCCGGTCCGTGCGTAGGATGCGCGGGCCATGATCTCCGCAACTGACATCGAACTGCGGGCCGGCTCAGAACTACTCCTCACCGTCGAATCGCTGCGAATCGGACAAGGTGATCGCATCGGATTGGTGGGGCGAAACGGCGCGGGCAAGACCACATTGATGCGGACGCTGTCGGGAGAGGGCACACCGGCCGGGGGCTCGGTGACCTCCCGTGGGTCGATCGGGTATCTGCCACAAGATCCCAGGGCGGCGGAAGCGAGCGAACTTGCCTTGGATCGAATCCTCGGGGCGCGCGGACTGGCGGAGGCAACTCGCCGATTGCACCGAGCAACCGAGGCCATGACCGAGGCGAGCGAGAACACGGCTGAGTGGGAGCGTGTGACGTCGCGCTACGCGCGCGCAGAAGCCGACTTCTTGAACCTAGGGGGGTATGCGGCTGAATCCGAAGCCGCCAGCATTGCCGCCGCGCTCGGGCTGCCGGATCGGGTTCTTTCCGCGCAGTTGGGCACGCTATCGGGCGGCCAGCGTCGACGGGTGGAGTTGGCGCGCATCCTGTTCGCCGGGGCGGACGTCCTGCTGCTCGATGAGCCCACGAACCACCTCGACGCGGACTCCGTGCGGTGGTTGCGTGAGTTCCTTCGCTCCTATCCGGGGGGTTTCGTCGTCATTAGCCACGATGTCGACTTGCTGGCGGACACCATCGGCAAGGTGTGGCACTTGGATGCGAATCGGCAAACGATCGACCAGTACTCCATGGGATGGAACGCCTACCTCGAGGCGCGTGAAGTCGATGAGCGTCGGCGTCGGCGGGAGCGCCGCAACGCTGAGCAGCAAGCCAGCGCACTGCGGGCGCAGGCCGACAAGATGCGTGCCAAAGCCACGAAGGCCAAGGCCGCGCAAAGCATGCTGAAGCGCGCTGATCGCCTGTTGGCTGGATCCGAGGGCGAGCGGGTGAGCGACAAGGTCGCCAAACTTCGATTCCCTGAACCACGTGCCTGCGGCAAGGTGCCGCTGACCGCCTCTGGCCTGTCGCGCTCGTACGGGAGCCTGGAGGTGTTCACGGACATCGATCTCGCTGTGGATCGCGGATCGAGGGTCATGATCTTGGGTCTGAACGGTGCCGGCAAGACCACGCTGTTGCGAATTCTCGCCGGTGTCGATGACCCGGACACCGGTGTAGTCGAGCGTGGTCACGGCGCAGTAGTCGGCTACTACGCACAAGAGCATGAGACCTTGGATCCCACCGCAACGGTGGGCGAGACGTTGGCCAGTGCGGCGCCGGATCTGGACGACACCAGGCGGCGTACCGTCTTGGGTTCATTCCTGTTCGAGGGGGACAGCGTCCATAAGCCAACGGGCGTACTCTCAGGCGGTGAGAAGACGAGATTGTCACTGGCCTGCCTCGTCGTCTCCGGTGCGAACGTGCTGTTGCTCGACGAGCCGACGAACAACCTGGATCCAGCCTCTCGAGAAGAGGTGCTTACGGCGCTGCGCTCCTACGAGGGGGCTGTCGTCCTCGTCAGCCACGACCCGGGTGCTGTGCGAGCGCTGGAACCCGAGCGGGTTGTGTTGCTCCCCGATGGGGACGAGGACCTGTGGAACGACGACTACCTCGATCTCGTCGAGTTGGCGTAGATCGAATCGAACGACGAGGGAAATGGGTGCGCCATGACTGATTCCGACTCACACATCATCACCGAGCATTCGGGCGACACACTCACGGTCACCTTGAATCGACCGGAGGTGCGCAACGCCCAGACCCCGGACATGTGGCGAACACTGGCCGCGGTTGCACGTTCGGTGCCGACGGACGTTCGGTTCGTGGTGCTCAAAGGAGCAGGTGTCGACTTCTCGGCTGGGCTCGACCGTGCGGTGCTCGCCGATTCCGGTCCGGAGGGGATGATCGCAAGGCTGCAAGCCGATGCTTCCGGGTTCATCGAGGCCGCCCAGGAGGGCTTTCGTGTGTGGTCGCAGCTTCCGCAAACGGTGATCGCTGCTGTTCAAGGAAACGTGATCGGGGCAGGCTTCCAACTGGCACTGGCAAGCGATGTCATCATCGCCGAACCCGGCGCACGGTTCGCCTTGCGGGAAACCTCCATCGGCTTGGTGCCCGATCTTGGAGGTACGGGTGCACTGATCGACGCTCTGGGCTACCGACGCACGTTCGCCTTGTGTGCAACAGGGGATTTCCTGTCGGCACGCGAGGCTGCCGATGCCGGCTTAGTTCACGCGGTAGAAGAAGACGTGGCCGCTGGCCTCGTGCGTCTATGTGAACAATTGCGCGGGATTGATGCGGGCGCGCTTGCCGACCTCAAGCAACTTCTTCGTCAGGTCGCATCCGATCAAGACTCCTGGCAAAGCGAGCGCGTTGTGCAGCTCGGTCGGCTGCAAGCGTTGTTTGGGCAGGCACATCAGTGAGTATGCAAACGGTCTGGCAGACCTACCAGTCGATGACACGGGATCGGTCAGTGCAGAATCGCAAGGTTGCGCGCTCGACAGTGCGGCGCATCTTCGGATATGCGCGTCCGTACCGGGTGATCGTCGCAATCTTCCTGCTCACGCTCGTAGTCACATCATTGCTCAGCGTCGCGCAACCACTGTTGTTCCGCCGCATCGTGGATGACGGAATCTCGGTCGGAAACGCCTCGCTCGTGACCTGGACTGCGGTGGCCATCGCTGGATTGGCGATTGCCGACGCTGCACTCGGACTCGTCAGTCGGTGGTTCTCGGCCCGCATCGGTGAAGGATTAATATACGACCTACGTACCCAGGTTTACGATCACGTGCAACGGCAATCCATCGGTTTCTTCACTCGCACGCAAACCGGAGCATTGATTTCCCGGCTCAATAGCGATGTCATCGGCGCACAGCAGGCCTTCACCTCCACCCTCGGTGGGGTCTTAGGGAATTTGATCTCGGTAACCATCGTCCTCATCACCATGTTCGCGCTGTCGTGGCAGATCACGTTGGTCTCACTGATATTGGTGCCCTTGTTCCTCCTTCCCGCTCGCTTCATGGGTCGCAGACTGCAGGCACTAACCCGAGAGCAAATGACCCTCAACGCCGAGATGTCTTCGCAGATGACCGAGCGATTCAACGTCTCCGGTGCCATGTTGGTCAAACTCTTCGGGCGTCCGGACGCTGAAGCCGGATTGTTTTCTGGGCGTGCGGCCCGAGTGCGAGATATCGGCATCCGTATTGCCATGGCCAATAGATGGTTCTTCACCGCCTTGACCCTGGTGGCTGCCCTGGCGACTGCCGTCACCTACGGCTTGGGTGGCAACCTGGTCATCGACGGCGCGATAACGCTGGGAACACTGCTTGCGCTCGTTGCGCTTCTGGCGCAGTTGTATGGACCGCTCACAGCTTTGAGCAACGTTCGAGTGGACGTGATGACAGCCTTGGTGTCCTTCGAGCGTGTCTTTGAGGTTCTGGACTTACCTCCTTTGGTGACTGAACCCGACCACCCACGCACGTTTCCCGCCGGCGGGCTTTCCATTGCCTTCGACCACGTCGACTTCTCGTATCCGACCGCCGACCAGGTTGGCTTGGCGTCCCTCGAAGGGGTTTCGCGGGAGGAGGTCACCGGTGCCGGTGAGCAGGTCTTGCACGACGTCACGTTCGATGCGGGTCCAGGAACGCTGACAGCACTCGTCGGACCCTCGGGTGCCGGAAAGAGCACCATCATTTCGCTGTTGTCCCGGATGTATGACCCAACGGGTGGGGCAGTTCGCATCGGGGGAGTGGACCTACGGGATGTCCTTACCGACGACGTCCGGGCCGAAGTGGGCGTGGTGACACAGGATGCGCACCTATTCCACGAGTCCATCGCGGAGAATCTTCGCTACGCCCGTCCGCAGGCCAGCGATTCCGACCTAGTGGAAGCCTGTCGGGCCGCTCAGATTTGGGACTTCGTGCAGACGCTGCCTGAGGGCTTGGACACCGTGGTGGGTGATCGCGGCTATCGACTCTCGGGTGGAGAAAAGCAGCGGATGGCGCTGGCTCGGCTGTTCTTGAAGGCACCGCGGGTTGTCGTGTTGGACGAAGCTACTGCTCATCTGGATAGCGAGAGTGAACGCAAGGTCCAACAGGCGCTGGATTCCGCGCTGCAGGGTCGAACGAGTGTCGTGATCGCGCACCGACTCTCAACCGTGCGCAAGGCCGACCAGATTTTGGTGGTCTCCGATGGTCGGATCGTCCAGCGGGGCACTCATGAGGATTTGTTGGCGAGCGGCGGGTTGTACGAGACGCTTTACCGCACCCAGTTCGCCGAGGACTGATTCCACGCACGCATAGATCGGTTCACACCCCCGAATCCTTGGCTTCGCGTCGTAGGAAGAAGAACCATCCCCCCATCGCTACAGCGGCGAAGAGCAACCACTGGATCGCGTAGGAGATGTTCTGTAGGTCATCGTTCTCCGGAAGCGGAACGGGGATCAGACCGTCGCTGGGTTCGGCCATCGCCACCTGCAGGTACCAATCGACACCCCTAGCTTCGGGAAGCTGGCCGGCAGTGATGTCGGTGACCTGATCCAGCGGCAATCCGCCTCTGTCCTGCGGTGCTATTGCCGCCCCAGCGGGCAGTGGCCGGGCTACGCCGGTCACGGTCACCAGTTCGCGTGGGTCTTCGAGAGGCAGGTTGGGGGAATCACCAGCGCGGATTCCTGAGGGTGTCCATCCCCGCAGGAGCCACACGGTTCCGTCGTTGGTGCGCAGTTGCTGCATGACCCAGAATCCATTTCGGCCTTCGAGCGGCCGCTGACGAACGAAACGCAGGGATTCGGGCACGTATTCCCCGGTGAGTCGAACCGGGGTGAACTCCGGCAACGGATCGGTCGGGGACGGGGTAATGGCCTCGGTGCCGCTGATTGACTGGGAGAGGGCTTGCTGTTGCTTCTGCTCGGCACGGTCCCATTGCCATCTGCTCAGGAATCCGAAGGCCACGATGGCGACGACGACTACCGCCGTGAAGCCTTGCCAGCGCGGGGTGCGCAGCAACGTGAGCATCAGCCCACTGTACGACCGCTACCCGGCTCCTCGCCCTCGCCGGGAACGATAACGACGCCCTCCAGGGCCTTGGTCGACGACGGGAGGGCTGGCCTCGCCTGTTGCACCTGCACGGGTACCGGATCCGCGGATCCCTCGTCTCGCGTTTTTCCGGCGTTCGCGATGACCACGGCGAGGTAGGGAAGGACGACGGCTCCTGCGATCAGCACCCATCGCGGCCAGCCGGGAATGAAGATGGCTCCGATAACGCAGGCAGTGCGAATACCCATCGAAATCAAGTACTTGCGCGTCCGGCCCGACTGCTCGTCGCTCAGCGAGCGCTGGGCGCTCGTGATGGTGTGGGTGGGCTCGGACACCCCAATAAGGTAAACCCCGGCGGGACGATCCGCCCGTTGACCGTCACCGAGGAGGTAGCCATGTCCGACCGGGTGTACGGCTTGAGCGAAGTCGTGGGCACATCGCCGGAATCCATCGAGGAGGCGGTCCGGAATGCAGTACGCCGGGCCGGCGCCGAGCACCGGCACATCGATTGGTTCGAGGTGCAGCAGGTGCGTGGATACGTGCGCAGTAATGAAGTCGACCACTTCCAGGTGACGGTGAAGGTCGGCTACCGACTCGAAGACGCATGATGTCGTCCCAGCCTCCAACACCCGCTTCGGGTCATGCCAGTTCGGCGGAGATCAGCGCCCGTGAAAGGCGGTCCTTCGACCGTCTCGTGAACTTCACCGACGCGGTGGTCGCGATCGGGATCACGCTGCAGCTGCTCCCACTCATCGACATCGACGGCCCCACCGGAGACGAAACCGTGTGGCAGGTGATCTCCACGAATTCGGGGCAGATCACCGCATTCGTCTTGAGCTTCGTGGTAGTGATCCTCATGTGGCGCAACCACAACGCTGTGTTCAACTCGCTACGCCGTACGGACGGAATCATCTTTCGGCTGAACGTGCTCTGGTTGATCCTGGTCGTGTTCCTGCCGTGGCCGACTGCGATGTACGGCACCGCAAGCAACGATGTCGTAGCGGGGGCCGATGGAGTAGGGCTGTTGTACTGGTGGACGCTTGCCGCCATCAGTGGCGTGGGATCGCTGATTGCGGTCCATGCGCGTCGAACGCCAACCCTCCTGGAGCCTGGCGAGGCAGAGATCGTCGAGGCGACGCACGTGGCGAATCGCTGGCGCGGGATTATCTTCTTCAGTGCGTTCATCTTGATTGGGGTGGTCAGTGAGTTCGCGCCGGGGATCGCTCCGTTTCTCGCCTTCGGGCTGATACCCGCGGACATCATCGTTTCCCGTTCCGGCAAGAAGGCCAAGGAGCAAGCATGACGACCGTGGCGTTGGTGACCGGCGGCAGTCGTGGAATCGGTGCCGCAACCGCGGCCCGGTTGAGTGCTGCTGGCCACACGGTTGTCGTCGCGAGTCGATCCGGGGATCTGCCCCCGGGGGTTGAGGTCGCGGGTTCGATCGCGATGGACGTGAGTGATCCGGAATCGATCGAGGCTGGACTCGCACAGGTGGTCGAACAGTTCGGGGCGATCGGAATCTTGGTGGCGAACGCTGGAGTCACCCGAGACACGCTGTTGATGCGGATGAGTGACGATGACATCGATCAGGTCCTTGCGACCAACCTGGCCGGCAGCATTCGGCTCGCTCGCGGTGTGCTCCGCGGAATGATCCGGGCGAAGTCGGGACGGATTGTCTTCCTTTCCTCCGTTGTCGGCATGCTCGGTAGCGCGGGCCAGGTGAATTACGCGGCGTCGAAAGCGGGACTGATCGGGGCCGCACGTTCGCTCGCGCGCGAAGTCGGCTCGCGAGGAATCACCGTGAATGTCGTGGCGCCGGGCTTCGTCGACACCGACATGACCGCCGAGCTAGATGATGAACGTCGAACACAGATCCTCGCCGCGATACCGGCCGGTCGTTACGCTGCCCCGGACGAGGTTGCCGCCGCCGTCGAATTCCTCGTGGGACCGAACGCGGGGTACATCACCGGGTCGGTGCTGCCTGTGGATGGTGGCCTCGGAATGGGTCATTAGCAACGAGTGCGAGGAGACATCGTGGGACTGCTTGAAGGCCGCACAGTGCTGGTGACCGGTGTGCTCACCGATCAGTCCATCGCCTTCCATGTGGCTCGGATGGCCCAAGAACAGGGCGCGGCTGTCATCTTGACCAGTTTCGGGCGGACGATGTCCCTCACCAAACGATCGTCTTCCCGGCTGGCTGAGCAGCCACCCATCATCGAACTCGACGTTACAGACGACCAGCACCTAGCCACCCTCGCGGAGAGGTTGGGGGAGCACACCGACCGAGTTGACGGAGTTGTCCATTCGATCGGTTTTGCGCCTGAGGCTGCCCTGGGTGGCAACTTCTTGAACACCACATGGCCCGATGTCGCCACGGCGATGCAGGTCTCGGCCTATTCCCTTGCCTCCTTGAGCGTGGCGTGTCGGCCGTTGATGCCCGCCGGCAGTGCTGTCGTGGGTCTGGACTTCGATGCGAGCGTCGCCTGGCCCACCTACGACTGGATGGGTGTGGCGAAAGCGGCCTTGGAGTCGACGGCTCGCTATCTGGCCAGAGATCTGGGCCCATCGGGCATCAGGGTGAACCTGGTGGCGGCCGGACCGATCCGCACCATGGCAGCCAAGAGCATTCCGGGATTCGCGGAATTCGAACAGGTTTGGCAGGACCGGGCACCACTTGGCTGGGACCTTGACGACCCAACGCCTGCAGCGCAGGCGTGTGTTGCGCTGATGTCGCCCTGGTTCGCAGCAACGACGGGCGAAATCGTGCACGTCGATGGGGGAGTGCACTCCCAAGGTGCGTAACGATGCGAACACTGATCTTGCTCCGTCACGCGAAGTCTGACTACCCACCGCGTGTGCCGGACCACGACCGTCCGCTCTCAGCACGCGGCCGCCGCAACGCGGCGACTATCGGTGACCAGCTGCGGGCAGTCATCCCCGCTGAGGCGACGATAGGTGCAGCAGTGTCGACAGCCGAGCGCACGCAGCAAACCTGGCAACTCGTCGAAGCCGACCTCGGTAAGCCAGATCAGCGGTGGAATGATTCCGCGCTCTACCTTGCTGAGCCGGATGCGATCGCTGAGGTGAGTCGGTGTTTCGATTCGGACGTTGGCATCATCGTCGGGCACAACCCGGGACTGGAAGAACTTGCACTATCGATCCCCGAAAGACGGGCCGCCGCTGCCGACATCGCCATCAAGTTTCCCACCTCGGCCTTCGCCGTGATCGAAATAGACGGCGAGGATTGGAACTGGACACCAGCCGACGCGCGCGTTTCGGCGTTCGCTATTTGTCGGTAATCCCATCGCGGGCGTCTGCGAGTTCTACTTCGTCGCGGGTGATGCCCATCAAGAACAGCACGGAGTCCAAAAAGGGGACGGAGACGGAGGTATCCGCGGCCTGCCGGGCAATGGGCTTGGCGTTGAACGCTATGCCGAGGCCGGCAGCTTCGAGCATGTCGATGTCATTCGCTCCATCACCGACCGCGATCGTCCGTCGACGCGGAATTCCGAAGCGCACAGCGAGATCCTCCAAGGCTTTGCGTTTACCGGGTCGGTCCATGATCTCCCCAACGACCTTGCCGGTGAGGTGTCCATCAACGATCTCCAAAGTGTTGGCGCGGACTTCGGAGACACCTAAGCCAGCGGCCACGGGTGCAATCACCTGGGTGAACCCCCCGGAGACCAGCGCAATTCGGTAGCCCAAGCGATGCAAGGTCCGACAAAGAGTCCGTGCGCCGGGGGTCAGTTGGATGCGTTCGCGCACCCGTGCGATCGCCGATTCAGGTAAGCCCTCCAAGAGCGCGACCCGCGCGTGCAAGGACTCTGAGAAGTCCAGTTCACCGCGCATCGCGCGCTCGGTGACTTCGGCAACCGCGTGAGCTTGATCGGCTTCGGCGGCCAATAGATCGATGACCTCGTCTTGGATAACCGTGGAATCGACGTCCATCACCACGAGGTACTGGCCGCGGGTCTCCAAGCCGGTGTCCTGGACGGCGATATCGACGCCACGATCCGCGGAAATCGCCGCCAGCGGCCGGCGTAGTTCATCGGGATCCACACCCCGGCCCTCGAAGGCGATGGCTGTCACGGGGTAGTGCGCGATCCGTCGGATCCGCTCGATATTGCCCCCGCCATGGGCGATCTGCGTAGCGACGTCGGCGATCGCAGCCGGGGTCAATTCGCCGGCCATCACCGTGATGCGAAATCCACCCGCACGAGGCGCGGACGTGGCCTGCGCCTCGGGATCATGGACGTCGATCGAGGCCTCCATGTTCAGTTCGGAGGCGAGTGCCTCGATAGCGGAGGTGAGTTCCACCACCGGCGGGGCGGGAACATCCAACGAGGCCGCAAGGATCAGCCTGCCGCGCATGACGATCTGATCGACATCGCGGACGCTGGCTCCCACCTGGCTACAGGTTGTGAACAGATCGCGAGTGACACCGGGGCGATCGACGCCGCTCAAGGTCACCAGCACGGTGAGGTGCCCGCCGGGTGCGGCGTCGGCGTTCATGATGGTGGTCATGATGGGCCAACGGTACTCAGCGTCGCATCCGAACCTTCGGCCCATGTGCACCTAGGGTGGTTGAGTGCAGGTCTTGCGAATGTCCCAGGTCGGTGTCCGTCGGGGCGATTCCTACCTACTGAGTCGATTCGACTGGTCGGTTCAAGCGGCCGAGCGCTGGGCTGTCATCGGACCGAATGGCGCGGGAAAGACCACCGCCCTCACGATCGCTTCGACCCGGATGTTCCCGACCGTGGGTTCGGTCGAGGTTCTGGGTGAGGTCATGGGCCGGGTGGACATCTCGGAATTGCGCCCACGGATCGGATTCGCATCCAGTGCACTGCTGCGGGATATTCCCATGCACGAGAAGGCCATCGATGTCGTCATCACCGGTGCGTATGCCGTGACCGGCAGGTGGAACGAGCAATACGCCCAAGAGGACACCGATCGGGCACGGGAACTGTTGACAGCATGGGGAGCTGGGTCCTACGCGGAACGGCCCTTCGCTTCCCTGTCCGAAGGCGAGCGCAAGCGCGTCCTGATCGCACGAGCCTTGATGAGCGATCCCGAACTGTTACTTCTCGATGAACCGGGTGCCGGATTGGACCTTGCCGGGCGCGAAGAACTGATCGGTCTGCTGGATGAATTCTCCGCTGATCCGTTCGCCCCGAGTTTGGTGCTGGTAACACACCATGTGGAGGAAATCCCGACTCGCATAACGCACGCGCTTGTCTTGGCTGGTGGGCAGGTGGTGGCGTCCGGTCCCATCGCAGAAGCGATGACCGACGAGTCCCTCACTCGGGCCTATGGGATACCGATTTCGGTCACATCCGTCGGTGGTCGTTGGATGGCTGTTGCTGCACAGGGGAACCTGGCAGCACGTGCGGAGGTGGGCCGTGGCTGAACGTCCCCGCTTCTTGTTCGCTGACCAACTCGGTCCGCATTTCGACCACGGTGGTTCCTTGCTGTTCGTGGAATCGAAGGATGTCTTCCGTCGGCATCGGTACCACCGCCAGAAGGCGCACCTCATCTTGAGTGCGCTGTGGCATCGAGCGCAGGAGCAGCCCGACAGAGTGCGATTGGTGCGGGCCGACACCTACCGTGCGGGCCTCGCCAACACCAGCCCAGAGCAGATGGAGGCGGTGGCGGCCACCTCCCGTCCGGCACGTCGCTTGCAGCGCGAACTCGGCTTTGCCGAGATCCTGCCTGAGCGCGGATGGTTCACCTCTGCTGACGAATTCGGTGCATGGGTCCAATCACGCGGATCGAAGCGGCTGCTGATGGAGGATTGGTATCGCGGAGTTCGTCGCTCGCACGATGTCCTGATGGAAGGCAAGGAGCCGGCAGGAGGGCAGTGGAACTTCGACTCGCAAAACCGGTTACCTCCTCCGCGTGGGGAGACCCACTTACCGGTTCCACCAGCGTGGCAGCCAACCGAAGACGACATCGACGCCGCGGTGCGTGCTGAACTCGACGCTTGGCAAGCCGAGGGCATCGAGTTCCTAGGAAACGACGGCCCGCGACGTTTCGCCGTCACGCGCGCAGAAGCCTTGGCGGCGCTCGAGGACTTCCTGGACAACCGGTTGGCGCTGTTCGGGCCATATGAAGACGCCGTCTTGTGGCGTGACCCGTACATGGCGCACTCACTGCTGTCGGTGCCGCTCAATCTGGGGCTGCTACACCCGGCTGAAGTGGTCGAACGGGCCGTCGCTCGGTGGGAAGGCGATGCCGCCACTTTGGCGAGCGTCGAAGGACTCGTGCGCCAGATCATCGGGTGGCGGGAGTATGTCTGGCACTTGTACTGGCACCTGGGTGCCGAATACGAGCAAAGCAACGCGATGGCCGCCCACGTGCAACCTCCCGATTGGTTCTTGCAAGCAAAGTGGGAAGAGGTCGATGCGCACTGTCTGAAGCGATCGCTGCAAAACGTCGACGAGCTCGGCTACGCGCACCACATCATCCGGCTGATGGTGCTGAGCAACTGGGCGACCCAGCGCGGCTACTCACCGCAGGTGATAAACGATTGGTTCCGGCGGGCATTCGTGGATGGCTACCCGTGGGTGATGACCGCGAACGTGATCGGTATGGGTCTGTACGCCGATGGCGGACTCATGGCAACCAAGCCGTACATCTCAGGTGGCGCCTACCTGAAGAAGATGACCGACTTTTGCGGAGAGTGCCCTTATGACCCCAAAGTCCGCGTTGGGGAACGCGCGTGCCCCTTCACCGCCGGGTACTGGGCGTTCTTGAACGAGCATCGCAACGATTTCGCTGGAAATCATCGGATGGGAACAGCCCTGCGAACCTTGGACAAACTCGCTGACCGCCAAGAACTGGTCGAACAGGAACGAGCGCGCGCCACCAGCGCCCCGTGAGGTGACGATGTCTCAGGATCAGGCAGGCAAGGGTGTGGGGCGACGGATCCTCAGGTGGACCCTCGCGATCGTTGGTGTGATGGCGATTGTGGTGGGGGCCGCGGCGACCACCGCTGCCGCGTGGCTGCAAAGCACTTTGGATACCAGGAATTCCCTTAGGGCGGCCGCGCAGGTGATTCCAGCGGCACAGTGCCAAACCTTGTTGATCGAGGTTGCAGGTGTTGCCCTCAGCGCCGACGACTGGGAGCGGTATGCATTCGTGGCCGACCGTGGCGAAGAGACGATCTCGGTCGATGTTCCCGATGCGCAGGTGTCCTACCTCGTCGGAATCGCTGACAGCAACGACGTAGAAGGTCGCTTGCTCGGCACGCAGTACTGCGTTGCGGAGAACACGCCGGAAGGTTGGACGGTCGTTCGGATCGCTGTCGCCGAGGACCTGCCTGACGTATCGCTCTCCGGCCTGCCTGGGGTATGGGGACGCTCCCTCGGGGCGGAGGCGGTGGTAGTTCCCCTGCCAGAGGCAGGTCGCACCATGGTGATCAGTAGCGACGGCGATTTTGGCCTTGGCGATGTACGGCTCGTGGGCCGCTACCGGATCGAAGGAGCTGGGGATATCGCGTCGATCGGCTTGATTGCCGGCCCGATCGTGATCGGGGCTGGACTGATAGCGCTGTTGCTCAGCATTTTCGCCCTGCGGCCCCGCGGTCGACACGAAGGCACGAGTAGTTGATGTCCAACGCAGACCGGATGCCCGATCGGGTGTGGACGATCCCGAATGCCCTGTCTTTGGCCCGGTTGGCTGGCATCCCGTTGTTCCTGTGGCTGGTACTGGTTCGCGAAGCCGACGTATGGGCGTTCGTGGTGTTGGTGGTGGCAGGAGCAAGCGACTGGTTCGACGGTTACCTCGCCAGGAGACTGAACCAGCAAAGTCGTTTAGGTGAACTGCTGGATCCGCTGGTCGACCGGCTGTACATCCTGGCGACACTCCTTGGACTGGCGCTGCGGGATGTCATCGGCTGGTGGCTGGTGGCGCTCCTCGTTGGTCGAGACCTCTTGTTGTTGGTATTGCTCCCGTGGCTCCGACGCAGCGGACGCATCGCGGTTCCGGTCACCTTCGTCGGTAAGGCCGGAACCTTCGCATTGCTGTGGGGATTCCCGCTGTTGTTACTGGGAACCCTGCCGGGGACATGGGGCACGGTTTTCACCGCCTTTGGTTGGGCCTTTGCGCTCTGGGGGACCTATCTGTATTGGTGGGCTGGTCTTCGCTATGCCCGCGAGATGATCCGACCGGCTAGGGTCGGCCACGAATGAGGAGGAGCCGATGATTCCTGGTGAATTGGCGTACACAACCGAGCACGAATGGGTGCGCACTGAATCCGACGACACCGTCTCGGTGGGGATCACCCATTACGCGCAAGATTCCCTCGGCGACATCGTCTTCGTGTCCTTGCCAACTGTCGGCGACGTCGTCGAAGCCGGTCAGTCCTGTGGTGAAGTGGAGTCGACCAAGAGCGTCAGCGAGCTCTACGCCCCGGTGGGCGGAACCATCGTCGAGGTGAACGCTGACTTGGACAGCAGCCCGGAGGTCATCAACAGTTCCCCCTACGGGGCTGGTTGGCTCATGAAGGTACGGATGGCTGATGCAGGTCAGCTCACCGGCTTGCTCTCGGCGAGTGAGTACGAGGCGATGACCCAAGGGGCCTAGGCTGCCGTTGTCAGGCGCCGATGTCGAGGAGGGAAACCGGACCAATGACATGTCCTGCGTGCGGAAAACCCATTCATCCCGAAGACCGGTTCTGCGCTGCCTGCGGCGCTTCCTTGGCGTCGGCTGAGGAGCTCGATCAGACCGGCGCCATCAGCGCGATCCCCGGTTCGGGGCCGGCAACAGGCACCGGGCCGGCAGCGGCGTTGGGCAGCGGCATCCACCGGGAATTGCCTACGGGCTCGGCGCTTCTTGTCGTTCACCGCGGACCCGCGGAAGGCAGCGAGTTCCTGCTCCCGGCCGATGCCGACGTCGTAGGCGTGGGCCGCTCTCCAGAGTCCGACGTGTTCTTAGATGACGTAACGGTGAGCCGTCGGCACGCTGAATTCCGCCGGGGTGCTGATGGTTGGAGCGTGCGTGATGTCGGATCCCTCAATGGCACCTATGTGAATCGGGTCCGCGTTGATGACCAGCGGCTCGCTGGTGGCGACGAAGTTCAGATAGGCAAGTTCCGCTTCATCTTCCTGGTGGGCGTCGAGCCAGGAGCATGAGCGCACGGCAATCGCCCGAGCCGGCGTCCCGCGGAACAGTGAGCATCGGTGAGGTGCTCACTGTGCTCAAGCGGGAGTTCCCAGATGTCACCATCAGCAAGATCCGCTTCCTGGAGTCGGAAGGTCTCGTAACTCCAGCTCGGACCACAAGCGGCTACCGCCGCTTCGCGGATGATGACATCCGGCGACTTCGCGAGATCTTGACTATGCAACGCGATCAGTACCTGCCGCTGAAAGTGATCCGGGAGCAGCTGGACAAGCCTGCCGAGAACGCTGCTCCCTCCGGGTCGGGGCTTCGTGCAGAGGATTTTCGTCCGGGTGCTGGTCGCATGCGGCTCACTCGCCAGGAATTGGCGGAACAAACCGAGTTGGACGAGGCCTACGTAGCAACCTTGGAGGAACTCGGTCTGGTGTGGGTGTCACCCGCGGGCCACTACGACGAAGATGCCGTTGCGATCTGTCTGGTGGCGGCCCGACTGTCGGAGTTCGGTATCGAAGGCCGGCACTTGCGCAGTTTCCGGGTTGTGGCTGACCGAGAGACCGGCTTGATCGAGCAGATGGTCACCCCCTTCGCAAGGACGACCGGGCGTGAAGGGCAATCCCGGGCGCGGGCGCAAGAAGCGGTCCACGAGATCGCCTCACTTTTCGTGCAATTGCATGGCGCCCTGCTTCGAGCCGAGCTCATTCGATCGGGCAAGGCCTGATTTCGCTGAGCGCGTGATGATCGGGCTGGGCACTGGAGCGCCTGGCAGATAACCTGGGCGAATGGTGCCGATGGATGTCGTGGGCGTGCGTATGGAGATGCCCTCCAACACCCCCATCGTCTTGCTACGGGAAACCGACGGCGAGCGGTATCTACCCATTTGGGTGGGCGCCGTCGAAGCGACCGCCATCGCTTACGCCCAGCAGGGCGTGGTGCCTCCCCGCCCCCTCACCCACGATCTGATGCGCGACCTCCTCGATGCACTCGGGGCAACAGTGAGCCAGGTGCGCATCACGGCGCTGGAAGATGGGGTGTTCTACGCGGTGATCGCCTTCGAAAGTGGGCTGGAGGTTCAGGCCCGGCCCTCTGATGCCATCGCCCTAGCGCTGCGAGGTGAGATCCCCATCGTCGGGGCCGAGGCCGTTCTCGACGAAGCAGGCATCGAGATCCCCGATGAAGCCGAACCGGTGGAAGAGGATCAGGTCGAGAAGTTCCGCGAATTCCTCGATCAGGTCACGCCAGAGGATTTCGGGGAGCCCGGCCCGTCTTGAGCCTTCAGTAGACCTTGAGACTTCGGTCCATCAATGCGTGGCGTGTCGCGTTGAGGCAGCGGGGGCCGGTGCCTAGATTCGCGTTGCACACCTTCCCCAGCGGACCACAGCGGTCCAGCGAACCTCGTCCGCCCACGAGGCCCGCGCAGTAGGGTGAGGCGGCGAGGAGGAGGACCGCGTGACCGGTAGCCCAGGACCCACCGTCGAATCAAGTGTTGGCGATGAGGCTCGTCCCTACGTAGATCCGCAAGGCGCGCTATTCGACGACGCGGACCTGCGCCCGCTACCGGCACATGTCGGATACCGAGGCCCGGTTGCCTGCTCAGCAGCCGGCATCACGTACCGGCAACTGGACTACTGGGCCCGGACCGGACTGGTCGTTCCCTCGGTACGCGGTGCGAACGGTTCGGGTTCACAGCGGCTCTACAGCTTTCGCGACATCCTCGTCCTGCGGATCGTCAAGCGACTTATCGACACCGGGGTGTCACTACAGAACATTCGGGCAGCGGTTGAGCACCTAGCGGCCCGGGAGCGTGACGATCTGGCTCGGATCACCTTGATGAGCGATGGCGCGAGCATCTACGAATGCCGTAGCGCCGATGAGGTCATCGATCTCGTGCGTGGGGGACAGGGAGTCTTCGGCATCGCCGTTGGCAGCGTTTGGCGCGAGGTGGAGGGCACCTTGGCCACACTGCCGGCAGAGGACCCGGCAGGGGAGCAGGTTGCGCCCGAGGGCGTCACCGATGAACTCGCCAGCCGTCGCGCGCGCCGCGCCGCAGTCTGACGTCGCGTGCAGTCCCTCGACTCGGGGACTATCCTGGGATTGCCGCTTTAACCCGTGCGGGAGAGAGCCGCGGCCCACGCCAGGGTCGTAGCCGCCGAAGGAGCAATTGCCCCGACAAACTCTCAGGCACCGGTACCGCTCGGGTAGGCATCTCTGGAAAAGGGAGCGATCCCTACCGACGGTGAAAGCCGTGGCTGGCCACGGTGAAGCTCTCAGGTCGCGCATTGCGCGGTAACAGAGGGGGAGCAGTCCCGCTGTTCGCCCCGATGCACCTGGAGACGCTATGGATTTTCCCGCCCGTCACATCGGACCTCGTTCCTCTGACATCGATTCGATGCTTACCGAACTCGGCTACGACAATCTCGGCTCCTTCATCGACGCGGTGGTGCCTTCGGGCATCAAGGACCTCAGCGTGATGGAACTGCCGCCGGCCGCGAGTGAAACCGAAGCACTCGCCGAGCTCGAGCAGCGAATCGAGAGCATCGAGCGGCCCACGAACATGATCGGGTTGGGCTACCACGGAACGGTGATGCCCGAGGCGATCAAGCGTGGCGTTCTACTCAATGCGGGTTGGTACACCGCTTACACGCCCTACCAACCCGAGATCTCGCAGGGACGCCTCGAAGCGCTGCTGAATTTCCAAACACTGGTCGAGGACCTCACTGGACTGAACGTTGCGGGTGCTTCGTTGTTGGACGAGCCGACGGCGGTTGCCGAGGCGATGACCATGGCCATCAAGCACGGACCCAAGGGCGTGGAGCGCATCGCGATCGATAGGGGAGTGCATCCGCAAACTCGAGCCGTGGTGGGCACGCGAGCCGAACCGCAGGGCATCGAGCTCATCGACTTCGACCCACAGCAGGGCCTACCCGAGGGCCCGCTGTCCGGAGTGGTCATCGCCTACCCGGCCTCCACGGGCGCCATCGCCGATCCACGCAGCCTGATTGCTCAGGCCAAGGAGCGAGGAGCGCTCGTCATCATGGATGCCGATCCGCTAGCACTCACGTTGCTGGAATCTCCGGGATCCCTCGGCGCGGATATCGCGGTGGGTTCGATGCAGCGATTCGGCGTTCCGATGGCATTCGGTGGTCCGCACGCCGGTTACATCGCCGTGAGAGCCGGGTTGGAGCGCTCACTGCCGGGTCGACTGGTGGGCGTGAGTGTGGATGCCGATGGGCGACCGGCTTATCGACTCGCGCTGCAGACGCGTGAGCAGCACATCCGCCGGGAGAAGGCCACGAGCAACATCTGCACAGCGCAGGTGCTGCTCGCAGTACTTGCCGGTATGTACGCCGTCTACCACGGACCCGACGGCCTGAAGGTCATCGCTCAGCGCGTGAACCAACTTGCATCGCAACTCAATCAAGGTGCCAAGAATGCGGGGCTCACCACGCTCAACGCGTTCCTCTTCGACACCGTCGCGATCAGCGCACCAGGCAACGCCCAAGATCTGTTCACCAAGGTGCAAGCTGCCGGTGTCAATATCCGACTCGTCAACGACGACGTCATCACGTTCACCGTCGACGAAAC
>CAZWIW010000004.1:0-61033 GCA_964634545.1 uncultured Rubrivirga sp.
GCCAGCCCCTGGAGGAAACGGCGAGGGTAGGTTGGGGGCACCGGTTCTCACGTGAGGGGTGTCCATGGATACGGGCCTATCCAATGCCGGCCTACCCATTACCGACCTGCTGCCGCACTTGACGGCAAGCGGTCAGTTGCGCGACGTGATCGAGCCGTTCACCGGGGACGTCCTATACGCACTCCCGACCAGCACCGAAGCCGACGTTGACAGCGCCTTCGAGCGCGCACGGGTCACGCAGGCGGGATGGTCGCGGATGTCCCTTGCCTCCCGCTGCGCGGTAATGCTCCGCTTCCACGACTTACTGCTGGAGAACCGGCATGCGGGTTTGGACCTGGTGCAGCGGGAGACGGGCAAGGCGCGAAAGGACGCGAACGAGGAAGTCTTGGACGTGTGCATCACAGCGCGGCACTACGCACGTGATGCCCGGCGCCTGTTGCGCTCCCGCCGACACCGCGGTGCTTTCCCGGGATTAGTCGGAGTCACGGAGCTGCGGGTTCCCAAGGGTGTTGTGGGGGTTATCTCGCCATGGAACTATCCGGTCACGCTTGCGGCTAGCGATGCGATCCCGGCGATGATCGCCGGCAACGCGATCGTGCTCAAGCCTGACGTCCAGACAACGCTCTCTGCGCTATGGATTGCCGACCTGCTGGCGCAATCGGGGCTTCCTGAAGGCGTCTTCAATGTGGTTTCCGGTGAAGGCCCAGTGGTGGGTCCGTGGGTGATCGATCGTTCGGACTACGTGATGTTCACCGGATCCACCGCTGTGGGTCGACAGGTAGCGCAGCGCTGCGGGGAGCGCTTGATCGGCTGCTCGATGGAGCTCGGCGGCAAAAATGCGATGATCGTGCGCGCTGATGCCGAACCAGAGTGGGCCGCATCGATCGCTGTACGCGGCGCCTTCTCCAACTCCGGACAACTCTGCATATCAATGGAACGCATCTACGTGCACGCGACGATCTTTGAGGAGTTCCTCTCGGCTTTCGCACGTCGAACCCAATCGTTGCGAATGTCCGCACATGTGGGGTGGGGATCTGATGTCGGATCACTCATTTCCGAAAAGCAACTGCAGCGAGTCACGGCTCATGTGGACGATGCCGTGGAACGTGGGGCGGAGGTTGTCGTCGGTGGGAAGGGCCGCCCCGATGTGGGTCCGTACTTCTATGCACCAACCATCTTGAGCGGCGTCGATGACTCGATGACTCTGTGCTCGGTGGAGACCTTCGGACCGGTGGTAGCGGTCTATCCGGTGGCCTCGGACGAGGAAGCTGTTCGTCGTGCAAATGACACCGAGTACGGCCTGAACGCTTCGGTTGTGGGTCAGAACCAGCGAGCAGCCATGGAAATCGCCCGTCGGTTGCGTGCTGGCACGGTCAACGTGAATGAGGGATACGCCGCGGCGTGGGCCAGTAAGCGAGCACCGATGGGTGGCATGGGGGCCTCGGGCCTCGGGCGCCGGCACGGGGATGAGGGAATGCTGAAGTACACCGAGGCGCAGACAATCGCCACCCAGCGGGCCTTGGGTTTCGGTCCGCAATTCGGGTGGTCCGATGAGCGTTGGGGTGACACCCTTGCGGGGGCAATGGGTGTGATGAAGAAACTCGGCTTGAAGTAGGAGGTCTAGTGGCTGCGCCGAAGAGCGATCCGGTCGTGCACGACCTCGACGTTGCGATTATTGGGTCGGGGTTCGGCGGATCGGTATCCGCACTGCGGCTCGCCGAGAAGGGCTACCGGGTCGGGGTCTTCGAAGCCGGTCGCCGCTTCCGCGACGAGGATTTCGCCAAGTCGTCCTGGGATCTGCGTAAGTTCCTTTGGGCGCCATTGCTGGGCATGTTCGGTATCCAACGCATCCATGTGATGAAGGACGTTGCCGTGCTGGCCGGTGCCGGTGTGGGTGGCGGATCGCTGGTGTACGCGAACACGCTGTACGTACCCGGCAACCGGTTTTTCAATGATCCCCAGTGGTCGGGTATCACTGACTGGGCGAGTGAACTTGCCCCGTACTACGACCAAGCCGGGCGCATGCTGGGCATCGCCGACAACCCCACGATGACGCCATCAGACATCGTCATGAAGCAGGTGGCTGACGACATGGGCGTGGGCCACACCTTCCGCATGACGCCGGTAGGTGTGTACTTCGGCACACCGGGTGTCACTGCTCCCGATCCCTATTTCGGCGGCAAGGGTCCGGCCCGAACCGGTTGCATTGAGTGCGGGGAATGCATGACCGGATGCCGATGGGGAGCGAAGAACACCCTTCCCAAGAACTATCTACACCTCGCCGAATTAGCTGGTGCTCGCATCTACCCAATGACGACCGTCGTGGGGTTAGATCCGATCGACTCCGGTGGGTACCGAATCGAGACGCAAGCTACGGGAACTCTCGGCAACCGAATTCGCCGGTGGTACACGGCGGAACAGGTGATCGTGGCAGCGGGCACGTACAACACGCAGAAGTTGCTGCACCGCATGAAGGACGAGGGGAGATTGCCGAAGCTGTCATCGATGCTCGGTCGACTCTCGCGAACCAACTCCGAGTCGATTCTCGGCGCTGTGGCCCGCACCGTTACGACTACCGGAGAAGACTTCACGAAGGGTGTCGCGATCACTTCTAGCTGGTACCCCGACGAGCACACGCACGTAGAACCGGTGCGTTACGGCAAAGGCTCCAACTCGATGGGTCTCCTTCAGTCCGTCTTGACTCAACCGCGGTCTGGCACACCAAGGTGGCGGACTTGGCTCGAGGAACTGGTGAGGCAGCCCGGGGTTGCTGCGCAGTTGGTCAACGTGCGTAAGTGGTCGGAGCGGACCGTTATCTCCTTGATCATGCAGCCGGTCGACAACTCGCTGACTTTGACGGGCAAGCGCGGACTTCTTGGTCGATGGCGCCTAACTACCGACCAGAGCCAGTCCACACCAGCACCGACCTATATGCCGATGGCACAGGAGGTCGTTCGGCGCGTTGCTGACAAGATCGACGGGGTTCCGGGAAGCAGTGTCTTCGAGAACCTTGATGCTGCGTTGACTGCCCACTTCGTTGGTGGCTGCGTGATCGGTGAAGATGTCGACCACGGAGTGGTCGACGGTTACCAGCGGGTATTCGGCTACCCGGGACTGCACATCCTGGATGGCTCGACCATTACGGCGAACCTCGGTGTGAATCCATCGTTGACGATCACCGCCCAAGCCGAACGCGCGGTGGCCATGTGGCCGAACAAGGGACAAGCGGATCCGCGCCCCGCTGTGGGCCAGAAGTACCGCCCGGTGCCTGCCATCGCGCCCTCGCACCCCGTTGTGCCAGAGGCTGCGCCGGGCGGACTGCGGCTGCCGGTATCGACCGACTAGCGCACCACCGCTGCTCGCATGGTCGCGGCCGTGATCTTCCTGCGGGTCACCAACTCGGCCGTCGCCACCAGGTGGGTATCGCTCGCTTTCGAGTAATTCCTCATCAAGGTGTACGCCGTGTTCATGTCGGAATTGTCCTGCTCGGCGAGCATGCCCTTGGCTTGCTCGATAGTTACCCGCGCGTTGATCGTCCGGTGAATCTGCTCGGCAAGGAAGGTTGCTTCGGATGGAACCGCCTTGCTGGTTAGTCCCAGGGCTGCCAGGTCAGCCAGTGCTTGGGCTGCCTGTTCGGCGCGTTCATCTGCTGCATTCGGCTGAGACCACAGAACATTCAGTGCACCGATGTTGTGGTCACGCAATCGAAGGGGAGCGGCCAGTGCCGAACGAAAGCCGAGTTCGGTGGCGCGAGCGCGAAAAGCTCCCCAGCGCTCGTCGGTGGCGAGATCGTCACATGTGACCATGCGCCCCGAGTACCACGAATCCAGGCACGGCCCTTCATCGTTTTGGATCTCGAAGACTTCAAGTGTGCGCATGTCTTCGTCGGAAGCAGCCACAACATGGAGCAGCTGACTGGAGTCGCCGATCATGACTCCTGCGGCGTTCGCTCCCAGCAACTCGATGGTCGAGGACACCAAGGAAGAAGCAAGGTCGATGTAGTCGAAATCTTGGACCATCGCTTCCATTGCCTCGACAACGGTGGTGGTGAGTGAGGGCGTGGAGGACTTCTTCGGGGACTGTTCGTTCATCACGGATCCATCCGAATCTTTCGAGTAATGATTAATTGGGCGACATCTGACAAGGATTGCTCATGAACAAGCGCGTAGGCGCGAAGCAGGGCCAACGCATCAGGCAAAGATGCTCCGGTTTGCTCAGCAGCCATGCCGGTCGCCTGATGGATGCGCAATTGGGTTGGTTCGCTCAACTCTAGAAGATCGAAGGCATCCTGATCGCTCACGTGGGATTGGGAAAGCAGCAGAGATGAAGTAGCGAGGGAAGCAAGGTGTGCTGTGTCTATCAGTTCCGGAGGTGACAAGGATCCGGCGCGGCCACGCGCTACTTCGAGAACGCCCAACATGATGCTCCCCAATTGAAGTGGGTAGGCGAATACCGCCGCGATTCCGGCTTGCTCAGCATGTGTCGCGAAGATAGGCCAACTCTGGCTCGTGCCCGTGAGGAGTTGGTCGGCAAAGACTGTCGTTCCAGATTGCACGGCTTGGTGACCGGGACCCTCACCGAACGTCAGTTCCAGATCTGCTAGTGAATCCCCGAGAGCCCCATCGCAGCCAGCGATTCCCAGCAAGTGATCGCCGGAGTGCAGCAGAATGGCAGCACCATCGATACCTCCCACGACGCATAGATGACAGATGCGGTGCGCCAGCGAATCGCCGGGAGTCCGCGCCAGTTCGTCGAGGAGTTGGCGACGCCGATCGGGCTGCACAGGCACCACTCTTCGATCGCCTCTCACATCTTCTCCGGATAAGGCCCCCGCTCTTGGCTTAGTGAACAGTAGCCACGAAGCGTAGATATATCAGTGCGCAAGACACAGCACTTGCTTGCAATTTGCTCACAATGAATGGTGGAAGGGTGTCGTGAGCCCATAGCCGGGTTTCGGCACGTAGTTTGGTTGAAAGCGCAAGGGACTGGTGAGATCCAAAGCAGCGGGGAGCAACGTTCTACGGAGGTTCCGGATGCTTCATCATCAAGTTGTGTTCCTTGGCGGCTCGGACTCGCTGTCTTCGGAATTGAGTGATGAGTTGGATCGGCAAGGGATCCGAACCTTCTGTCTCGATCCACGTGTGCAAGATCTGGATTCGCGGGCGCTGAGCGCTTTGGCCGTGGTCCTGATCGGACCGAAGATCACCCAGGAGGCTCGGCTAGCCCTGTGTCGACGTGTTCGAGCACTCACATCTGCCCCGATCACGGTGATCTCCGATTCGCTTTCGGAACTGGATGAATTACGGCTGGTAGCTGGTGGGGTGTGCAGCATGAGTTACCTGCCCATCCGGCCGCGGGTGCTTGCCGCCCAGATTGCCTTGCGTCTTGACCATGCACCGACGGATGAATCAGAGCCCTGGCTTGCGTTTGAGAACATCGAAATGCAGATTGCTGAACATCGCGTGTTGGTCGCTGGCCAAGCCCTGGAGATCACGAAGACGGAGTTCGACCTCCTCGCTCACTTGATGACCGACCCAAGTCGGGTGTTCACTCATGAAGAGCTTTCCCGTTGGATCTGGAATGACCCCTGGGCGTCCGATCACCATCGCCTCGAAGCGCATGCATGTCGGTTAAGAAAGAAGATTTCCGAGTCAGGAGGCCCACCTATCATCGGTTCGGTGCGCGGAGTCGGCTACCGGCTTACTGTGCCACAGTCCGCTGCTAAATCACCGTGAGTTGCTGGGTGACGTTTCCGTGGCCTTCGGGTCAAAAGCAAACAGCGGGTGCGAACCGAAGTCCGCACCCGCTGTAACAGCAGATCTTTGCTCTCTATTCCATTCCCGCTGCCTTGGCTACCGCCCGCTTGGTGAGCACCTCGGCTAGGTGTCGACGGAAGTCGGCGTCAGCATCCTCATCGGAGAATGGCTCAAGGCCCTGCGACGCCTGCGACGCCGCTGCCTCGATGTCGGCCACGGTGGCGGCCCCGACGAGGGCCTGCTCCGCCGCAGCTGCGCGCACCGGCGTGCCGCCTACGTTGGTCAGCCCGATGCGTGCCTCAGCGATCTTCCCGCCGTCCATCCGAACAGCGGCTGCCACGCCCACGATGCTCCACGCCTGCGCTGTGCGGTTGAACTTCTCGTAGTGCGTGCCCCAGCCGTCGTACTTCGGGAACGCGACACTGACGAGGAGTTCATCCTCACCAACCGATGTTTCAAATGGCCCGTGGAAGAACTCCGCCGCGGGAACTGTGCGCCGCCCGGAGGGGCCAGCGATGGTGAACTCCGCGTCGAGAGCAAGTGCCACCGGCGGCTGATCGGCGCGCGGGTCCGCATGCGCAAGCGACCCACCCACCGTGCCTCGGTGCCGGATCTGCGGATCAGCGACCGTCTCGGTTGCCTGCGCTAGCAATGCGACCGAGGACTTCACCGTCGGATCGGTCATCACCGCGTGGTGCGTAGCAGCGGCGCCGATAACGACCTTGTCGCCTGCGTCAGCGATCCCCTTCATCTCGTCGATGCCCGAGCAATCGACAATCAATTCAGGGGCATTGAGTCGTTGCCGAAGGACCGGAAGCAACGATTGTCCGCCGCCGAGGATCTTGGCGTCGTCGCTGTCGGCGAGCGCCGCTAGCGCTTCGTCGACGGTGCTGACCTTCGTGTAATCGAACGTCGCCGGGATCATGCCTGGCCTCCCTTCGCGGCCTGAATGGTCTTCCAGACGGTCATCGGTGTGGCCGGCATCGCGACGTCGGTGACGCCCATCGGACGCAACGCGTCCACGATGCCGTTGATGATCGCCGGCGTAGAAGCGATCGCACCAGCCTCGCCCACACCCTTGGTACCCAGCGGGTGCGTGGTGGACGGGGTGACAGTGTGATCGGTGATGAACGACGGCAGATCCGGTGCCGCCGGGATCAGATACGTCGACAGGTTCGCGTTCAACGGCAATCCGTCTTCGTCGTAGAACGCCCCCTCGTAGAGCGCCTGACCGATGCCTTGGGCTAGGCCACCGTGCACCTGACCCTCGACGATCATCGGGTTGACCTGGTTGCCGACGTCGTCCACAGCCACGTACTTGCGCAGCGTGACCTTGCCGGTCTCCGTGTCGACCTCCATGGCCGCCAGGTGCGTGCCATGCGGGTAGGAAAAGTCCTCCGGGTCCACTGTGGCCTCACCTTGCAGCGTCGGTTCGACACCGTCGGGCAAGTTATGCGCGGTGAATGCCTCGAACGCGACGGCCCCGATGGCCTGAGCCTTCTCCGGATCACCCTTGACACGGAACTCGCCCTCAACGAACTCCAAGTCCCCGGGGGAGCATTCGAGCTGGTGCGCCGCAATGACGCGCGCCTTCTCGATCAGGTTGTCCGCAGCCTTCTTGATGGCTTGACCACCGACCGCGAGCGAACGCGAGCCGTATGTGTCCATGCCGTACGGAGCGCGACCGGTATCACCGTGCACCACCTCGATGTCATCGACACCGATGCCAAGGATGCTGGCCGCAATCTGGCTCCAAGCCGTCTCATGGCCTTGCCCGTGTGGCGATGTGCCGGTGATGAGTTCCACCTTGCCGGTTGGAAGCATCCGGATCGTTGCGTGCTCCCAGCCACCGGCCACGTACTTGAGTGCGCCCAAAGTACGAGAAGGTGCCAGGCCGCACATCTCGGTGAAGGTCGAGATGCCAATGCCTAGTTGCACCGGATCGCCGGACTCCCGACGACGCTGCTGCTCTGCGCGCAACTCATCCATACCGAACAGATCCAACGCCTTCGCGGTGGCTGCCTCGTAGTTGCCGGTGTCGTAGGTGAGACCGGCAACGGTGGAGTACGGGAACTCCTCGTGCTTGATCCAGTTCTTCTCGCGAAGTTCCATCGGATCCATGTCCAGTTCGGCAGCGAGCTCGTCGACGATCCGCTCAATGGCGTACGTGGCTTCCGGTCGACCAGCGCCGCGGTAGGCGTCGGTGGGCGTGGTGTTCGTGAACACGCCTGTGCACTGGAAGTCGTAGGCGTCCATCTTGTAGATCGACGGGTACATGAACATTCCCAACAGCGGGATACCCGGGGTGATGATCTGCAGGTAGGCACCCATGTTGGCGATGAGATCCACCTTGAGTCCGAGGATCTTGCCGTCCTTCGTCGAGGCGATCTCGATGTCCTGGATCTGATCGCGACCATGGTGCGTGGCAACCATGTCCTCGCTGCGGGTCTCGGTCCACTTCACCGGACGCCCCAACTTGCGGGCGATCTGGGTGGCGAGCACTTCCTCCCGATACAACTGGAGTTTGCCGCCGAAACCGCCACCCACGTCGGGTGCGACGATTCGCAGGTTGTTCTCCGGAATGCCGGTGACCAGCGCCATCAGCACCCGCAGCACGTGCGGAATCTGCGTGGAGGACCACACGGTCATCTCATCGCTCATCCCCATCGGTGCGGCAACGACCGAGCGCGGCTCCATGAATGCCGGGATCAGGCGCTGGTTGATGAACCGCCGCTTTACTACGACGTCGGCTTTGGGCTTGATGTCGTCGTACCCACCGCCCAGGTTGTAGACGTAGCACTTGTTGGTGCCGGCATCGTCGTGGATCACAGGGGAACTGGAGTCCAGTGCCTTCTCCATGTCAACGACGGCGTCGAGTGGCTCGTATTCAACCTCGATGGCTTCGAGCGCGTCGGCTGCGTGCTCCGGGTCGGTGGCGAGTACGACGGCTACACAGTCACCCACCTGCCGAACCTTGCCCTTGGCCAGCGAGGGGAAGTCCGGCATGACGATGTCGTCGGTCACCGGCCACACGCACGGGATCGATCCGTTGAGATCGCCGAGTTCCTCCGCGCTATAGGCAGCGATCACATTCGGCTGCGATAGCGCGGGCGTGATGTCGAGTTTGGTGATCTTCGCGTGCGCGAAGGGACTACGCAAAATGGCCATGTGCAGCGTGCCGGGCAGCTGGATGTTGTCGGTCCAGTTCGTACGCCCATGCAGCAACTTGGCGTCTTCTTTACGCTTAATCGGCCGCCCGAGCGGGGTCGAGGTATCTAGCGTCTCTGTCATTTCGCACCTCCCATGAGTTCAGCGGCCTTCTCGACCGATCGGACAATGTTGTGGTAGCCGGTGCAGCGGCACAGGTTCCCTTCGAGACCTTCGCGGATCTCTTCTTCGGTTGGGTTCGGGTTCTCGTCGAGTAGGTCGACGGTCGACATCACCATGCCGGGCGTGCAGTAGCCGCACTGCAGACCGTGGCATTCCTTGAAGGCCTCCTGCACCGGATGCCATTCATCACCGGTTGACAGACCTTGAATCGTGGTGATGCTCGAGCCATCGGCTTGTACGGCGAGCACACTGCAGCTCTTCACACTGCGACCATCGAGCAAGACGGTGCACGCCCCGCAATTCGAGGTGTCGCAACCGACGACAGTTCCTACTTTCCCGAGATCGTTGCGCAGCCAGTGGACGAGGAGGGTGCGGGGTTCGACATCCCCCTCGTACTGGGTGCCATCCACATTCACGGAGATGTGCTTCATGGAGGCCCTTTCTTCCAAATAGCGATGTGCCTCACACATTAGGAGGGATTTGCCTCCGTCGCGAGATTTTGCTCACATCCGGGGCTTTTGGCGCGATTCGGGCTTCCGGCCGGGCGGCACTGACCTCCTTGGCTTAGGGGTCGAACCCCTCCTTGGCTTAGGGGTCGAGCCGCTGCGTGGCCTAGGGTTCGAGCCAATGGACGCCCCCAGCGATGCGGTCGAAGGCGTGCCCGAAGTGGCGCTGCCCCCGCGGCCAACGCAGCCGGCTCAGGACGTTCCGCGCACCTACTTGCTCGGTTCGCTCCTGGTGACGGCGTTGCTGTTCTTGCCAACCGGCGTCGTCGCTGTTGTCTTGTCCTGGAGAGCAAGGGTCTGGATCGGGCGCGGAGACCTAGCGCGGGCGCGGAGCTTTTCGCGGGCTGCCCTCGTCATCATCATCGTGACGGCTGTGATCGGTGTGCTCGTCTATGTGGCCTTGATCGGCGCGCTGTTGGGACTCGGTGCCTTCAGCGCCGGTGGCTAGGCTCGCCCGCGTGGATCAGGTTGGTACCGAGCGGGACACCGTTCTCGTCGTCGATTTCGGTGCCCAGTACGCCCAACTCATCGCTCGGCGGGTGCGCGAGGCTCGGGTGTACTCCGAGATCGTTCCGCACACCATCTCCGCCGCAGAGGTGGCACAGCGTGCCCCGGCCGCGATCATCTTGAGCGGGGGGCCAGCCAGTGTCTATGCGCCCGGCGCCCCTGACTTCGACTCGAAGATCTTGGAGTTGGGTCTACCGGTCTTCGGCATCTGTTACGGGTTCCAGGTTATGGCCCAAGGGCTAGGTGGTTCCGTTGCTCGGACGGGCGGCAGCGAGTACGGCGGGACGGCACTGAACGTCGTTGAAAATGGAACCCTCCTTGACGGCCTACCCGATTCGCTGAACGTGTGGATGTCCCATGGCGACAGCGTGGAACGCGCCCCCGAAGGTTTCTCGGTACTCGCCGCCACGCCGGGCGCTCCGATCGCTGCGTTCGAGGACACCGCTCGATGCTTGGCTGGCGTGCAATTCCATCCGGAGGTCGTTCACACCGCGCATGGTCAGCGCATGCTCGAGCATTTCCTGTGGCAGATCGCCGGATGCGAACCGAATTGGACGATGGCGGGGATCATTGACGAACAGGTGGAACGAATCCGCGCCCAGATAGGTCAAGCCCGGGTCATCTGTGGCCTCTCCGGCGGGGTGGATTCTGCCGTCGCTGCGGCGTTGGTGCAGCGCGCGGTCGGCGATCAGTTGACCTGCATCTTCGTCGACCACGGGCTGCTTCGGGCCGGCGAGGCTGAACAGGTTGAACGCGATTTCGTCGCCGCCACGGATGTGCGCTTGCTGGTGGTTGATGCCCGGCAGCGATTCCTCGATGCGCTCGCGGGCGTCGAGGACCCAGAGACCAAACGAAAGATCATCGGTCGGGAGTTCATTCGGGTGTTCGAGGACGCTGCTCGCCAAGTTGTCACCGAAGCCGGTGACGACGGCGGCTCGGTGGAGTTCCTCGTTCAGGGCACGTTGTACCCGGATGTTGTGGAATCCGGTGGGGGATCGGGAACGGCGAACATAAAGAGCCATCACAATGTCGGTGGGCTGCCGGATGATCTGCAGTTCACGCTCGTGGAGCCACTTCGCACCCTCTTCAAAGACGAGGTACGCGCGGTAGGGCTGGATCTAGGTCTCCCGCAGGAGATCGTCTGGCGACATCCATTCCCCGGGCCGGGGCTGGCGATTCGCATCATCGGTGCTGTTGACGAGGAGCGTTTGTCGATCCTTCGCGCTGCGGACGCCATCGCCCGCGAGGAACTCACCGCTGCGGGTTTGGATCGTGATGTGTGGCAGTTCCCGGTGGTGCTGCTCGCCGACGTTCGCTCCGTGGGGGTGCAAGGCGACGGACGAACCTATGGACATCCGATCGTGTTGCGACCTGTCTCCAGCGAAGATGCGATGACGGCCGACTGGTCACGGCTGCCCTACGAGGTGATCGCCACGATTTCCACGCGCATCACCAACGAGGTACCCCAGGTGAATAGAGTCGTCGTTGATGTAACGAGCAAGCCGCCGGGAACTATCGAGTGGGAGTGAGGAAACCAGCGACATGGATTTCGTCTACAACTTGATTTTGATCTTGCACTTCATCGGTCTTGCGAGCGTGGTCGGCGGGTTCCTCGTGCAGATGCGCTCGGCGGAGAAGGGCGTCAACCCGGCGATGCTGCACGGGGCGCTGACCCAATTGGTGACCGGGTTGCTGCTCGTCGGTCTGCCGGAAATGGGTGTCGCGACTCCGTACCCCGGCTGGGAAGAGTGGAATCACGTCAAGATCGGCGTGAAGCTCGTGCTGACCTTGGTGATCACGGTGCTGGCGTTCGTGGGCCGCAAGAAGCCGCTGCCGCAAACCGCGCTGTGGGGAACGATCGGCGGCTTGTCGATCGCCAACATCTTCATCGCCGTCCTCTGGTCCTGACCGCCCCCCTCCCCGTTTCCGCCAGCGGCTGGACGATCGACCGTCAATCGTCCAGCATCGGCCGGACTTCCGGTCATTTCTCCAGCCTCTGGCGGATACCCCACTAACGGCCTCGAAGCTGGCGGAATGACCGTCGATTGCCCAGCCGCTGGAGGAAACGGCGGGGGTGGTTAGGGGACGTTGATGACGTGGAAGGTCTCGGCCAGATGGCCCTCGGGCAGGCCGGCCTCGTAGGCCGCTGCTGCCAGCCACCCGCGCACCCGCTCTTCGACCAGCTCCGGTTTCGGTAATTGCGAAACGTGGCAGGTGATGGCCCGCATCTTGTCCCCAAAGGTCTCGGTGACGTCGATGAACCGGTTCGGAGTGGGTGACGCCATCATCCAAACCTCGGGCACGATCCAGTCCTGCAACCCTTCGTCCTGCAACAACGTGGGGTGCGCGAACGGGTTGCGCGCATCGGGGTAGACCGCACGGATGGCGGCCTCCCCGGTCGCCAAATGATCCGGATGCGAGGCCGGTAGTCGATCCCAGATGCGGTCGGGCGATTGGATCAGCATGCGCTGTGGGCGTACCTGCCGGATCAGTCGACTGATGTCCCGGCGCAGATCCTGGGAAACGGTGACGTCTCCGTCCTTGTAGCCCAGGAAGTGCACGTCGTGGACCCCGATGGACTCCGCGGCGGCCCGTTGTTCACGTTGGCGGATCGCCGGGATCTCCGAGCGCGGCACTGCCGGGTCGAAGCCGCCGGCGTCACCATCGGTGACGATCCCGTAGCTGACGGAAATGCCCGATTTCGTCCACTGCGCGACGGTTCCAGCCGCCCCGAAGTCGACATCGTCCGGGTGGGCCATGATCGCGAGGACCCGTTCCACCTCGGTCTGCTCGTCCACGACTGCTTCCTCCTCCATGCCTCAGCGAATTCGCGACGCACCATGGGACCCATTCACCACTTGTGACACTTTCGTGACACAGTGGGGGGGTGCTTCCCCGGCTTCCCCGGCGTCATGCCCATTGTGCCGTGCCCGCAACGCGGGCCGCTGCGCGCCGTGGGTTGCCTATATCGGTGGCGATCGCTGCCAGCCTAGGAATGACGACGTCCCTACTCGTGGGCCCCGCTTCGGCGGTTCAGGGCAACCTCACCTGGCAGCCCACCACGTGGACCGGCCCGACCGCGGGACCTCCGGTTCCCGGTGAAGGGCTGCCGCCTGCTGTCACCCCCGCGCCACTTCCGCCGCTTCCGCCGGATGTCCCCGTGACGATTGAGTACGAGCCGCAGACCACCTGCGAAGACTCACCCAAGCCGGGCGCGCTGCGCTTGGAGCAGATCATCAAGGGCACCTACGGAGCCAGCGAGTACACCTGGATCCCCCGCGATTGCGATCGCGGCGGGCGCAGCGAACACAAGGAAGGTCGCGCCATCGACTGGATGGTGGATGTGCGTGACCCGCAAGATCGCGCCAACGCCGAAGCCTTCCTCGCGTGGTTACTCGGTCCGGATTCCGCCGGACGTCCCTACGGCCACGCGCTGCAACTAGGCATCATGTACATCGGTTGGCACGACCGGTTCTGGCGCGGATACGACCGCGAAAGGGGCTGGACCGAACTCAAAGGTTGCTTCGCCAAGACGGAGAAGAAGTACGACAACTACTGCCACCGCAACCACATCCACATCTCGCTGACCTGGGCTGGTGCTCGCGGCGAAATCCCCGGTGCCGCACCTGCACCCGTGCCCGTCGAACCTGCTCCCGCTCAGCCAGCACCCACCGAACCGGCACCTGCGGAGCCCGCGCCCGCCCCACCGGCGCCTCCCGAGGCAGCCGAAGAAGGCTTCTATGGCATCGGCTCGGCGCTGGGCTATGAATCGGCTTCGCTAGGTCCCTTGCAGCCTGGTGAGATTCGCACCGTCGCGTTGAACGGTGTCGATCCGGCGGCCACCAGCGCGCTGGTCGCGGTCACCACGCGAGAGGCTGATCGCAAAGGTCGGTTGCGGATCGGCACCGGGACCGAGAAGTCCAATAGCGCCGCAGTCAAAGTTCCCAAGCGCGGTGCTCGCACGGTGATGCGAACCGTTCCGGTGTCCGGTGGCGCGGTGCAGATCAAGGCGCCGAAGAAGTCCCCGGTGCAGGTCCGTGTCGACGTGCTCGGGTACACGGTTGGTGCCGAACCGACCAAGGCGAAGGGTTTGCCGCCGACTGGATTGCACAAGGGCAAATTCAAAGCCGGTGAAGTGAAGGTCGTGAAGGTGCGCGGGGTCGGTCGGGTGCCCAAGAAAAAGAAGAAGGTGACAGCGGTCATCTTGCGTGTGACGACGAAGGGCCGCGGTGAACCCGGCCGTTTCGCCGCCTATCCGGTCGGTGGTGCGGATCTAGGCACCCCGTCTGCAGCCGTTCCGGTCGATGGCAAGTACTCATCGCTCGTGGTCTCCGACATCGGCGAGAAGGGTTTGATTGCGTTGGCGTCGTCGGCGAAGACGAAGGCGAACGTCAAGATCGTGGGTTACGTACGCCGCTGAGGAACGCACATTACGCTTTCGGCTATGGCTCGACGCGGCGCATGGCAGGCAAGCAAGATCGTCACCCGGAAATCGTGGGCGGTCCTCAAGGAGAACCCCTACCTGTTCGCCTTCCCGGTTATCGGAGTGGTGCTGAGCATCATCCCGCTTGCCGTCTTCGGCATCCCGGCCTTGTATTTCGTGGAAACCGATAACAACTGGATCGCCATACCGTTAGCCATTGCGCTGATGTTCGGCGTGCAGGCGGTGATCACTTTCCCGGCAGCAGGGTTGGTCTCCGCTGTGGACGAGGAAATGCACGGGCGTGACGCTTCGGTAGGCGCCGGGATGTCCGCAGCCTTCTCGCGGTTCGGTCCACTCGTGGCCTGGTCGGCGATCTTGACGGTGGTCTCGGTCCTCATCAACCTCATTCGCGGTAACGGCCAGGGAGGGCTGATCAGCAATCTGTTGCGCGGAGTGCTCGCCGCCGCGGCCGACATCATGTGGCAGCTCATCACCTTCTTCGTGCTGCCGGTGATGATGATCGAGAAGGCTTCACCGATCGACGCCATCAAAGCCTCCAGCGCGCTGTTCAAGAAGCAATGGGGTACCCAGTTGGCTGGCGGGGTCCGGATCGGCGGTCTGGTAGCACTCCTGGTCATCCTGCCCGGCGCGCTCATCCTCGGCGCAGGAGTCGGGATCGTCTTCGCCGGCACTACCGCCGCCGCGATCATCGGAGTCGTCACGGCTGCGATCGGCTTCTTGGTCATCGTGCTCGGTGGCTTGGTCATCAACGCTATGCGCGGCATTTACTCGGTGGCCCTGTACTACTACGCCAAGGATGGCGAGGTGCTGGGTGGATTCACCGGCGAGGAATTGCAGTCCTCGGTGCGTCTGAAGTAGTTCCCAGGCAGTAGCGCGATCGTCGTCACACCCGCTGCCTAGGATTCCCCAGTGATGGACCCCGCTGCTCTCGTGCACGATCTCAACCCCTCCCAGCAGGCGGCTGTCGAGCACCGTGGCGGTCCGCTGTTGATCGTGGCTGGTGCGGGATCGGGCAAGACCCGAGTCCTCACCCGGCGGATCGCCCACTTGTTGGCCAGCGGCGATGCCACACCAGGGGAGATCCTGGCGATCACCTTCACGAACAAGGCTGCCGCGGAGATGAAGGAGCGGGTGGCCGAACTGGTTGGACAAGCATCTCGGGCGATGTTGGTCTCCACCTTCCACAGTGCCTGTGTGCGCATCCTGCGCAAGGAGGCTTCTCGACTCGGCATCGCAACGAGTTTCAGCATCTATGACCAAGCCGATTCGCTGCGCTTGATGCAGATGGTCATCCGTGATCTGGACCTGGACCCGAAGCGATACCCGCCGCGGTCGTTTCTCGGCCAGGTATCGGCGGCGAAGAACGAACTTATCGACCAAGAGACCTATGCCGCCAAAGCGAGTAATCACATGGAGCAGACCGTCGCGGAGGCCTATGCGGAGTACCAGCGCCGGCTGATCCGCGCCTCGGCTTTCGATTTTGACGACCTCATCGGCTCGACAGTCGCCTTGTTCCAGTTGTACCCGGATCTTGCCGAGCACTATCGCAGGCGGTTTCGACACATCCTCGTAGATGAGTATCAAGACACCAACCACGCCCAGTACACGCTGATCCGAGAACTGGTCGGTCCCAGTGATGGCGACCCACCGCCGGGCAGTTTGTGTGTGGTGGGTGATGCTGATCAGTCGATCTACGCCTTCCGTGGTGCGACGATCCGAAACATCGAGGAGTTCGAGCGGGATTTCCCCGATGCCACCACGATTCTGCTCGAGCAGAACTACCGATCCACCCAGAACATCCTCAGTGCCGCCAATGCGGTGATCTCGCACAACTCTGCGCGTCGTGAGAAGCGACTGTGGACCGACGAAGGTTCCGGTGAGCCGATCGTTGGCTACGTAGCCGACGATGAACACGACGAAGCATCGTTCATCAGTCAAGAGATCGACCGGCTGGTGGATGAACACGGCTACCGCCCAGGCGACGTCGCCGTCTTCTATCGCACCAACGCGCAATCACGTTCGGTCGAAGAGGTTTTCATTCGCATGGGCATGCCGTACAAGGTGGTCGGGGGAGTGCGCTTCTACGAACGACGAGAAGTTCGCGACGCGCTTGCCTACCTGCGCTCGATCGCCAACCCAGGCGACGAAGTTTCACTACGACGCATCCTGAATGTTCCGAAACGTGGCATAGGTGAACGAGCCGAATCGGCGGTCGAATCCTTCGCGGAGCGTGAGCGGATCACCTTCGATGCGGCGCTGCAGCGGGCCGATGAAGTGACCGGCCTAGCGGCGCGGTCGCTGAACTCGATTCGGGGTTTCGTCACGATGATGGAGGATCTGCGCACCCTTGCCGAGTCAGGAGCCGATGCCCCGACTGTGCTGCAGGCCGCGTTGGAGCAAAGCGGATACGTGGCCGAACTGCAGGCCTCGCATGATCCGCAGGACGAGGCCCGGGTGGAAAACCTCGCCGAGCTTGAATCCGTCGCCCAGGAGTTCGCCACCGCGAATGCGGATTCGACCCTGGTGGAGTTTCTCGAGCAGGTGTCTTTGGTAGCCGATTCCGACCAAATTCCCGACGACGATTCCGGCGGGGGCGTCGTTACCTTGATGACGTTGCACACCGCGAAGGGTCTGGAGTTTCCGGTTGTGTTTCTCACCGGCATGGAGGACGGAATCTTTCCGCATATTCGATCCATGAGCGATCCCACTGAACTCGCGGAGGAACGCCGGTTGGCTTACGTAGGCCTCACCCGCGCCCGGCAGCGGCTTTACGTCTCACGATCGGTTACCCGATCCGCGTGGGGCACCCCTGCCTACAACCCAGCGTCACGCTTCTTATCCGAAGTGCCCGAGGAATTGATCGAGTGGCGTCGGGAGGAGCCGATCGCCAAGCCGATCGGTTTGGGAGGCTTTGGCGCGGCTCCGTCATCGTCGAGTGCGGCGGTCAAGCTCGGTGACCGAGTGGTCGGCAAGGGCCCGGTGGCTTCACTGGAAGCAGGTGACCGCGTGACGCACAGCAAGTTCGGGCTCGGCACTGTGGTGAGCACTTCGGGATCGGGCGATAAGTCAGATGCCACCATCGACTTCGGCTCGGCGGGCACCAAGCGATTGTTGCTGCGCTACGCGCCGGTCGAGAAGCTCTAGTTCGCGTCGGCTGCCTTCGTTACCGCATCGGCGACAGCCGGTGCAACGGCCTCATCGAACACGCTGGGCACGATGTAGATCGGGGAGAGGGCGTCGTCGGAGACCACTTCGGCAATCGCATTGGCGGCGGCAATGAGCGCAGCGTTGGTGATCTTGTGGGCTCCTGCGTCGAGTAATCCTCGGAACAGGCCGGGGAAAGCGAGGACGTTGTTGATCTGATTCGGGTAGTCGCTTCGGCCCGTTGCGACAACGGCTGCGTATTTCGCGGCGATCACGGGGTCGATTTCCGGATCGGGGTTGGCCAGGGCGAAGACGATGGCGTTGTCGGCCATGCGTTCGACATCCGCACCGGCGATGAGGTTCGGCTGGCTCAGCCCGATGAAGACATCGGCACCCTCCATCGCTTCGGGGATCGTCCCGGTGTGCCGCCGTGGGTTGGTGATCTCTGCAAGAGCGGCGCGGTCCTCGTCCAGGCCGGGCCGGTCCGGGTAGATCGGTCCCTTGGAGTCGAACAAGATGATGTCCTGCACACCGGAGTCCATCAACAATCGAGCGACTGCGGCGCCCGCGGCTCCGGCGCCGATCATCACCACCTTGAGTTCGGACATCTGCTTGTCGACCAGGCGCAAAGCGTTGATCAAGGCCGCGAGGACGACAACGGCCGTTCCGTGTTGGTCGTCGTGGAAGACAGGGATGTCGAGCCGTTCGCGGAGTCGTCGTTCGATCTCGAAGCAACGCGGCGCGGAGATGTCCTCGAGGTTGATGCCACCGAAGCCCGGTGCGATCAACTCGACGGTGCGAACGATCTCGTCGGTGTCCTTCGTGTCCAAACAGATGGGCCAGGCATCGACGTTCGCGAAGCGCTTGAACAGGGCCGCTTTGCCTTCCATGACAGGCATAGCAGCTTGGGGTCCGATGTCCCCAAGCCCGAGCACAGCGGTGCCGTCGGTCACGACAGCAACCGAATTGCGTTTGATGGTCAAGTTGCGGGCATCCGCTGGGTTGTCGCGAATCGCCAGGCACACGCGGGCAACACCCGGTGTGTATGCGCGGGCGAGATCGGTGCGGTTGCGCAGCGGGGTTTTGAGTTCGACCGCGATCTTGCCGCCGAGGTGGATGAGGAAAGTGGAGTCGCTGACCTTCTCGACGTGACATCCGTCGAGTCGATCCAACGCGGCCCGGACGAGTTCCACGTGGCTGGCATCACGGGTCGTGCACGACAAGTCAATAACGACAGATTCGTGACCGGGGTCGACCACATCTAGGCCGGTGATGACGGCGCCGGACATTGCGACGGCGCTGACGATCGCACCTGAGGCGTGCAACTCGGGGGTGGCGACGAGACGGAAGACATTGGAATATCCGGGACTTGCGACCATGGCCGCACCCTAGACCCGCACGACGCTCGGCGATACGCCGAAACCGTGACCTGTGAGGGGACTCACTCAGACTCAGCCAGCGGTTCCTGCCCGCCGCGCATCCGGGCGAACTCGATGACTTGATGGCCGATGGTGGCCAACTGTTCGCCGACGATCGGATCGTTGGGGACCGCGTTCTGATCGAATCGGGTCACTTGACTGTTGATTGTTCCGCCCAGTGGAGTGGGCCAGCCGCGCAGAGCGTGCACGGTCTGGCGAATCTGCGCGAGGGTGCCCACGGTGGCTTGCCAGCCGTGCGCGACCGATATGCAGCCGACCGCTCGTCCGTGCAAGTAGGGCGGGTCGTCATTGGCTAGATCCTCCACGTAGTCCAACGCATTCTTGACCATGCCGCTGATGCCACCGTGGTAGCCGGGGCTGGCAATCAGGATGCCGTCGGCTTGGCGAACGGCGTCGACGAGGCTTTGGGCACCCGGATCCCGTTCACCTGTTTGGACGTCGTAGATGGGTAGCAGCAGGTCCCGACCCACGATGTAGGTGACCTCGGCGCCTTCGGCCTCGGCGGCCGCGGCAGCGCACCGGAGTGCCATCTCGGTGGTCGAACCCGGGCGCGTGCTTCCGCCGATGGCCAGGATCCGCACTGGCTCCGTTGGCGTGGGAGTGGGCATCGGTGGTCTCCGGCGGGTGATCGTGAGTTGGGTGTCGGCGAGGCGCTACGCAGCGAACTTGCACCCCGAACTGTACGCGGCAGGGGGGAGTAGGGTGCTGCCCGCGAGAGCGCGAAGCGCGAGGCGCAAAACGCAGAGCGATCGAACGTCGGCGAAGGAGGGCGTGCCATGGCTGGCCCGATTCGGGTAGTGGTCGCCAAGCCCGGGCTCGACGGGCACGATCGTGGCGCGAAGATCATTGCCCGCGCTCTGCGCGATGCCGGCGTTGAGGTCATTTACACCGGTCTGCACCAAACCCCGCAGCAGGTGGTTGACGCAGCGCTGTCCGAGGACGCTGACTTCATCGGAATGAGCATCTTGTCGGGTGCACACATGACGCTTTTTGCCGAAGTGATGGACTTGCTGAAGGCCAGTGACGCTACGGACATCGTGGTGTTCGGTGGCGGGATCATTCCCGAGGGGGACATCCCCGCCCTGCAGGAGATGGGCGTGGCACGCATCTTCACTCCCGGCACCCCCACCCAGGAAGTGGTCGACTGGGTGAACGAGAACGCCCCCGACCGCGCGCTCAAATAAGCCAACTCCGGCCCGCTTTCGCCGGGCTACCAAACCTGAAGGAGAACTGTGGACCTGTACGAGTACCAGGCCAGGGACTTGTTCACCAAGCACCAGGTGCCGACCACCTCCGGTGATGTGTGCACTACCGCCGACGAAGCCGAGGCTGTAGCCACGCGAATCGGTGGCCCGGTCGTGGTGAAGGCCCAGGTGAAGACCGGCGGTCGAGGTAAGGCCGGCGGTGTGAAGCTCGCCGAGGATCCCGCCGACGCCCGCGCCAAGGCCGACGCCATCTTGGGCATGGACATCAAGGGACACACCGTCCATCGGGTGCTGGTGGCCGAAGCCTCGGATATCGCCGAGGAGTACTACGTGTCCTTCCTGCTGGATCGCACGAACCGCTCGTTCTTGGCAATGGCGAGCGTGGAAGGCGGTGTGGACATCGAGGAGGTCGCTGCAACCAAGCCCGAGGCGCTTGTCCGCATGCGGGTCGACGCACTCGAAGGAGTCTCTCCCGCCCTGGCGCGGGAAATCGCCGATGCTGCTGACTTCCCTGAGCCGATCCGCGGCCAAGTTGCCGACATCCTGGTCGATCTGTGGCGCACGCTCACCGAAGAGGACGCGACGTTGGTCGAGGTCAACCCGCTCGTGCAGACACCGGATGGCACGGTGCTTGCCCTCGACGGCAAGGTCACGCTCGATGGCAACGCGGCCTTTCGGCATCCCGACCACGAAGCCCTGATCGACACCGAGGGCACCGACCCGATCGAATTGCGTGCAGGCGAACTGGACTTGAACTACGTCAAGCTCGATGGCGCCGTCGGCATCATCGGCAACGGCGCCGGCTTGGTGATGAGCACCCTCGATGTCGTTTCCTATGCCGGGGAGGAGTTCGGTGGCGTCGAGCCGGCGAACTTCCTGGATATCGGTGGAGGTGCATCGGCCGAGGTGATGGCCAACGGATTGGACATCGTCCTTGGCGATCCGGGTGTGGAAGCCGTCTTCGTCAACGTTTTCGGTGGCATTACTGCTTGCGATGCGGTCGCCAACGGAATCGTGCAAGCGATCGCGATGCTCGCGGAGCGGGGGGAGCCGGTTACGAAGCCGATCGTGTGCCGCATCGACGGCAATAACGCCGAAGAGGGCCGACGCATCTTGCAAGAAGCCGAGCACGATCTCATCGAACTCGTGGAAACCATGGACGACGCCGCCCGTCGGGTCGCCGAACTCGCAGCCGCTCGCTCGGCAGGAAAGTAGGTAGGAAGCACATGGCCATCTGGCTGGATTCGAACAGCAAGATCCTCGTCCAGGGCATGACCGGATCCGAGGGCACCAAGCACACCCGCCGCATGGTCGCCAGCGGTGCTCAGGTGGTGGCCGGTGTGACACCCGGCAAGGCCGGCCAAGACGTGGATGGCATTCCCATCTTCAACGACGTTGCCACGGCCATGGAGCAGACCGGAGCAAACGTCTCCGTGGTGTTCGTGCCGCCGAAGTTCGCGAAGGGGGCGGTGGAGGAAGCTGTGGACGCTTCGATCCCGCTGTGCGTGGTAATCACCGAGGGCATTCCTGTGCACGACACCGCGCAGTTCTTCCAGTATGCGAGCAACGCTGGCACAACTCGGATGATCGGTCCGAACTGCCCGGGCATCATCAGCCCAGGTCAGTCCAACGCCGGCATCATCCCGGCCGACATCACCCGGCCGGGTCGCATCGGCTTGGTGTCTAAGTCGGGCACGCTGACTTATCAGATGATGTACGAGCTTCGCGATATCGGTTTCTCCACCTGCGTTGGTATCGGCGGCGATCCGATCATCGGCACCACGCACATCGACTGCCTCGCGGCTTTCCAGGACGATCCGGACACCGACGCCATCGTGATGATCGGTGAAATCGGTGGTGACGCCGAGGAGCGAGCAGCTGCTTTCATCGCGGAGAACGTCACCAAGCCCGTTGTGGGTTACGTGGCTGGGTTCACCGCTCCAGAGGGAAAGACCATGGGCCACGCAGGCGCGATCGTCTCCGGTTCGGCCGGCACCGCCGCTGCCAAGCAGGAAGCCCTGGAGGCAGTGGGCGTCAAGGTTGGGCGCACACCGAGCGCGACCGCCCGGTTGATGCGCGAGGTCATGGGCGGTTGATCCGCGCCATCGTGCTGGGGTGCCGATAGGTGCCGGAGACCTGGACGCCGCTGCTCATCGCGGCCGTCGCCTTTGCCATAGCCGTCTACGGCTTCTCCAAGACGGCTGGACCGGTCTTCGGCGTGGTGGCTGGTCCGATCCTGGCCGTCGCGCTGGGTCCAACCGTCGCAGCCGGATTCGCGGTTCCGCTGTTGCTGCTTGGCGACTTGATGGGATTGCTGTACTTCCGCCAGCACGCCGATTGGCCGGTGATGCGACGAATCGTCCCCGGCGTGCTGCTTGGTTTCATCCTGACTGCTGTGCTGTTCGCCTTCGCATCGCAATCCACGATCGCGCGGGTGATCGGTGCGTTGTTGCTCTTCTCGGTGGTGTTGGAAGTCCAACGACGACGAAACCCGCAATTGGGACAGCAACCGGAAAGTGGTGGTGAGCGGCGCGTGGAGGCGGGGTTCTACGGCGCACTGACCGGTGTCACTACCTTGGCGGTGAATGCCGGTGGCCCGGCTATGACGCTCTACCTGGTCAAGATGCGCGTCCCGATGTTGGCCTTCATGGGAACGAGTGTGTGGTTCTTCTTCATCTTGAACCTGATCAAGTTGCCCTTCGTCATCCCGCTCGGGCTGATCACTCGGGAGTCGCTCATCGCGAACCTATGGTTCGCGCCGGCGATGATTGCCGGATCCTTGATCGGGATCGCTACCTTCCGGCGGATGAACCAGGTCTGGTTCGAACGCATCGCCCTGGTGCTCAGCGCCGCGGCGAGTCTGTGGTTGGTCATCCGCGGTTAGCGTGTCCTTGCCTTGCTGGCTGGTACCTGGCTGGCAGTGTTAGAAGGTGAGTGCGCCCACGGTCGACCGGCAGGGCGCTGCGCCACCTGCTCAAGCGTTGCCGTGGCCCCTTCGTGTCCTTGCTGCCATCGGCCGACTACTGCTGCGCATCCGACGATTCTGGCGCCAGCAATGGCGTCGCCTGGTCCAGATGACCGAGCGCGTGGGTCGATCCCCGGCTGTGGCGGCGCCTATCGCCGCGCTATCTGTGGCTGTGGTGGGCCTGGCGATCCTCGCTCTTCCCGTCGCCGGAGCCTGGTGGGGTGGAGTGGAGCCACCTGGACCCTGGCAAGACGCTGCGGCCGTGACCGGGAGCGTGTGGGTGATGGCCTACGGGGTACCGATCCGGTTACTCGGTGTCGATTATTCGCTGCTGCCCTGGGGTCTGGTGTTGGTTCCGGCCCTGTTGGGACACCAGGCCGGTCGCTGGCTGGTGCGCGTTATTCGGCCGCGGCGGATCGTGACGGTGCTCGCTGCCTGGGTTATCACCGTGGGACTGGGAACCTTCCTTGTTGCAACGGTCTCCGTGGTGGCAGACGTTCCGGCCGTGCAGACCAGCGCACGGTGGGCGGTTATCGCCGCGACGCTGGTGGGTGCGATTGCCGTTGGTTCGGGGTTATGGCGCTCCAGCGATGTGGTGCGCTCGCTTTTCGCCCGTATCCCGCATGTGATCATCGTGACCGTTCGTGCCAGCAGCATCGCTGTGGCCGCGCTGCTGGGTTTCGCGAGTTTGCTACTTCTGGCTGCCGTGGCGTCGTCGTTCGGGGAGATCGCGAACTTGTTCGCTTCCTTGTCGCCGACCTTCTCCGATGGTGTGGTCCTGACGGTGTTGAGTGTGGCGTTCGTGCCGACCATGGTCATCTGGTCGATGTCCTACCTGCTCGGTGCCGGTGTCGCTTTCGGGCCCGATGTGCTGTTCTCCCCGTTCGTACCTGCTGTCGCGCCGACGGTCATGCCCGCTTTCCCACCGCTTGCGGCGCTGCCGGAAACCAGCGCACCGTTCGTCTGGGCTTTTCCTGCACTGACGGTGCTTGCCGGTGGACTCGCGGGTCTTTCGGTATCCCGATTTGCCGCTCGCGAGGGGCCATTGGTGCGTCTGTGCATCGGCCTGCTGGCGGCGGTGGTTGCAGCGGGACTTGTCTTCTTGTTGCTGCTTGCCGGCAGCGGCTCGCTGGGCGATGGTCGTCTCATGGAGGTGGGTCCGGATCCTGCCCTCGGTGCGCTGCTGGCTGGTGTTGCCCTAGCGGTAGGTGCGCTGCCGACCAGCGTGCTGCGCGCCCAGCGTCGGCCACGCCGCCTGCAACCGGTGGAAGTCGAGAGCCAGGCAGCACACGTCGATGAGTGAACTGGACCCCCGCGAGCAAGTGCGCGGCGCTGCGTTGTGGTCGCTTCGCACATTCCGAGCGAATCTGCTCGCGTTCATTGCGCTCGCTGCGATCGTCACCGCGGTGCAGTTCCTGCAGCAATTGAGTTTGCGTCCGCTCAACGATGTGGTGAACCAGTGCGCCGATCCGCAGACCCCCGGGCAGCAGGCGGCGTGCGCGAGTGCCTTGGCCAATCAGGCGCTTGCCTCCGGTGCGCTCACCTTGCTGTTCGCCATCGTGACGATCATCGTGACCGTTGGGGTGATTCGAGGTGCGCTACGAGCAACCCGCGGGCAACTCGTGGGATTCGATGCCCTTCTCGACGGAACGAATCTCGGCCGGTACCTGCTCTTCCAACTGGTCTACGCGTTCTTGGCTGGCTTCGGCATCTTGCTGTGCATCCTGCCCGGCTTGCTGGTGATCTTCTTCTTCCAACTCGGCCCGTACTACGTCTTGGATCGGGGCATGGGTGTTCGAGAAGCGCTAACCGCGAGTGCCCAAGCCATCAGACGCAACCTGGCTGCCGCCTTCTTGATGACGGTGCTCAACGCCCTGGTTCTTGTACTCGGTGGACTGTTCTTCGGTGTGTTGACGTTGCTGACCTTGCCGATCGCCACGCTATTTACCGCCTACCTGTACCGGATCTTCAACGACGAACCCGTCGCGGGATGACTCGAGTGCGCGCGCACTAGGCTCGCCCCGTGCCAGCGGCTCGACTCGTCGTCCTCGCATCGGGTGAGGGCACGCTGCTCCAGGCCCTCCTCGACTCCTCGCTAGCCACCAGCATCGTTGCCGTAGGCAGCGACATTCCAGGATGCAAGGCGCTGCAGCGAGCAGAGACGGCCAATGTGCCGTCCTTCTCGGTGCCCATTCACGCCGACCGCACCGACCGCGCCGAGTGGGATGCCGAACTTGCCGGTCACCTCCAGGCGTTCGAGGCCGATTGGGTGGTGTGCGCTGGCTTCATGCGCATCTTGGGTGAACGTGTGCTTGATCGCTTCCCTGGTCGCATCGTGAACTCGCACCCGTCTTTGCTCCCGTCGTTTCCCGGGGCGCATGCAGTGCGTAGTTCGTTGGAGTACGGGGTTCGAGTGAGTGGGTGCACCATTCACTTGGTCGACACCGGAGTGGATACCGGTCCGATTCTCGCCCAGCAACCGGTTTTCGTAGAGCCCGACGACGACGAATCATCACTTCACGAGCGCATCAAGCAGATCGAGCGGGTGCTGCTCGTTGATGTGCTCGAACGGCTAATTGATGGGGGAGTGACCGTGACAGGAAGGTCGGTGGAGTTTCGATGAGTGATGCACGAGGGCGGCTACCGGTGCGCCGAGCCCTGGTCTCGGTGTATGACAAGACCGAGCTACCCGAGTTGGCCCGCGGATTGCATGCCGCGGGTGTGGAGATCGTGTCCACGGGTAGCACCGCAGGGGTGATCGCCGATACCGGAGTTCCGGTGACACCTGTAGGTGAGGTGACCGGCTTCCCCGAGTGCCTCGATGGTCGCGTCAAGACGCTGCACCCCGGTATCCATGGTGGACTCCTGGCGGATCTGCGCAAGGACGACCACCGACGCCAACTCGAGGATTTGGGAATTGCCGCGTTCGAATTGGTGGTCGTGAACCTCTACCCGTTCACCCAAACGGTTGCATCCGGTGCCAGTACCGACGAGTGCATCGAGCAGATCGATATCGGTGGCCCGGCGATGGTGCGTGCATCGGCCAAGAACTTCGCGAATGTGGCCGTCGTCGTTTCGCCTGACCGGTACGAATCCGTGATCGAGGCCATTGCGCAGGGGGGTTTCACCGACGCGCAGCGGGCGTCCCTCGCTGCCGAAGCGTTCTCGCATACGGCGTCCTACGACATTGCTGTGGCGACCTGGATGGCGGCGGAGGTCGCTGAGGGTGAGGGGGAGGAAGACGGTGAGTTCCCGCACTGGTTGGGAGCCTCCTGGTCCCGGCGTGATGTCCTGCGCTACGGCGAGAACCCACATCAAAGCGCGGCTGTGTACGTCGCACATACCCGCGAACCCGGCATCGCGTCTGCCGAGCAGTTGCATGGCAAGCAGATGAGCTACAACAACTACGTTGATGCCGACGCAGCGCGACGAGCCGCCTTCGATTTCATCGATCCGGCGGTGGCGATCATCAAGCACGCGAATCCGTGCGGCGTCGCCATCGGTATTGACACCGAGGAGGCCTATCGCAAGGCCTTTGCCACCGATCCGGTGTCGGCTTTCGGAGGAGTTGTTGCCGTCAACCGCCCGGTGTCCCGCGAGTTGGCCGAAGCCATGGACGAGGTCTTCACCGAGGTAATCGTTGCGCCCGAATACGACGACGACGCCCTCGAGCTCTTGCAGCGCAAGAAGAATCTGCGCATTTTGCGGGTGGCAGGACCGCACCCCGGGCGCCGGCATGAGGGGCGCACGGTCTCCGGTGGGATGTTGGTGCAGTCCATCGACGATGTCGCGGCACCTGGTGACGACTCCAGCGAATGGCAGCTCGTGACCGGTGATGCGGCGGGCCAAGCCACACTTCGCGACCTGCAGTTCGCCTGGACTGCATGCCGGTCGGTGAAGTCCAATGCGATCTTGTTGGCTCGAGGGGGAGCCGCGGTGGGCATCGGAATGGGGCAGGTGAACCGCGTTGATTCGGCCCGGCTGGCCGTCGAGCGCGCCGGGGATCGCGTGTCCGGTTCGGTTGCAGCCTCGGATGCGTTCTTCCCGTTCCCCGATGGCCTGCAGGTGCTCATCGATTCCGAAATCCGGGCAGTTGTCCAACCCGGGGGCTCGGTGCGTGACGACGAGGTGATCGCCGCCGCCCAGGCGGCCGGGGTGACGATGTATCTCACAGGAACCCGGCACTTCTTCCACTAAAGAGCCCGGATGGCCAGCCCACCGCGCCCGCCATATGGAGCGGTCATTTGGGCCCTCGGCGTAGCATGACCGGTCTATGCGCCTTCCCACGAGTTCCCGGCTCCCTGGAGTCCGGCAGTCGGCAGTGGCTGCCGCCTGTGCTTGCTTGGCGCTTTGTTTGGTGGTTCCGCCCGCCGCGGCGCAGGATCCCACGCCGACCCCCGCGCCCCTCGTGGAACTCGACGGCTCGCCGAGCACAGAGAGCCCCGCCGGCCAAGCGCCCGGTGTCGTCGAGACCGCCGCGCCCACCGACACCACCGTTCCCACCGCTCCAGTGCTCGGTGGAGCGAAGTTAGGCCTGAAGGGGCCGGTCGCCGATCTGTCCGGAGGGGCCAAGGACCTGCCGAAGGTGAAGGCCCGCACCTGGGTGCTGGCCGATGCCACGACAGGAGAAGTGCTCGCCGCCAAGAAGGCGCACAAGAAGCGGCGTCCGGCGAGCACGATCAAGACCCTGACGGCGCTCACGCTGTTGCCCAAACTCGACCCGGAAGCCACCTGGATCGGAACTGCACGAGCGGCGAACACCTACGGCAGCAAAGTGGGGATCAAGAAGGGTCGGGAGTACACGATCGATCAACTCTTCTACGGCTTGATGTTGCCTAGTGGCAACGACGCAGCCATCGCACTTGCGCAAGCCAACTCAACGGTGCCGAAGACGGTCGATGAGATGAACGAGGTTGCGCAGGAGCTTCAGGCGTACAACACAACCGCGGCCAACACCAGCGGCCTGGATGCCAAGGGTCAGTTCTCCACCGCTTATGACCTCACCTTGATTGCTCGGGCGGCCTTGGAGCGGGAGGACTTCCGTACCTACGCAACAACGAAGAAGGCACAGTTCCCGAATCCCAAGAAGAAGCGCAAGAAGCCGATCGACATCTACAACCAGAACGATCTGGTGATGGATGACTATCGTGGCGCGGTCGGGGTGAAGACCGGTTACACCAGCAAGGCCGGTCGCACCTTCATCGGAGCGGCGCAGCGTGATGGCCGCACCCTGATCGTGGCGCTCATGGGGATTCGCGAGCCGAGCGACAAAGCGGCTAAGAAACTGCTGAACTGGGGGTTCAGGAACCGGGATGCGATTGTTCCGATCGGTGAACTAGTCGATCCGATCTCGGAGGAGACGGTGATCGAGGAGGGCTCGATCGAGCCGGCGGCGACGGCCATTGCCGAGCAACCGACGAGTGCGCGATCCGATCTCACAGCGGCTCCGGGTGAACCGACGCTGTCGTCGTTGTCACCGACTGCATGGGGCTGGCTCGCCGTGTTCACCTTCGGTGTGCTGCTGGTACTCGTCAGCTCGGTGCGATGGCTGCGCGGTCGCAAGCAACGCCGCCTCATCACCTGACCCGGTCACTGCGGCGGTAGGAATCCCACCTTGTCGTATACGTCGGCCAGGGTGGGGGAAGCGGCTTCGCGGGCCTTCGTTGCCCCGTGATCCATGAGCCGGCGCAACTCGCCTGGATCGTCGAGGTAATCCTGGGTGGCCTGGCGGATCGGGCCTATGGCTTCAACGACGATCTCCGCGGTGTCCTTCTTCAGGTCCCCGTAGCCCTTGCCTTCGTAGTCGGCCACGATCTGCTCGACCTGCCGGTTGAGGATGGCTTGTTGCATTGTCAGCAGGTTGGTCACCCCGGGTTTGGTGTTCGGGTCGAAGCGGATTTCCCGCTCGGAATCGGTGACCGCTGACTTGAGTTTCTTGGTGGTGACGGTGTCCTCGTCGAGGAGGAACAGGCACCCCGGTGGACTCGACTTGCTCATTTTGGCCGTTGGGTCCTGGAGGTCGACGATCTTGGCTGTCTCTTTCACGATCATCGGCTCGGGAACGGTGAACGTCTCACCGAAGCGGCCGTTGAATCGCTGCGCCAGATTTCGCGTCAGCTCAAGATGTTGGCGCTGATCCTCACCGACGGGAACGGCGTTCGCCTGGTAGATCAAGATGTCAGCGGCTTGCAGGATCGGGTAGGTGAACAGCCCCACGGTCGAGCGGTCGGTGCCTCCCTTAGCGCTCTTGTCCTTGAACTGGGTCATTCGGCCGGCCTCGCCGAACCCGGTCATGCACTCAAGAACCCAGGTGAGCTGACTGTGCTCGGGTACCTGACTTTGGACGAAGATCGTCGACTTTTCCGGATCCAACCCCACGGCTAGGAGCTGTGCGAAGGACACCATCGTGCGCTTGCGCAGCAACTGCGGATCGTGCTCGACGGTGATCGCATGTTGGTCGACCACGCAGTAGAAGGTGTCGTGGGTGTCTTGGAGTCGCACCCACTCGCGCAGTGCGCCGAGGTAATTACCGATGTGGAAAGAGTCGGCTGTTGGTTGGATCCCGCTGAGCACGCGAGGACGATCGTGGCTGGGCATCTTCCTAGTCTTCCAAATCGGTCTGCTGCGAGGAATCCGGCGAGGATTCAGCAGGTAGAACGGATGTGATGCTCACTCGGGCGATGCGTCGTCCATCGAGTTCAAGCACCCGGAATTCGTAATCCCCTTCGCGCACGGTGTCGCCGGCCACGGGCAATCGGGTAAGGGATGCCACCAGGAATCCTGCGACTGTTTCGTACGGGCCCTCAGGCAACTCGATGCCGGTCTCTTCCTCGAAGTCATCGAGGTTCAGCAGACCGTCGACACTCACTTCACCGAGCACCCGGAGGCGATCTTGATCGGTGTCGACGTCGTACTCGTCTTGGATGTCTCCGATTACTTCCTCGACCAGGTCCTCCATGGTGACGATCCCGGCAGTACCGCCGTACTCGTCCTGAACGATCGCCAGGTGCTGGCGGGTGCGACGCATCTCGGTGAGGGTGTTCAAGATCGCCTTGCTGCTGGGGAACGCTGAGAGCGGCCGCGCGAGTCGACCCACGTGCATGTCTGGGTCAGTGATGTTCGGATCCAAGATGTCGCGAATATGCACGAAGCCGACAACGTCATCTGCGGAGTCCCGGATCACTGGATAGCGAGAGTGTGGTTGGTCGACGACAATTCGCACCGCCTCACTCACCGGGATATTCGTCTCGAGGAATTCGACTTCGGTGCGCGGCAGCATCACCTCGCGCAGTTCACGGTCCCCCGCCGCGAAAACATCGTCGATGAGGTTCCGCTCTTCCTCGCTCAATTCCTCGTGGGCGGCGACGAGGTCTCGCAACTCCTCACCGGTCATCGCCTCTTTCGCGGCATGCGGATCGATACCGAGTAGACGCACGATCGCATTCGTGGAGACCGACAACGCGACGATGAAGGGCCGGAAGATCTTGGCGATGAAGTCAATCGGAATCGCGACGAACAACGCCACCTTCTCGACTCGTTGCAAAGCGATTCGCTTGGGAACGAGTTCACCGAGAACCAGCGACAGGTAGGCGATGAAGACCGTTATGACAACGAACGAGATGAGTCCTGCGGCGCCCTCTGCCAGACCAAGGTCGACCAGTGGTTTGGCCACCTCGGGAGCTATGCGGGATGCGCCGAATCCGGCCGATACGAATCCGGCGAGCGTGACGCCGACCTGCACGGAAGCTAGGAACCGGTTGGGGTCGGCGGTGAGGGTCGCTAGTCGGCGACCCCGCTTGCTGCCTTCGGCCAGGCGCTGAACTTGGCTTTCGCGCAGCGACACCAAGGCGAGTTCCGCGGCGGCGAAGAAGCCCCCGAGCAGCACGAAGAACAACACGACGAGCAGGTTGATCCAGATTTGGTTCACGCAGCCCCGCAGCTCCTTCGGTTCCTCGGCTACTCGTGCTCAGCCACGGCTTTGGCCGCGCTTCCGCCAAGACTAGGGTCACCGGCATGGTTGATGATGTGGGTGGGGAGCATTTCGTCGATCGACTCTCGCTCTCCCAGGTCGACAGGGACATCTTCACGGGGGTCTGTCACTCGGGAGCGCCCCTGCGGGCCTACGGCGGGCAGATCGCAGCCCAGGCGCTGATGGCCGCGGGGCAGACGGTCGACGAGGCAGGCCGGCGCGTCCATTCCCTGCACGGCTACTTCCTGCGCCCCGGCCGCACGAAGGACACCATCACTTACCTCGTCGAGCGTCCGCGCGATGGTGGAAGTTTCTCCACGCGCATCGTCCGTGCGGTCCAGCATGGGGAGACCATCTTCATGATGACCACTTCCTTCTCGGTTATCGATCCAGGACCGGAGCACCAATTCCAGATGCCCCGCACGCCGCTGCCGTCTCAGGGGCGGGATGTCGATATCGCTTCCCGGGCTGTTCCGCCGGGCGCAAGTGCCCAGGACTACGACTTTCCCGATCGCGCGCTCATCGAGATGCGCACACTTTCCGAAACCGACACCCCACTGGATCTCGATGACCAAGGACGGTTCGAGCGGATGGCCTGGGTGCGCATCACCGAACCGATGCCGGCCGATCCGCTGATCCAAGCGTGCGCTCTGACGTACCTGTCCGATCTGACCATGGTGACCACGGCCACGAGTCCGCATCGCGAGCAGCGCGCGTCTTTGCAGTTGGCGTCGATCGATCACGCCATGTGGTTCCACGCGGACTTCGACACCCACGAGTGGCTGTTGTTCGACCAAGACACCCCGGTCGCCCGGGGCGGCCACGGACTCGCCCGCGGGTTGTTCTACGACGAAGCCGGAAAGCTGGTCGCCTCGGTCGTGCAGGAGAGCCTGATGCGCACGATGCGCGACCGAAGCGACCAGCCCAGCCAGTAGAGAAGTTAGGCCATCGCCCGCTGCAGGTTCTCGTCGATCGAGGCGAGGAACTCCTGGGTTGTCTGCCAGCCCTGATCCGGTCCGATCAGCATCGCGAGGTCCTTCGTCATCTTGCCCTCTTCGACGGTCTGGATGCACACGCGCTCGAGGGTGCGGGCGAACTCGCTGACAGCGGGTGTGCCATCGAGCTTGCCGCGGTGCTCGAGGCCGCGCGTCCACGCGAAGATCGAGGCGATCGGGTTGGTGGAGGTCGGCTTGCCTTGTTCGTGTTGCCGGAAATGACGCGTGACCGTGCCATGCGCGGCCTCGGCTTCCACCGTCTTGCCATCCGGAGTCATCAGGACCGAGGTCATGAGTCCTAGCGAGCCGAAGCCTTGGGCCACGGTGTCGGACTGGACGTCGCCGTCGTAGTTCTTGCACGCCCACACGTAGCCGCCTTCCCATTTCAGTGCGGCGGCAACCATGTCGTCGATGAGGCGGTGCTCGTAGGTGATCCCGGCCTTGGCGAAGTCATCTGCGAACTCTGCCTCGAACACCTCGGCGAACAAGTCCTTGAAGCGGCCGTCGTAGGCCTTCAGGATCGTGTTCTTGGTCGACATGTACACCGGATAGTTGCGCGCGAGCCCGTATCGGAACGAAGCGCGGGCGAAGTCACGGATCGACTCATCGAGGTTGTACATCCCCATGGCCACGCCGCCGGCGGGGAAGTCGAAGACGTTGAACTCCATCGGCTCGGAGCCATCTGCGGGGGTGAAGGTCATGGTCAGAGTGCCTGCTTGCTCCACCTTGAAGTCGGTGGCGCGGTACTGATCGCCGAAGGCGTGACGGCCAACGATGATCGGTTTGGTCCAGGTGGGCACCAGACGCGGGATGTTGTCGATGATGATCGGCTCCCGGAAGATCACGCCACCGAGGATGTTGCGGATCGTCCCGTTGGGGGAGCGCCACATCTTCTTCAGGCCGAACTCCTCGACCCGGGCTTCGTCCGGGGTGATGGTGGCGCACTTCACGCCCACGCCGTATTCCTGGATGGCGTGTGCTGCATCGATGGTCACCTGATCATCGGTGGCATCGCGGTACTCGATCCCGAGGTCGTAGTACTTCAGGTCGACATCGAGGTACTTGAGGATCAACTCGTCCTTGATGAACTGCCAGATGATGCGGGTCATTTCATCGCCGTCGAGTTCGACGACGGGGTTCTCGACCTTGATCTTCGACACGTGTCTCCTCACAGATCCTTGACGTCGGCCTGCTTGGCCTTGACGGCTTCGTATGCCTGCTCCAGCAGGGCCTTCTCGTCGGCGGTCATCGGGGTCTCGATCACCTTGCGGATGCCTTGCTTGCCGAGTTCGGCCTCGACCCCGAGGTAGGCGCCGGACAGTCCGTATTCGCCGTCTACCCATGCGCACACCGGCATCACGGTGCCGGAATCCTCGTGCACCGCCCGTGCCATCCGAGCCGCAGCCGCCGAGGGGGCGTAGTACGCCGATCCGGTCTTGAGTAGCCCGACGATCTCGGCACCACCGTTGCGGGTGCGCTCGACGAGTTCGTCGACCTTCTCCGCGGAGACAAGTTCGGTGAGCGGCTTGCCATCGACAGCGCAGACCGACGCGACCGGAACCATGGTGTCGCCGTGGGATCCCAGGGTCAGCGTCTTGACCGAGCCGACAGGAACGTCGAGCTCCTCGGCCACGAAGTGTGTGAAGCGCGCGGTGTCGAGCATGCCCGCCTGGCCGAGGACTCGGTTGTGCGGGAACTGCGTGACGATCTGCGCGAGCGCAGTCATCTCATCGAGCGGGTTGGCCACGTTGATGACCACGCACTCGGGTGCGTACTTGGCGACGTTCTCTGCGACCTGGCGCATGATCTTCGCGTTGGTCTCGATCAAATCCATGCGGCTCATGCCGGGCTTGCGCGGCAGTCCCGCGGTGATGATGACGATCTCGGACCCGGCGATCGCCTCGTATCCCTCGCCATTGGGTCCGGTGGTCTGACCGACCAGCTTCGTCTCGAAACCTTCGACCCACCGGGACTGATTCATATCCAGCGCGAGTCCTTCGGCTTTGCCGTCCACCACATCGGTGAGAACGACCGTTTCGAAGATGTCGTATTCGGCCAATCGCAGTGCCGTCGTGGAGCCGTAGAAACCGGCGCCGACCACTGTCACCTTGCCGCTTCGTGCCATGGGGAGTCCTCCGCAGTCAGGGGGAAGAAATCTTGACGTCAAGATACCTGCTGCGTGGAGTGGGGAGCCCGCCGGGCGGGCGGCGGGGGATCAACGGGGGATCAGCGACCGATTATCGAGGTGGTGGAACCCAGAAGGCGAATACCGCGAGAAGCACTCCGAGCGTGCCTAGGACAGCGACATCGACCCGGCGGGATCGCACAACGAGTAGTCCGGCTTCCCGATCCGGTAGCAGCAGGCGCAGGAAAGCCGCCAGCAGGACGCTCCCGGCAAGAACGACAGCGCCGCGACGGAAGTAATCGAAACCGACGAGCCCGAGGGCGATGACGACGCCGAGCAACACCACGGCAATCGGCCACTGGTGCCACCAACGGCTATCTCGCAGGTCGCGGACGTTGTCGGGCTTCTCGCTCGTGGTGTCGTCGTTCGGCATTTGGTGGCTCAGGACGCGGAGTTCTCGGCGGCCTCGACGACGTTGGCCAGCAACATCGCGCGAGTCATCGGTCCGGTCCCTCCGGGCATCGGTGCGACGAAGCCGGCTACATCGACCACATCCTTGGCGACGTCTCCCACGAGCCCTTCGTCGGTGCGGGTGATGCCGACGTCGAGCACAGCGGCGCCGGGCTTGACGTCCTGAGCTCGCACCATCCCGGGGACGCCGGCTGCCGCAACGACGATGTCCGCCCGGGCGATCTCCGCGGATGTGTCGGCCGTGCCGGTATGGCAGAGGGTCACCGTGGCGTTCTCGCTGCGCCGAGTCAGGAGCAGCCCTAGCGGTCGACCGACGGTCACGCCACGACCGATCACTACTGCGTGAGCGCCGTTGATGGGGACGTCGTAGGCGCGGAGCAATTCCACGATGCCTCGGGGAGTGCACGGCAGTGGGGCGTCGATTCCGAGCACGAGTCGACCGAGGTTCATCGGGTGCAGGCCGTCGGCATCCTTGGATGGATCCATCAACTCCAGCACCCGGTTCGCATCGAGGTGCTTGGGCAGCGGCAGTTGCACGATGTACCCGGTCACCGATGGATCGTTGTTGAGGCGATCGATCTCGGCTTCGAGTTCGGCTTGGCTGGTGTCGGCGGGAAGGTCAACCCGGATCGAGGCGATGCCGACCTCGGCGCAGTCCTTGTGCTTGCCACCCACGTAGGCGTGGGAACCGGGGTCATCACCGACGAGCACTGTGCCCAGACCAGGTTGGATGCCCGATGCCTTGAGCACCTTGACCCGTTCGGCCAGTTCGGCCTTGACCCGCGCTGCGGTTGCTTTCCCATCGAGGGTGATCGCTGCCATGGGGTGAGCGTGGCACAGCCGCAGGCGACTGCCAAGCAGCCGACGGATCAGTGGTCAGCGAAAAGATGCGGGGCGGAGGAAAGTTCCCGCCGGGTCCGGCGGATGTGGCCCAGCAGATGCAACTCGGCTCCCTCGGAATCACCCTGCCGCAGGGCGTCGAGCAGCAGCCGGTGTTCGGCGTTGATGACCCAGGCCCGGCCCGGCCCGCCCGATTCCATGAAGGCACGCCGATAGTGCTGCGTGGAGTTCCACAATCGCTCGATCGTTGCCATCAATTGCTCGTCGGTGCAGCCGGTGTAGGTGAGCATGTGCAGCTCGCGGTCGAGGGTCAGGAAGTCGATGACGTCCACGCCGGCTTCGATGCGTTCTTGGATGGCTTCCACGGCGTCGAGATCTTGTGTTGTGAGCCGGGGCAAGCTCGTGGACAGCGCCAGGGGCTCCAAACGCTCGCGCATTCGGTACAACGTTTGGACTTCATCGCGGTCCAGCACGGGTACGCGGGCACCCTTGTTGGCTTCGATCTCGACGAGACCTTCGGCCGCCAGAGTGCGAAGCGCCTCGCGCACCGGAAGCCTGCTGCCGCCGAGTCTTTCGGCGATGTCCTCTTGACGAAGGCGCTCACCTGGACCGATCGCGCCACTGAGGATCTCCGCACGCAGGGAACTGAGGATGCGGCCTGTTGTACTAGCGGGCGCTTCGGTCATGTCAGTCGAATAGTTCCGGATGATGGTCGAAGGCCTTGCCATCGGGGTAGCTGCACAACTCGAAGTACATCCCCCATGGCGCCTTGAAGTAGACCCAGCGTTGACCTTCGCTGGCGCTCTTGCTTGACGTGGGAGTACTGAGGATCTCGACATCGTGATACTCGAGGTAGGCGATGGCCGCATCGAGGTCCTCGACGTACACCGCCACGTGATGACCACCGACATCGCTGTTGCGGGGAACCTCGGCGTGCTGCTCGGGTGCCTGCCACTCGAAGACCTCGAAGACCGCCTGACCGCCGAGTCGGTAGAAGTGCAACTCGCGCATCACCGCGCGGGGGTGGACGTCGAGGTGCTCGCGCATCCAGTCCGTGTCCGGGTGGACGAAGGGGCCGAGTTTGTACATGTACTCACAACCCAGGACATCCACCAAGAAGCGGTCCGCCTGGGCCAAATCCGGCACGGTGAAGCCGATGTGGTCCAGCCGCTGCAGCCCGGGTATCGCCATGATGTCTCCCTGATAGGTGTTCTGGATCCAATCTAGGCGAAAGGCCCGCCAAAAATTGGAAAATCTTGGAATTTCACTTGAGATTGGATCCAATTTCTGCCATCGTCCCGGCTATGACTCAGCGCCACGACCTGCATCCCTCGGCCCCCTGGATCCAACTCGACGCCGAGGAAGCGGACTGGGACGCCGCCCCCGCGGGACTACTCACCGCGATGTTCGCCCAGATGGTGCTGATCCGCACCTTCGAAGAGCAGGTGCTCGAGATGGCCGCCGCCGGCTTGGTCCACGGTCCGGCCCACTCCAGCATCGGACAAGAAGGCGCCGCGGTCGGTTCGGTGCTGGCTCTGAATTCCGCGGACACTGTGAACGGCTCGCACCGCGGACACCACCAGTTCCTGGCCAAGGTCTTGCACTACCTCGCACCCGAAGGCTTGGATCCCACCGCGCAGTGGCCTGAAGATGTCCGCCAGGCAATGCTGACCACCCTCGCCGAGATCTGCGGACTCGACCGCGGGTTCAGCCACGGCCGTGGTGGCTCTATGCACTTGCAGTGGGAGGAAGCCGGAGCGATCGGGACCAACGCGATTGTGGGCGGGGGAGTTCCACTCGCGGCGGGTTCAGCGTGGGCGCACAAGCACGCCGGTACCGACAACGTTGCGGTCACCTATTTCGGCGACGGCGCCGCGAACATCGGCTCCACTTTGGAGACGTTCAACCTGACGGCTGCGTGGGATGTCCCGTTGTGCTTCTTCGTGGAGAACAACCAGTACGCAGTGTCGACCCACGTGGAAGAGGCGACGGGTGATCCCCGACTCTCCGGACGCGGGCCGGGCTTCGGTATTGCCAGTTGGCGGGTGGATGGCATGAACCCGCTGTCGGTGTACCTGACGATGCGTGAAGCCGTCGAGCACATGCGCACCGGCCAGGGACCAACTGTGGTGGAAGCCGACGTCTACCGGTACTTCCACCAAAACGGTCCCTTCCCGGGCAGCGCCTTCCGTTACCGCAGCAAGGAGGAGGAAGCACAGTGGCGGGCCCGCGATCCGATCGAACAGGTCGCCTCCCACCTGGTTCGTCGCGGGCTGCTGACCGCCGAGCAAGTGGAGTCCGCAACCCAGCGGGCGAAGGAACTGATGGCCGAACTCGCCGGCGAACTGACCGAGCCGCTACCAGGCGGAAAGCCGGGCGAGCGTCGCATCCGTGAGGACGAGTGGCCCGATCCGGCGTTCGCCGATGTGGGCGTGCGCGGTGACCTCAGCGAACTCGAAGGATTGCCCCTCGTCACCGAGGAGCCCGCGCCATCGGCGAACGAGGACGTGAAATTCATCGAGGCCGTAGCAGGTGTGATGACCCGTCGGATGGAAACCGACGAGCGCATCGTGCTGATGGGCGAAGACATCCACCGACTGAACGGCGGCACGAATGGCGCAACGCGCGGTCTAAAGGAAGCCTTCCCCGATCGCGTGCTGGGCACCCCGATCAGTGAGAACGCCTTCACCGGTCTGGCCGGCGGGGTGGCACTCGACGGTCGCTTCCGCCCGGTTGTGGAGTTCATGTACGCAGACTTCATGTGGGTGGCCGCCGATCAACTCTTTAATCAAATTGGTAAGGCGCGACACATGTTCGGCGGTACCAGCCCCGTCCCGGTCGTCCTGCGCAGCAAGGTGGCGCAAGGCACGGGATACGGCTCGCAGCACTCGATGGATCCCGCCGGTGTGTTGGCGACCAACCCAGGCTGGCGGATCGTGGCGCCATCAACCCCGTATGACTATGTCGGGCTGATGAATACTGCGCTGGCCTGCGATGACCCGGTGGTGGTCCTCGAGCATGTCGACCTCTACAACTCCATGGGTCCAGGACCGGGTGATGACCTGGACTACCTGCTCCCCGTCGGTAAGGCAGCGCTGCGCCGAACCGGAAACGACGTCACCATCATCACCTACCTAGCGATGACGCAATACGTACTCGAAGCCGTCGACGGTCTCGGTACAGATGCGGATGTGATCGACCTGCGCTGGCTCGACCGCGCGAGTTTGGACTGGGAGACGATCGAGGCGAGCGTGCGCAAGACGAATAACGTCTTGATCGCCGAGCAAGGGGCGCGCGGTACTTCCTACGGCGGCTGGCTGGCCGATGAGATCCAACGACGACTCTTCGACTGGCTCGATCAACCCGTGCAGCGGGTGACCGGAAGGGAAGCGTCGCCGAGCATCAGCAAGGTGCTCGAGCGCGCCGCGATCGCCCAGTCCGAAGAAGTGACCGTCGCACTCAAGGAGATCCTCGATGCCTGAGTTGCTGCGGATGCCAGAAGTCGCGACCGGTTCGACCAGTGCCGTCCTGTCAGCCTGGCAGGTTCCCGTCGGTCAGGAGTACGCCGCGGGTGAAGTAATCGCGGTGCTGGAAACCGACAAGGCCGTTGTCGACATGGAGGCCGAAGCCGCCGGTTCGCTCGTGCACCTGCTAGCCGAAGCCGGCCAGGAGGTGGCCACCGGCGAGCCGATCGCCGTGTGGGCGCAGCCCGGTGAACAGGTGGCCGACCCAGCTGCGGCCGCCGCCGAATTGGGCGTCTCGACGGGTACCTTGACCGAACCTCAACCGGAGCCAACTGCCGCGGCTACCAGCGAGCCGGCACCTGCACCCGCTGCGGCGCCCACTGCGGCGCCCACCCCGGAACCTGCCGTTCAATCGACGCCGATCGCCCCGACTTCGAACGGTGAACGCATCTTCGCCAGCCCCATCGCCCGACGCATGGCTCGGGAGGCGGGGATAGGCCTTGAAGTCCTTGTTGGATCCGGTCCAGGCGGACGCATCCGTCGTCGCGATGTGGAAGCGGCGATCGCGTCCGGAGTGTCAGTGTCAGTAGTGCCAGCAGTGCCTTCGCAAGCACCAGCGAGCCCCCCGGCTACCGGATCGGCGGCTGGTTACCGCGAGATCCCGCACACCCGGCTGCGCAAGGCGATCGCTAACCGCCTCGCGGAGAGCAAGTCCACGGTTCCGCACTTCTACTTGCGCGGAACCGCCGTGGTCGACGATCTGCTCGCGATGCGGGCGCAGATGAATGAGGGCGAGGACAACCGGATCTCGGTCAATGACTTCATCATCAAGGCCGTCGCCTACGCCCACTCCAAGGTTCCCGAAGCAAATGTCATCTGGACGCAGGAGGCTGTGCGCGCATTCGACACGGTGGATATTTCCGTTGCCATTGCCACGGAAACCGGTCTGGTCACTCCCGTCGTGCGCGATGTGGGTTCCTTGAGTCTGGGTCAACTTGCGCTCATCACCAAGGACTTCGCTGCGCGGGCGAAGGAGGGCACGCTCCGACAAACCGAACTCGAAGGCGGTAGCACGAGTGTGTCCAACTTGGGGATGTTCGGAACGGAAGGCTTCGACGCCATCATCAACCCACCGCAGTCCACCATCCTTGCGGTCGGTGCAGCGCAGCAACAGCCCGTTGTCCGCGACGGCAATGTGGTTGTTGGCACAACCGTGCAGTTCTCCCTGTCCGTTGACCACCGCCCCATCGATGGCGCGGTTGCTGCCCGCTGGATGCAGGTCTTCATCGATGCCATGGAGAACCCCGCTCGCATCGTTCGCTGACGGGATTCACGAGGACGTTGCGCGCCGACGTCCGATGAAGGCGGCCAAGGCCGCTAGTAGTGCGCCGGCAATTACCGGCAGCGTGATCGGTTGGGCGGTCGCCGGCCAGATCAGGTCCAGCACGATGGCGCCTGCAAGTTGTGCCGCGATCACGACAAGCGCGAAGGACAACACGCCCAAGATCGGAACGGTGAACGCGGAGATGCCGATGAAGGTCACGCCGAGCACTCCACCGAGGTAGGCCCACGCTGGCCCGGAGGTGTTGACCGGACTGGCTCCCCCGGTGAAGCCTCCCGTGGCCGTGACGACGATCAACAACGTGATGGCGCCGATCGAGAAGTTGCCGAGTGTCGCCGCCGGAGCGCTGCGTGCTGTCATGGAGACCCGGCCGTTGACCGCCTGCTGCATTGCGACGAGTACGCCGGCGAGGAACGACAACACGATCAAAAGCCAAAAGCCGCCGGCTTGATTGCTCCACCGATCCGAAACTGCAATGAGCACCGCGAGGGCAGCACCAACGGCACCGACGATCCTGGGCGCAGTAACGGGCACACCTTGATGGGTGCCGATCCCCAGTCTGTCGACGAGTAGCGAACTGACGGTCTGTCCAGAGACCAACGCGACGGAGAACAGCGCAACGCCGATGACCGGAACGGAGGTCGATTGGATTGCGATGAAGAACGCGCCGAACACCCCGCCGATCAACGCCCACCACGGCAACGTGCGATTGCGCAAAGCACGCAATACAGCGACGACGCCATCCCGGGATCGGCGGACACTGGCGACCAGTGCAGTGATGATGACCAGACCGACGGTGAAGTTGACCAACGCGGCGCTGGTGCCACTGCCCAGGAAGTCGGCGAGACCACCGTTCACGCGGGATTGGATCGCTGTGACGATGCCTGCGACCACGGCGAGGATGTAGCCGACCGTGGTGGGTGTCGTTCGGGTAGCAGCCTTGCTCACGCGGCGACAGTAGGGGATAGCGGCCTGGTCATAGTCGGGCCAGCAGTCTGGCTACCGGATCAACTGTGCTGGTGGACGCCGTCGGAGCCTTCGTCGTTCATGACGAACCACACGCAGCGGGTCTCGGAGTCACCGGCATTCCAAAAGCGGTGCGGCACGCTGGAATCGAACGCGATCGAATCACCTGGCCCGAGCGTGGCCTGGCCGAAGCCGACCTGCACATTCAGTTCCCCCGACATCACGACTCCGTATTCGCGCCCGCTGTGCCGGATGAAGTCCTCCGGTGGTTCTCCAGACGGGTTCGGCTGATAGACGACACTGAGGAATTCGCATCCCTCTTCCGCGTGCGCGGTGAGCCGTTCCCACCGCGGCCCGGCCTTCAATTTGATGGTGGGCCGTTGGGCGGCGCGCAGCACGACTCCAGAGGTGTCCAACGGTGTCTGCTCGTCCCGCGGCCGTTGCGGCACTTCGACCGGCAGGGTTTCCGCCCCGGCCTTGGGTGCGTCGTCGAACAAGCTATCCATCTGGATACCCAATTCGCTGACCACGTTGTACAGCGCCCGGACGCTGAAGGCAGCCAAGCCACGCTCTACTTGGGATACGTGGCTCGGTGACACGTCAATGCGGCGGGCGAGTTCGCGAACGCTGATCCCCGCTGTGGTGCGTGCCTCGCGGATGCGACCACCGACAACGATCCACTCGTGATCACCGTCGGGCGACGGTTGGGCATCTGCGGGGAGAGCTTGTCCAGCCTCGACGGATGTCACTGTGTCCTCCTTGCGAACGCCTCAGAACCTACACCGCGGCCTGGGGTGAACAGTCTTCGCCGCGTACAAGGGTGCTGAGCGCTTTAGTGCAGGACCATGCCGCCGTCGATCATGATGAGCTGTCCGGTCATGTAATCGCTGTCCGGGCTGGCCAAGAACGACGCGGTGCCGGTGACGTCCTCGGGGTAGGAGTACCGCTTCATCAAGATCATGTTCTCGGCGAGGGAATCCATGCTCTCGCCTTCCTTATCGAACTTGCCGATAGCCACCAGATCCTTGTCGAGTTGCTCCCACAGTTCGGTTCGTACGACACCCGGTCCGTAGCCATTCACCGTGATGTTGTGGTCGACGAGAGCCTTGGCGCCGCCCTTGATCATGGCCAGTACCGCGTGCTTGCTGGCGGAGTAGACGACTACGTCATCGAAGGCATCGCGCGAGAGGATCGAGCCGACGTTGATGATCTTGTACGGGTAGTCGCGCTTGCCCTGGGCGATCATCTGGTTGGCCGCCTTCTGCATGCAATTGAGGGTGCCCCAGGCGTTGACGTCCATGATCTTGTCCCAGTTCTCCCGGGTGATGTCCTCGAAGAACAGCGGCTTGTTGATGCCGGCGTTGTTCACGATGACGTTGATCTCGCCGAAGGCTTCCACGGTCGCATCGACGGCGGCCTGTGCTTCCTCTTCACTTGTCACGTCGAGGCGAACACCGATGGCGCGACCGCCCCCGGCGGCGTTGATCTCGGCCACCACCTGGTCCACCCCGTCGGTGTTGACATCGCCGAGGCAGACATTCGCACCCTGGGCGGCGTAGTCCCGTGCGATAGCCGCACCCATCCCTTGCGCAGCACCGGTGATGAGGATGTTCTTGCCCACCAGTCGAGTCGTGTCCATCGAAGAACCCCTTTTCCGTGAATGTGATTGTCGAACTATGACGAGCTGTGCCGAACTGCTCCCCGCGGCGGAAAGACGCCCCGTTGGTGTTCGGCAGGACATTACACACCGGTCACCATCTTGTGAACACGTTTTCGCGAAGTTACCCGCGTAGACGGTCCGATATCCCTGGCCAGCCCAGATTTTCGTGAGGAAGGGCGGGTCCGAAGACGCAACTCAGGTCACGATCGTGCATCGGCTGTGTACACCAACAGATAACGAAAAGGTTACAAGCCTTGTCTTTGCCGTGAACTAATGCACACTCACACAGAACACCTTGGCCGATGCCACGGCCGCGGGGTGCGAGGCGAGGGAGATCGTGTGGGAAGTGCCGGTAGTGGAGGAGCACCACCGCTGATTGAAGCGGACCACATCGTCAAGCGGTTCGGCGGAGCAATTGCCGTCGACGATGTCAGCTTGGCGGTGCGGCCCGGAGAAATCCACGCTGTGGTGGGTGAGAATGGCGCTGGCAAGTCCACGCTGATGCGCGTTCTGGCCGGGATCTTGGATCCCGACGAAGGCGAGGTTCGCGTCGACGGCCAGGTCCTGGCCCGCGGTACCCGATCGGCTATTGATGCCGGTATCGCCCTGGTGCACCAGGAATTGAGCCTGGTGCCGGAGATGACCGTGGCGGAGAACATCCTGCTGGGAGCGTTCCCCACCAAGGCCGGATTCACCGAATACAAGGAGCTGAAGCAGATCGCAGCCGACGCCCTCGAAGAGATCGGGGTGAGCGTCGACCTCGACGAGCGGGTGAAGCGACTGTCGGTGGCCCTGCGCCAATTCGTCGAGATTGCTCGCGCTGTTGCGCGCAAGCCGCGGGTGCTCATCTTGGACGAGCCGACCGCCACGCTGACACCTGCCGAGACCGACTATCTGCTCGCCATGCTCGAGCGCCTGGCGGCAGGCGGAATGGCGATTGCCTACATCTCCCATCGCATTCCCGAGGTGTTCCGCATCTGCACCAACGTCACGATCCTGCGGGACGGCAAGCAGGTGATCACCACTCCCATCGCCGACATCACGCCCGAGCAGGTCGTCGATCAGATGGTCGGCCGCGAACTCAAGCGCGACCTCGCGACGCACCGGGATGCGGAGCCTGGCGAGGTTGTTCTGCGTGCCGAGGGCATCGTGGCGGCCGGAGTCAACAACGTCGATCTGCAAGTACGCGCCGGTGAGATCGTCGGGCTCGGTGGGCTGGTGGGTGCGGGTCGCTCTGAGTTGGTCCGCGCCATCATCGGAGCCGACAATCGCTCGGCAGGCATGGTCACCCTCACCGTCGGCGGCAAGACATCGACCTTGTCGACCTATCAGTCGTCGGTGCGAGCCGGTGTTGCCTACGTTCCCGAGGAACGGCGCACCGATGGTCTGGCGTTGACCATGACCGTGACCGACAACATCCGCCTTCCCAACCGCAAGCAACTAGCGAAGGCGGGCTTCATGCTCAGCGGGAAGATCAAGGAAGTCGCTCAGCAACTCTCCGACAAGGTGGGTCTACGGCCGCCGGAGATCTCCAGGGAGGCCGGCCAGTACAGCGGCGGCAACCAGCAGAAGATCGTGTTGGCCAAGTGGCTTGGTCGTCGACCGGACTTCATCGTCCTCGACGAGCCCACCCGCGGGGTCGATGTTGGTGCCAAAGCCGAGATTCACCGGTTGGTGAAGGACATCGCCGATCAGGGAACCGCGGTCCTCGTTGTCAGTTCGGACCTACCGGAGCTCCTCGAACTCTCCGATGTCATCCACGTGATGCGCGATGGGCGCATCACCGGAACCCTCGGCCGCGAAGACGCCAATGAGAAATCGGTCATGTCGCTGGCCTCCGGCGAATCGGAGGTGAGCGCCTGATGTCCGAGACCACAGTCGTAGAAGACAAGCAGCAGGTGGCGGTTGTCGAAGAGCGACAAGCTGCACGGGTTCTGACGTGGATCTCCGAGAACGGGATCTTCATCTTCACCGCGGTCCTCATTATTTTTGCGCTGATCTTCGTGGACGGGTTCGCGTCGTTGATCAACATCACCGACGTCTTCCACCGCGCCGCACCGATCGGGATCGTCGCCGTGGGGATGACCTTCGTCGTGATCAGCGGCAACTACCTCGACCTTTCGGTGGTTGCCCAGGTGGCCACCGCCGGTGTCATCTTGATCGCGGTCAGCAACTCCTATGGCATACCACTCGCGATTCTGGCTGCCCTCGCGGCGGCGTGCTTGTTCGCGCTGGTGAACGGAACCGCCGTTGGTGTCTTCAAAGCCAACGCGGTCATCGTCACCTTGTCCACCACGTTCATCGGTCTGGGGCTCTTGAGGTTCTTCTCCGGCGGCTCGATCTTCTTCGGTCCTCCGGACGGTCCGATCCGCGCCTTCGGCTTGGGCAAGATCGGGCCAGTCCCGTACTCCGCGATCGTCTTGATCATCATGACGATCCTGCTGAGCTTGCTCCTGAATCGCACGAACTTCGGCTTCCTGGTGAAGTCCTTCGGCGTCAATGAGCAAGCCACGAGGCTTGGCGGCACCAACACCTCCCTCGTCATCATCGGGGCCTTCCTGGTGACTGCCGTCGCAGCCATGATCGGTGGTTTCGTCCTAGCGGCCTTCTCCAACACCGCTGTCTCCAACGACGGTGTCGGATATGAGTTCGAAGCACTCGCGGCGATCATCGTCGGCGGCACGAGCGTGTTCGGCGGTCGCGGCAGCATCTACCGAACGTTCCTCGGTGTGATCTTCGTCAGCGTGCTGACCAACATCCTGGTGCTGTTCGGTATCGGCTTCGGCTACCAGCAGGTGGCGCTAGGAGTGCTGATCGTGTTGGCGGTCTCTATCGACGCCCTCGGCCGGAAGGTGTCGAAACGATGAGCCAGACCCAAACCATTTCCCTAGGTGCCGCCGCCCAAGAGGGCTTGTGGGGGCGTATCCGCACCGTGGCCTCCCGCCGCACCGAAGGCCGCGGGTTGGCTCTGCTTGCGGTCATCGTCGTTGTGGTGGCGCTGCTGGAACCGCTGGTATTCACCGCCTACCAAGTGACCCTTGGACGCATCGCACTCGTTGGCCTGGTGGCTCTTGGCCTGACCGTCGTCATCTTGATGGGCGAACTCGACCTGAGCGTTGCCAGCACGCTGGCTGTCTCGGGTGTGATCATGGCCAGCATTCCCGATCTCACGCTCGGGATCCTTGCGGCGCTCGCGACGGGACTCATCGTTGGAGTTATCAACGCGTTCTTCGTCTCGGTGGTGGGAATCAACTCCTTCATCGCGACGCTCGGCATGCTCTTCGCCTTACGAGGCTTGGCCTTCGTCATATCCGATGAAGCACCGGTGAGCTTGACCAACAAAGACGCAGGTATCGCCTTCGGTCAACCGCTGATCGGTCCGCTGACCCCCCGCATCTTGATCTTCATCCTCGTCTTCATCGCGATTCAGGTATTCATCTCGCGGGTGAAGGCGGGCCGGGAGTTCTTCGCGGTCGGTGGCAACCGGCAGGCCGCACGAGATGCCGGCATTCCGGTAACTCGTCGCATCTTCACCGGTTTCATGATCTCCGGTTTCGTGGCTTCGCTGGCCGGTGTCATCAACACCCTGGAGCGCACCACCGCCGATCCGACCGCCGGCTCGACGGTGCTGCTCGCCAGCTTCGCTGCCGCCATCATCGGCGGCAACTACCTCAAGGGCGGTCGAGGATCGATCGTCGGAACACTGATCGGTGCTGCTGCCCTGGGCATCTTGCAGGTCGCCTTGACCCTGTCCGGGGTCCAGGTACCGGTGCAGCAGATCTTCATCGGCGTCATCTTGCTCGTCGCCGTGACTACCGATCCCAACAGTCTTCGCTCGGTGGCGGGAAGTCTTCGGACTTTGCGTCAAGGCCGGGCGAAATCCCCAGGAAGTTAGCGCTTCAGGGGGGCTTGCCACCGCCGGTGGCTGACCAGATGAAACCAACGAAAAGAGGCAACAGAATGCGAAAGTCTCGCGTTACGTTCGCAGCCAGCATGCTTGCTGCTGCAGCGCTGACTCTGGCCGCCTGCGGAGGGTCGGACGACTCCAGCAGCGCGGATGCAGGTGGCGAGGAAACCGCGGCCGAGGAGACGGTTGAAGAGACCGTCGAGGAATCGGGCGACGGAGAGGCCGCAGAGGAAGAGGCCGTTGACGCAAGTGACGGCCCCTTCGAGGTCTACGCACTGCTCCCGCAGGGCAACGACCAGCCATACGGCACCACCTACCTCCCCCCGATGGAGGAGAAGGCTGCTGAGCTCGGGATCAACCTGACGATCACCAACTCCGAGTACGACGCGGACAAGCAAGCCAGTGAGTGCGAGGTTGCCGTAGCTGCGCAGCCCGATGGCATCATCCTCTGGCCGGCCGTGGCGGACTCGATCCGTCCCTGCCTCGAGGCAGCGAACAACGCTGGTATCCCGGTGTGGATCACCAACGCTGACGTCAACCCCGAGGACACCGACCTCACCTTCGGCTACTCCGGCACCGATAGCTACGGCCAGGGCGCTGCCTCGGCCGAGATGATGTGCGAGTTCGCCGACGGCGCCGAGATCGGCGTTATCCAGGTGAACGGTCTGACCGGTAACTCGGTGGCGACCCTGCGCGGCAACGGCTTCAAGGAGACCGTCGCCGAGCTCTGCCCGAACGTGACCATCCTGGCCGAGCAGCCCGGCAACTGGAACAAGGACGAGTCCCAGATCGCAGCATCGGAGATGCTGACCTCTGTGGGCCCGGACAACGTCCAGGGCATCTACGCCGCTGACGACACCATGGTCGCCGGTGCGATCGACGCCGCCAAGGCCCAGGGTCTGGACTTGGACGGCCTGATCGTTACCTCGATCGGTAACACCTTCCTCGGTAACCCGCTGGTCGAAGCCGGTGAGCTCGACGGCACCGTGTTCCAGTCCTCCTCGTGGGATGGCGAGAACGCTGTCGTGGGTATCTACCGCGCGATGACCGGCGACACCTCGCTCGGCCGTGACGACGAAGGTTCGGTGCTCTACATGCCGAACCCGAAGGTCACCATCCAGAACTGGGATGACCCCGCGGTCGCCCCAGAGTGGTAAATCGACGCTAGACGCCTCGTCCTTTCGATGAGGTCGACCCCGGGGTGGGCGGGCTCCTCCCCGTCCACCCCGCGGGTCAGCGTCACGTGCGCAGTTCTCCCCGTTAATCCCTTCATCCGTCTCGTTAGGAGTTGACACCCGAAATGGGTTCACCAAGCCATCCGCAATCGGCCCGTGAGTTCGCGCAGACCTCGATTGCCGCACCGGGCATCATCGGTGTCGATTGGGAGGAGCGCGTCGATTTCAATCGCTTGCGTGACTATCGGTTGCAGCGGGCGCGTCAAGCCCTGGACGCCAGCGATCTGGGCGCGTTGTTGGTTTTCGAGACTTCGAACATTCGCTACCTCACCGCCACCCATATCGGGACGTGGGGCTACAACAAGACAGAACGCTGGGCGCTGCTGACGCGCACCGGTGAGCCGTGGATCTGGGACTTCGGTTCGGCGGCCAAGAACCACCGCCTGCACTCGCCGTGGCTCAAACCAGATCAATCCCACGGGGGTAACAACGGCCTGCAGGGCGCGATCTCTCCCACCTCAGGACTCCCGACGGGCACCGCGCAGCAGATCGCCGAGATCTTGCGCGATGAGGGTGTCGCGGGAATGCCGCTGGGCGTTGACGTCATCGAGATGCCGATGCTGCGTGAACTCGAAGCCGCCGGCATCGATGTCCGCGACGGACAGCAGGTGATGCTCGATGCGCGTGAGATCAAGAACCAGGATGAGATCTTGCTCCTTAGCCAGGCGGCCTCGATGGTCGACGGTGTATACCAGGACATCTACGAGTTCTTGAAGCCCGGTGTGCGCGAGAGCGATGTTGCCGCCCTGGCGACCCATCGTCTCTTGGAGATGGGTTCGGAGCAGGTCGAGGCGATCAACTCGATCGCCGGCGAGCGCTGCAGCCCCCACCCGCATGTCTTTTCCGACCGCCTGATCCGCCCGGGTGATCAGGCCTACTTCGACATCATCCACGCCTTCAACGGCTATCGGACCTGCTACTACCGCACGTTCGCTGTCGGTCGGGCGACCACCGCGCACCGTGATGCCTACAAGAAGGCCCGCGAACTCATCGACTCCGCGATCGATCTCGTGCGCCCGGGCATGACCACCGATCGCATCGCACAACTGTGGCCCAAGGCCGAGGAATTCGGCTTCTCCTCGGAGATGGAAGCCTTCGGCCTGCAGTTCGGTCACGGTCTAGGCCTCGGTCTGCACGAGCGTCCGGTGATCAGCCGACTGAATTCCCTGGAGAACCCGGTCGAGATCAAGGCCGGCATGGTCTTCGCACTCGAGACCTACTGGCCAGCCGATGATGGTCACTCGGCGGCCCGGATCGAGGAAGAGCTCGTCGTTACCGAAGATGGTGCGGAGTTACTCACCCTCTTCCCGGCGGAGGAGCTCGTCGTCACCAACGCGTACTAGGGCGCAGCAGCACTCTCGCTACCCTTGGAACCCTTGCGCTAAAACCTGGAAGGACTCCACGCATGACAACGACCCTGCCCGAGCGGACTCCGACCGGATTGTTGATCGGTGGCGAATGGCTGCAAACTGCCGCTCACCTGGACGTGATCAACCCGGCCACCCTCGGTTCGCTTGCTGAGATCGGCGACGCAACTCCCCAAGAGGGCCTGCAAGCCGTTGGTGCGGCGTACGACGCCTTCCAAACGTGGGGTGTGTCCTCGGCTCGTTCGCGTGCGGAAATCCTGCGCAAGGCGTTCGACATCATGACCGCGGAGATCGAAGATTGCGCTCGCTTGATCGCCCTGGAGAATGGCAAGGCCTGGGGCGATGCCATGGGTGAGTCGCTATACGCAGCGGAGTTCTTCCGGTGGTTCTCCGAAGAAGCCGCGCATGTGCAAGGCGACTTCCGATACGGCCCCAACGGCGATAAAACCATCATCACGGACTACCGCCCCATGGGTGTGGCCTACATGATCACGCCCTGGAATTTCCCGGCGGCGATGGCCACTCGCAAGCTCGCCCCGGCTCTGGCTGCGGGTTGCACTGCGGTCCTGAAGCCGGCAGCGGAGACTCCGCTGACAGCTTTGTGGGTTGCCGATGTCCTCGAACGCGCGGGTGCGCCAGCGGGTGTGGTCAACGTGGTCACCACATCGAAGTCCGGACCGGTGTCCGAAGCGATTCTCGCCGATCCTCGCGTTGCCACTCTCTCCTTCACCGGCTCGACCTATGTCGGCAAGTTGCTTCTCGACCAGACCGCCAAGCGCGTACTCCCGTCGTCCATGGAACTCGGTGGCAACGCACCTTTCCTGGTGCTCGAAGGCGCCGATGTCGACAAGGCTGTGGAAGGTGCGATGGTCGCCAAGATGCGCAATGGCGGCGCTGCCTGTACTGCCGCCAATCGGTTCTATGTGCACGCCTCGGTCGCCGAGGAGTTTGCGACGAAGTTCGAAGCCGCACTGCGTGGGCTCAAGATCGGCCCGGGCATCGATAGGGACAACCAGCTTGGTGCGATGGTCTCGGTCAAGGAGCGCGACAAGATCCTGGAGATCGTGCAAGGCGCCGAATCCGAAGGCAGTCAGGTGACAGCGGTAAGCGAGGTTCCCGGTGACGGCGCCTTCATCTCACCGTATTTGGTGCGTGGCGTGCAGCACGGTTCGTCGCTGACCAAGAACGAGATCTTCGGTCCGGTCGCACCGATCGTTACCTTCGAGGATCAGGCCGAGGCGATCCGGATGGCCAACGACACCGAATACGGCCTGATCTCCTACGTATTCGCCAAGGACGCCGGCGAGGGCATCAAGGTTGCCCGGCAGATGGAATCGGGAATGGTGGCCATCAACCGGGGGATCGCTTCGGACCCGGCGGCCTCGTTCGGTGGCATGAAGGAATCCGGCCTCGGCCGCGAGGGCGGATTCGACGGCATCCACGAGTTCCTCGAAACCCAGTACTTCGCCGTCGACCTCTAATCCCGACCTGGCAGTTTCCGAAGGTCGACTTCGCGGATTCTTGAGGTTGACTTCGCAGATTCCCAGGGTTGACTTGCCGGTCTCCGAAGAGACGACGAAAGTGGATTATTGGCCGATGACCGGGAATTTCTCGTACGGCTGGCCGAGTGCTTCGGGGCCGAGCGCGCTATAGCCACCGTCGACGGGGATATCCGCACCAGTCATGAATGACGCCCCGGACGAGCAGGCGTAGCAGATGGCGTCGGCGATCTCCTCCGGCTCGGCCATGCGACGGATCGCCTGGAATTCACCAGCGAAGGCATCGGCGTACTCACGGGTGCCGTAACGACGCTCCAAGTTCCGGCTCCACGTCCAACCGGGCGAAACGCTGTTGATGCGGATGCCCAGTGGGGCCAGCGCCTGCGACAAGTTGCGGTTCAAGCCCAGCAGCGCGGTCTTGGTAACCGGGTACACCAGACGGTTCGGCTGTGAGGACTTCCCGGATACCGAGGTAACGATGACGGCCGCCCCCGCGCCGCGTTGCTGCATGAGCGGCACCGCTTTCTCGATGAACATGGCCGCTGATGCGACGTTCACATCCAACGCGGTTCGCCAGTTCTCTCGCGTGGTGTCCAAATATCCGCAGGCGAAAGTGGTGTGCGCGCTGACTACATAGTCAACCCCACCGAAGCTCTCGACCGCTGTACCCAAGAGCGCATCGAGCTCGGCATCGGAGGTGACGTCGGTCTTCACGAACCGGCCGTTGTCACCGAGATCGGCCAGTAGCGCATCGGCGTACTCGTCCTGTAGATCCCCGAGCACAACCCGGCCGCCGTTGGCGACGAACTGGCGGGCAAGTGCTTCGACGATGAGCGAAGCACCACCGGTCGCGACGAGGACCTTGCCCGCGAACTCCGGATACAGCGCCACGACTAGATCCCGATGCGCTGGTGCTTGGACTCGGCCTCGTAGCTAGCCCGGGCGGTGCGGACCTCGGCCCGGTTGCTGACCTCCGGCACGCCGACCTCCCACCAGGTGCCGCCGCCAACCCATTCGTACTGGGCGACATCGATGACGATCACGTAGGTCTTGTCCGATGCCTTGGCGCGTGCGTAGGCCGCAGGGATGTCGTCCAACGATTCGACTTTCTCTGCCGTGGCACCCATCGATGCAGCATGCGCCACGAAGTCGATCTTGGTCATGGTTGTGTGCTTCGTGGTTCGCAGCAGGTTGTTGAACTCTTCGCCACCTTGGTTCACCTGCAGGCGGTTGATGACGGCGAAACCCTCGTTGTCGCACACGAAGTAGATGACCTTGTTGCCGGTCATCACGCTGGCGTAGATATCGCTGTTCATCATCATGTAGGAGCCATCGCCCACCCAGGACACGACGTCGCGATCCGGTAGCGCCATCTTCGCGCCAACCGCACCGGCTATCTCGTAGCCCATGCAGGAGAAGCCGAACTCGACATCGAAGGTGTTGGGCGCCTTGGTGCGCCAACCGGCGAATAGTTCGCCGGGCAGACCACCTGCCGCAGAGAGCATGTAGTCGCTGTCATCGCACACCTGGTGGACCCGTTGGATCACCTGGTTGTAGGAAGGCGGATCGCTCACCGCTTGGCCGATGGCATCGAGGTGCTCGTTCCACTTCGCCTTCTCCGCCTGCGCACGCGCCAGCCATTCCGTTGGTGCGGCGTAGTCTCCGAGCTTCGCGTCGATCTGCTGCAGCGAGATGTCGGCATCGGCTATCACCGAGGTCGCGTTTTGCTTCATTGCGTCCCAGCGCTGGGCGTTGAGCGCGACGATCTTCACGTTCGGATCCTTGAACAGCGCCCAGGAGCCAGTGGTGAAGTCCTGCAACTTGGTGCCGACGGCGATCACGACATCGGCGTCTTCGGCGATGGCGTTGGAGCAGGCATCGCCGGCGATGCCCAACGATCCTGCGTAGTTCGGATTCGAATCGACGAGTGCACCCTTGCCGGCGAACGTCTCTACGACTGGGATGTTCCGCTTCGCAGCGAAATCGGTGAGGGTGTCGATGGCCCCGGAGTACAAGACACCGCCGCCGGAGATGATCAGCGGTTTCTTGGCGCCGGCGATCACCGACGCAGCCGTCTCGATCTCCCGGGGGTCGGCTTGCGGCCGGCGGATGTAGTGGATCTTCTCCTCGAAGAAGTTCGCCGGGTAGTCGTACGCCTCAGCTTGCACATCCTGCGGGAGGGCGATGAAGGCGGGGCCGCAGTCGGCGGGGTCGAGCATCACCGCGAGGGCCTGGGGGAGTGACTTCACCAACTGCTCGGGCTTCATGATCCGATCCCAGAAGCGAGTGACGGGCTTGAAAGTATCGGCAGCGGTCACAGTTGGATCGTTGAACTGTTCGACCTGCTGCAGCACCGGATCCACGATGCGGTGGGCGAAGGTGTCTCCGCTGAGTAGGAGGACCGGCAGCCGGTTGGTGATCGCCACTCCGGCGGCAGTGACCATGTTCGTGCTGCCAGGTCCGATCGAGGAGGTGGCCACCATGATCTGCTTGCGCCGCATCGCCTTGGCGTAGCCGATCGCCGAGAGCGCCATGGACTGTTCGTTGTGTCCACGCCACGTCGGAAAGGTGTCCTTGACCTCGGCGAGTGCTTCGGCCAGCGCCGTGACATTGCCGTGGCCGAAGATGCCGAAGGCGCCGGGGAACAAGGGGACGACCTCGCCGTCGATCTCGGTTTTTTGGGCGGTGAGCCAGCGGACTAGGGCCTGGGCCATGGTCAGTCGGACTGTTTCCACGACGGTCTCCTCTGCGCGAAGTCGGGTGTTGTCTGCAAGGACTAGCGGTCCCGCGGTGTCGGGCACTAACCTGAGTGATCCTACGAGTTGGCACGTTCCAACGCGGGGCGAGGATTACTCTACGCGTGTAGATACCTGATGTGAAGATGTTCCGGATTTTCGGGCACGAAGGACGTTCACGTGGCCGACGAGTGCAGGAGGAAGTCGATGAGCGACATGCTGAGCCGGGTTGCCGGTGCGCCGATCACCTGGGGGGCCGACGCCTCCGAAGGTTGGGGCTACTTGATGGATCCCAAGCGGGTGATGGCCGAAATGCGCGAAGCTGGCTTAAGCGCCACCGAACTCGGACCCGACGGCTTCTTGCCCACCGACCCAGACGAACTCAAGGATTTCGTGGCCGGCTACGACATGTCCATGGTCGGCGGATTCGTCCCGGCGATCCTCTACCAAGACAAGGACATCGACGCCCAACTCGAGTACGTCGGGCGGGCGAGCGATCAGTTGGCCGCCGCCGGTGCCTCCAATGTGGTGCTTGGCCCCCGCTCGCACTACGACGGCTACGACACCGAGATCGATATGGATGACGATCAGTGGGAGATTTTTCTGCGCAATCTTCGCCGCTTCCAAGACACCACCGAGGCGCGCGGGCTGAACACCGCACTGCATCCGCACTGGGGGATGGCCATCTCGCGCCAGAACCAGGTCGATCGGTTGCTGAAAACTTGCGACGTAGGCATGTGTGTGGACACCGGCCATCTGTTCTTGTCGGGAGTGGATCCCCTGCAGGTCGTGAAGGATGCCGGCGATCGCGTGTTGCACGTACACATCAAGGATCTGACGAACGACATGGCTGAGAAGGTCAGGGCTGGCGAAGTTCCCTTCCGGCAGGCCACAATCGAGGGCATGTTCGTACCTGCGGGATCAGGTGATGTCGACATCGCCGGAGTGGTCAAGTACCTCGAGGGCCGCGGCTACCAGGGCTGGTACGTGCTCGAGCAGGACTGCTCCCTCACCGGCGATCCAGAGCCGGGCACCGGTCCGATCGAGGATGCCAAGGCGAGCGTGGAGTTCCTGCGGAAGGTCTCCGAGGAATTGTGACTCCCGGAGTCGAGATCCTTTGTGACCACCGGGCCAAGCTCGGTGAGTCTCCGGTGTGGTCGGAGCGGGACTCGGCGCTGTACTGGGTGGATGTCGATGGGCAGAGCATCCAGCGCCTCGACTGGGCGAGCGGGCAAGCCGACTCCTGGTCGATGCCCGGTCGCCCGTCGTGCGTTGCGGCGACAGATCGCCCAGGGGTGTTCGTCGTCGGCCTCGGTGCCGGCTTAATCGAGTACCACTCGGCCACAGGTGAGTGGCAAGAGTTGGTCGCGCTGGAATCCACCGAGGGCGTTCGCATGAACGACGGACGCCCGGATCCCACGGGGCGGATGTGGATCGGGTCGATGGACGAGCGTTCCGATGATGCGCCCGGTTTCCCTGCCGGACATTTATTCGTGGTCGACAGGGATGGCTCGTCGCTGACTTTCATCGATGGCGTAGCGACTTCCAACGGATTGGCTTTCGCACCCGATGGTCAAACCATGTACTGGACCGACACTCACGAACAGGTGATCTGGGCTTTCGATTACGACCTCGATACGGCAGCGGCGACGAATCGGCGACCGCTGTTCGACTTCGGTCCGCTGACCGGCAAGCCGGATGGTGCCTGTGTCGACCAAGACGGGTGCTACTGGGCGGCATGCGTGTACGGATGGTCGGTGGTGCGCATCACGCCAGACGGACGCTTGGATCGCACCATCGAATTGCCCGTCGAGAAGCCGTCGATGCCCGCCTTCGCTGGCCCCGATCTCGACACCTTGGTGGTCACGTCGATCAGTTCCGGTGGTCGTCGCCCGGCAGCTCCTGGTCAACCCGACGCGGGAGCGGTGCTGGCGATCAACCCGGGAGTGCGCGGCCTCATCGAGCCGATGGCGCGCATCTCGATCTAGTGCGATCTCTAGTACGTTCTCTAATAAGTACTGTTAATCGCCTCGGCCGCAGTGCCGCGGGCCGTTGATAGGTCTTGCCGAACGTGTGCGCGTAGCGCCACGACGTCCGCGCTGACCGTCACCATCCCGAAGCCTTGCTCGACGCGCTTCGCGCACAGTGCCGCGCTGGCGTGGACGCCGGGCACGACCCCATGACGACGACACCCTGCGACGATCTCCACCATCGCTTCATCGAGCCGGGGATCGTTGGTGTTCGGCTTGATGCCCAAACTGATCGACAGATCGTTGGGCCCTACGTAGATCGCTTCAATGCCAGGCACGCTGAGGATGTCGTCGATATTGCGCATCGCTTCGGCTGTCTCGATCATCGGAATAAGGGAGATCTGATCGGCGGCGTAATCGAAGTAGTCATCGCCTTCCACGAGTACCGCGCGAGTGGGTCCGAAACTGCGCTCACCCTCAGGGGCGTACCGGGTGTACGCGAGAGCCTGCTCGCATGCTGCGCGATCGTTGACCATCGGCACGATTACCGCTCGGGCTCCAGCATCGAGTGCCTTGCCGATATGGCCGGAATCGTTGGAGGGAACCCGGACGATCGGGGTGGAATCACCGATGGCCAACACCTGCAGCATCGGCAGCATCGTGGAGTAGTCCACTGCACCGTGCTGGGTATCGATGGCCACATACTCAAACCCGGCCGCACCCATGATCTCGGCGTTGATAGTGGACGGATTGGACAGCCATCCACCGAGCGCCAGGTTTCCCTCACGGACGCAATCGAGCCAAGGATTCGGGCGCATTGGTTCCTCTCGAGTTGGTGGAGCCCTATCTTTGCATCCAACATCCGTCGTCGATGACAGGTGAACCGGCAACGAGGAGGCGACCACGTGGCAAGCGCTCGTCGACCGACTCGAGATGACGTCGCTAAACGCGCTGGGGTGTCCTCTGCGGTTGTGTCCTACGTCCTGAACGGTGGACCCAAGCCGGTCGGCGAAGACAAACGTCAGCGTGTGTTGGCCGCTGTCGAGGAATTGGGCTACTACCCCAATGAGATCGCGCGCAGCCTCGCCGGGCAGGCCACCCGATCCATCGGTGTGATTGCGCCGACGCTGGTCAATCCGGTGTGGGCCAAGCTGACGATGGGAATCAGCGATGCGATCTCAGCCCAGGAGTACCTGATGATCGTGTGTGACGTTGAGGATCAGCCTGATCTGGACCAGCGCTACGCGCAGATGATGGTTGCCAAACAGGTAGACGGCGTCATCTTGGTTCCCACGGCTGACACCCCGAGTACTTTGTCGATCCTGGACCGAGGCGGTATTCCAGCGATTGTCGTCGAGCAGGACGTTTCCGATGCTGCGTGCGTACTCGTCGACGCAACGGACAGCGGTTACCGCGTGACCGAACACTTGACCGCACTTGGGCATCGCCGTATCGCGATCTTGCGAGAACACCGGTCTAGCTTGGACAGCTGGAAGCGGTACCTGGGTTATGAGCAAGCATTGCGAGAGGCTGGCCTCGAGGTCGATCCTGCGTTGGTCGCCGAAGGTGCAGCGAGCATCGACGGAAGCGTCGTGGAAGGCAGCATTGCTGCGGCTGGCGCGTTGCTCGACGTAGTGCCGCGCCCCACCGCTGTTTTCGCGCACAACGATCTGATGGCGATCGCCGTGATCCAGGTTGCCCGCCAGCGAGGCTTGCGCGTTCCGGAGGACCTCAGCGTGATCGGCGTGGATGACGCCGATGCCGGCCGTTACTGCGATCCGCCGTTGACCACGCTGCCCTTCCCAGCCCGCGAACTCGGCCGGGAGGCGGGGGTGCGCATCCTGGCTGCGATGGGTGGCGGTGAAGTGGAACGGCTGTCCGTCTTGCCGAGCCCGCCCTTGGTAATCCGTGGCTCGACGGCCCCGCCGCCCGAGGGGCGGTAGCCGGACACTCCTGCCAAACGCTGCTGCCGGATCGTCTACGCGTGTAGACAGTTGTTCGTCGGGTCGGTACCTTCCCGTGGAGGGTGCAGTCAGGGATGAGGGGATTGACATGGATTTCACAGGTCGCAATGCGCTGGTTACCGGCTCGACCCAGGGAGTGGGTGAGGCACTGCTGAATCGCATGGCCGATGCCGGACTTTCCGGTGCGGTGGTGGTGGGGCGTAACCCTGAGCGGGGTGCCAGCGTGGTCGCCGACCTCCACGCCAAGGGCTGTGACGCAATTTTCGTCCCCACTGATCTGGAGGATCCGGCGAGTATCGAACAACTGCTGGCAACAGCCAAAGCGAAATTCGGTGTCATCCACCATCTCGCGAACTGCGCGGGCATCACCGATCGCGGGGATGTGTGGGACACCTCCGTCGAACTATTCGACCGGATGATGAACGTCAATCTGCGCTCGGCCTTCCTCACATGTCAGGGGGTCGCCCGCATGGCGCGGGACGCTGGTGTGCCGGCGTCGATCGTCAATGTTGGGTCGGTGGCGGCCTATGGCGGCGCCCCCTTCATCACCGCGTACTCGATCTCCAAGGGCGCGATGATGACGATGACTCGTTCCTTGGCCTATCAATTGATGCAGCACCGCATCCGAGTGGTGATGGTGAACCCGGGATGGATGGACACTCCAGGGGAGGACGACACCCAGCGTCGGTATCACAACGCTGCGGACGATTGGCTCGCGCGCGTCGAGGAACGGCAGCCGTTCGGCCGGCTCATCAAGCCTGCCGAGATCGCTGAGACGCTCGCGTTCGTCCTGAGTGACGACGCGGGAATGATGACCGGTGCGGTGATCGACTACGACCAATCCGTGCAAGGCGCTGGTGAGGCGCAGACCGCACCGTCACGAGACGACGATTAGTCCGGATGCGAGAAGATCATTCAATGAGCACGGATGTGGTCGTCACCTGGCCGGTTTACGACATCAATGGTCCAACTACCGGCGCACTGCTGACTGAGGCTGGTTTGGGAATCCGGCTGCATCCGCGAACTAGCAATCGCACCGCGGCCGAGCTAGCTGAGATCCTCGGTGATGCGGAGGGCGTCATCGCAAGCACGGATCCGTTCGACGCTTCGGTCTTCGCGGCATGCCCGAATCTGAAGGTGATCGCGCGCACCGGAGTGGGTGTGGATGCCATCGATATGCAGGCAGCCACCAACGCCGGAGTGGTCGTGGCCACCACACCCGGCGCAAACGAGGAAGCGGTAGCCGATCACGCGCTTGCGATGATGCTGGCTTTACAGCGTCGGCTCGCTGAGAACGACACCGCGATTCGGGAAGGGCGCTGGGATCGGGCGGGATCCTTGACGCCGAGCGATATGTACGGCGCGACGATCGGGTTGGTCGGATCCGGTGTGATCGGTCGAGCCGTTATCCGTCGACTCCGAGGTTTCGGAAGCACGGTCTATGTGTACGACCCGTACTTGGACGATGCGCCCGAGGGCACCGAACTAGTCGATCTACCGACATTGCTTACGCGCAGTGACGTCATCTCCGTCCACGCACCATTAACTGAGAGTACCCGCGGACTGTTGGGTGCCGAGGCGTTCGCCGCGATGAAGCCGGGTGCTTACGTGGTGAACGTCTCCCGCGGCGGAATCATCGATGAGGACGCACTCGCCCAAGCCATTCGGACCGGCCACCTCGCTGGAGCCGGCATCGACACCTTCGCCCGCGAACCGATCGGGGATTCCCCGCTGCGTGATTTCCCGACGGTCATCATGAGCCCGCATATCGCTGGCCTTAGTCACCGCTCGATTGAGGCGATGACGGAAGCGGCCACCCAAGCGGTGCTCGACGTGGTGGCCGGCCGGCTGCCAGTGCACCCGAAGAACCCCGAAGCCCTCCGCCCCTAGCCCTCGAACGGGGTGAGGGAGAGTCTCAGACGCGGCGGAAGATGAGCGCGCGCTTGACTTCCTGGATCGCCTTAGTGACCTGGATGCCGCGCGGGCACGCATCGGTGCAGTTGAAGGTGGTGCGGCAACGCCACACACCTTCCTTGTCGTTGAGCACCTCGAGACGCTGCTCGAAGCCCGAATCGCGACTATCGAAGATGAAGCGGTGCGCCGCCACCATCGCGGCCGGCCCGAAGTACTGCCCGTCGGTCCAGTAGACCGGGCAGGAGGTGGTGCAGGCCGCGCACAGGATGCACTTGGTGGTGTCGTCGAAGCGGGCGCGATCCTCGGCGGACTGCAGCCGCTCGCGGGTTGGCTCGTGCCCCTCGGGGATCAAGAACGGCAGCACCTGGCGGTAGGCCGCGAAGAACGGCTCCATGTCGACGATCATGTCCTTCTCGACCGGCAGACCCTTGATCGGCTCGACGGTGATCGGCTTCTTGATGTCGAGGTCCTTGACCAGCGTCTTGCAGGCCAGGCGGTTGCGACCGTTGATCCGCATAGCGTCCGAACCGCAGATGCCATGGCCGCAGGAGCGGCGGAAGCTCAAGGTGCCATCGAGTTCGCCCTTGATCTTCTCCAAGGCGGTGAGCACACGGTCGGTGGGGAAGAGAGCGACGGTGTAGTCCTCCCAGTGAGCATCTTCGTCCACATCGGGCAGGAACCTGCGGATGCGGAACGTGACGTCCGTTGCGACCGGTACTTCGGTCTCTGGGACGACGGTCTCTTCGACTACGGCTGCCATCAGTACTTGCGCTCCATCGGTTCGTATCGTGTGGTGACCACGGGCTTGTAATCCAAGCGCACGTACTCCTCACCGCTGATGTCGGTGGACTTGTAGGCCATCGTGTGCCGCATGAAGTTGACGTCGTCGCGGTTGGGGTAGTCCTCGCGGGCGTGACCGCCGCGCGATTCCTTGCGCTCCAGGGCACTCACGACCGTGACCTCAGCGAGGTCGAGCAGGAAGCCGAGCTCGATCGCCTCGATGAGGTCGGTGTTGTAGCGGGTGCCCTTGTCCTGGATCGACACATTCGCGAAGCGGCGCTTGAGCTCTTGAACGTCGCCGAGCGCTTGCTTGAGAGTCGCTTCGGTGCGGTACACCTGGGCGTTCATGTCCATGGTGTCTTGCATGTCCTTGCGGATGGCCGCCACTCGCTCGCTGCCGGTGCCACTGCGCAGGCGCTCCACGAGGGCGATGGTCGCGCCCTGGGGGTCGGCTGGCAGTTCCACGTGCTCGATGGAGTTCGCGTATTCGGCGGCGGCGATACCAGCGCGGCGACCGAAGACGTTGATGTCCAG